>JBBPYA010000335.1:0-4714 GCA_038200385.1 Mycobacteriales bacterium
ACCTCGTGCCGGCCCGCGGCAAGGACCGCCCGCAGGCTGACGGCGGCGGGCTCCGGCGTACCGGCGAAGAGCAGCCTCAGGGCCGTACCTCCGCCGGGCTCAGCGGCTGCACTGCAGGGTCGCCAGCGGGACGGCGTGCGCGCGGGCGATCAGCTCGCGGTACGGGGCGATCAACTCGTCGGACCCGGAGCCGGTGTTGATGTCGTTGATGCCCTCGAGCAGGATGACCGACTCCACGCCGGGTTCGGCGAGGACATCGCGGTCGAAGCGGTCCAGCGCGCTCTGCCCGAACCCGCCGTGCAGCACCCGCTTGGCCGAGATCCCCTCGTTCGCGACGCCGAGCTGCTGTGCCGGCGGCCGGCCGATCAGCCGCTCGGCCAGCACGTCGGTCCAGCGGTTGTTCGCGCCGTCGGTGGACCCCACCCCATCGGTGATCGAGTCGCCGAGGGCGGCCACGATCCCGAGCTGCGGTCGCTGGCGGAGCGCGATCGACTGCACGAACAGCCACCGGGGCACCGTGGAGGTGAACGCCGCAGCGTCGGTGTCGCCGGTGTGGTCCCCCGGCTCGGACAGGTAGCTGTCGGTCAGGGCCAGGTTGTGCCCCGACGCCGAGCGGACCTTGGCGTCGACGTACACGCTGACCGCGAGGGTCTGCCGGGCCTGGACCACCACGCCGATCGGGTCGCTGAGCACCGACGTGCCGGCCGGGACGGTGACCGACGGGCTGCCGCCGAAACGCAACGGGCGGACCGTCCCGGGGACGAGCGAGGCGCCCGGACCGGCCCGGCCGACGCTGGCCGTCCGGAACGTCACGGGCGAGCCGCCGAAGACGTTGGACAGCTGGACCTGCAGGCCCCGACCGGCCACCGAGGTGGTGACGATGTTGCGGACGGTCTGGTTGTTCAGCGTCGTCGACGTGCCGTCGGTGCTGGCCGCCCACGTCACCAGCGGCTGCCCGGCCGGGGCCGGCCCGGCGAGTACCGGCTGGGGGGCGGCCCATCCGGGCGTGGCCGCTCCGGCGAGGAGCAGGGCGCTGACCACCAGCACCAGCAGACGCGGTCGAGTCACGGCTGAATCCCCTTTTCACGGTGGGCGTCGAGGCTAGCCTGCGGGCCGCCGGATCCCTGACTACAGCAGGTCCAGCGGGTCGAGCTGGACGCGCACCGCGTCGGCCGCCTTGCGCGCGCTGCGGACCCCCTGCGCCTGGTGCAGCGCCCGGGCCAGCGCGGCACCGTCGGACCGAGGAACCCGGATCAGCGCGCGCTCCTGGTCGTGCTCGGCGGGGACCGGCCCGAGCACCTGCGCCGAGGCCGGCAGCCGGGCGGTGGCCAGCAGATCCCCGAGCGCTGTCGGCCGGCCGCTCGCCGCGGCGAAACGGCAGGCCGGCGGGAAACCGAGTTCGCTCCGCTCGGCCAACTCCCGCTCGGCCAGCCACGCCGGAGCCCAGCGGATCAGGGCCTGCACGGCCGGTACACCCGGATCAGCGGCCACCAGCACTGGGGCACCGGCGTTGACCAGCGCGGCGGCGTTGACCCAGCGGCGGAGGGTCTCCTCGGCGGCGCGCAGGTCGGGGCGGGTCAGCATCGCCCAGCCGTCGAGCAGCAGCGCGGCGGCGTACCCGCCCTCGGCGACCGGTTCGGCGCCGGGAGTGGCCACCACGATCGCCGGAGCGGAAGGGACGGTGTCGAGCACGTCGCCGCGCCCGGAGGTGCGGACGAGGGCGCCGGGAAAGGCCCGGCCGAGTTCCTCGGCGGTCCGCCGGGCCCCGACCACCACCGCGCGCAGTCGCCGGCCCGAACACGCCGGGCAGCTCCAGTCCGCTGCCGGCCGCCCGCACCATCGGCACGCGGGGACGGACGTGCCCTTCGGCAGCCCGAGCGGGCCGGCGCAGGCCGCGCAGCGGGCGGCCCGTCGGCACTGCTCGCAGGCCAGCGCCGGCAGGTAGCCGCTGCGGGGCACCTGCACCAGGACCGGGTGCCCGGAGCGCAGCGCCGCGCCCGCGGTCTCCCAGGCCAGGGACGGCAGCCGGGCGCCACGGGCCCCCGCGTCGCGGGCCTGCGCCGCGTCGTCTCCGAGGGCCCGGACCCGAGGCGCGGCGGCGCGCAGCGCGGATCGCCCGCCCGTCACCGAGCGGGCCCACCCGGTGGCCACGAGCTGGGCGGCCTCCACCGACCGGTGGGTGGCACCGAGCAGGGCGGCGGCGCCCGCCAGGTGGGCGCGCAGCACGAGGACGTCCCGGGTGTGGGCGTACGGCGCCCGCGGTTCGGCGTACAGGTCGTCGCCGTCGTCCCAGATCGCGACCAGACCGAGATCTGCGACGGGGGCGTAGGCCGCCGCCCGCGTCCCGACGACCACCCGGACCTGGCCCCGGCTGACCTGTAACCACCGCCGGTACCGCGCGCCGGGACCGAGGTCGGCCGACAGCGCCACATGCCGGTCGGGGCCTAGTCGGGTGCGCAGCGCGGTGTCGACCCGGGCCAGGTCGCGCCGGTCCGGTAGGACGATCAGCGCCCCGCGGCCGCCCGCGGCGCAGGCGGCGGCGGCCTCGGCCAGCCGGGCCGGCCAGTCCTCCCCCGGCAGGGCGGTCCATACCGCCCGGGGGCCCCGCCCGGTCCGCAGGGCAGTCAGCAGCGCGGCGCCCGTCCCGTACGGCGTCCAGCCCTCCGCAGGCGGCGGGTCGCCGACCGGGCCGGCACCGCGGGGGACGGGGACGGCGGCCCGCTCGGTCTGCGCGTGCCGTGGCGGGATTGCCAGCCGGAGCACGTCGGACCGGGACCCGCCCCAGTGGTCGGCGACGGCGCGGGCCAATCGGGCCACCTCGGGGGTGAGGACCACCTCCGGCGACACGACGCGCTCCAGACTCGCGAGCCGGTCGTGCCGGCTGTCCGCGCGGCGCTCGAGCAGGTAGCCGTCCACGAGCCGGCCGGAGAACCGGACCCGGACCCGGACGCCGGGCTGGGCGTCGCAGGACAGCTTCGCGGGCACCAGGTAGTCGAAGGCCCGGTCCAGGTGCGTCAGGCCGACGTCGACGGCCACCCGGGCAACGGGGTCGACGGCGGCCACCGGGGGGGCCGGGCGCGGGAGGGCCGTCGTACTCACCGCGCCATCATGGCCGCGGGCTACGACAGCACCGTGGCCCGGCCGAGCCGGTCACGCGACGAACCGGGCGGGTCCGGTGCCCGCCCGAGCCGGTCAGACGCCGGCGGCGGAGCGCAGCGCGTCTGCGCGGTCGGTGCGCTCCCAGGTGAAGTTCTCGCCCTCCCGGCCGAAGTGCCCGTACGCCGATGTGGCGGCGTAGATCGGGCGCAGTAGGTCCAGGTCCCGGATGATCGCCCCGGGCCGCAGGTCGAACACCTCGGTGACCGCCTTGCTGATCGAGTCCAGCGAGACCACCTCGGTACCGAAGCAGTCCACGAACAGCCCGACCGGCTCGGCCTTGCCGATGGCGTAGGCGATCTGGGCCTCGCAGACGGTGGCCAGCCCGGCCGCGACGACGTTCTTGGCGACCCAGCGCATCGCGTACGCCGCCGACCGGTCCACCTTGGACGGGTCCTTCCCGGAGAACGCGCCGCCACCGTGCCGGGCCATCCCGCCGTAGGTGTCGACGATGATCTTGCGGCCGGTCACGCCGGCGTCGCCCATCGGGCCGCCGATCACGAACTTCCCGGTGGGGTTGACCAGCAGCCGGTAGTTGTCCGAGTCCAGGCCCAGCTCGATGAGTTCGGGTCCCACGACGTGTTCGGCGACGTCCGGGGCCAGCAGCGTGTCGAGGTCGACGTCCTCGGCGTGCTGGGAGCTGACCACCACGGTGTCGAGGCGGACCGGTTTGCCGTCGAGGTACTCGATGGTCACCTGGGTCTTGCCGTCGGGCCGCAGGTAGGGCACGGTCCCGTCCTTGCGGACGGCGGACAGCCGGCGGGCCAGCCGGTGGGCCAGCGCGATCGGCAGCGGCATCAGTTCCGGGGTCTCGTCGCAGGCGTAGCCAAACATCAGGCCCTGGTCCCCGGCGCCCTGCCGGGCGATGGCCTCCTCGTCCTCGCCGGTGCGGCCGCCGCCGCGGGCCCGTCCTGTGCGGGCCTCCCACGCGGTGTCCACGCCCTGGGCGATGTCCGGGGACTGCGAGCCGATCGACACGCTGACCCCGCAGCTGGCCCCGTCGAAGCCCTTCTGCGACGAGTCGTAGCCGATCGCGAGGATCCGCTCGCGCACGATCGAGGGGATGTCGGCGTACGTCGTCGTCGTCACCTCACCCGCGACATGCACCTGGCCGGTGGTGATGAGCGTCTCAACAGCGACCCGGCTGCGGGGATCGTCGGTCAAGAGCGCGTCGAGGATCGAGTCGCTGATCGCATCGGCGATCTTGTCGGGGTGGCCCTCGGTGACCGACTCGGACGTGAACAGGCGTCTGGACACGGAGACCAGCCCTTCATTGGAAGACAACGCCGCGAGTCTAGTCAGCGTCCCTGTGTGGAAGGCCGGTTCCGGGTTTCCCGGGACGGCCGGTGCACACGGGGCGGCAGATCCGGGCCGGACGGCCCCGAGGTCCCGCTGCAACCATCCGCGGCGAGCCGCTGCAATCATCCGCGGCGAGCCGCGACTGCGTCCCAGATCGCCGCCGCCAGCGCCGCCTTGCGGCCGTGCCCGACCGGCGTCGACGTCCCGTCGTCGGCAAGGATCACCGCCTCGTTGGTCTCGGCCTCGAACGCCCGGCCGG
>JBBPYA010000336.1:0-7424 GCA_038200385.1 Mycobacteriales bacterium
CGTCGCCGCCAAGAACGCGGCGTGACCGCGATCAGCGAGGGATTCGCCCTCCACCGCGAAGAGCCCCTTACCCGGACTGAAGTCGGATTGAGGCCCAGCTCACGATCTAGTCGTCCAGGTCAGACGTTGTCCTGAGCCCACTGCTAGACGTTGAAGCGGAACGTGAGGACGGGCAGCGGTCAGTCCACCGGCTCCAGCAGACCGCTCTGGTACACCAGGCCAACCCCGAAACGCTCGTCCAGCTGGCGCTGCCGAGCCTGGGTGGCGACAAGCACCGTCAGCTCCACCCGGTTGCCGACCACGTCGACCCCGCTGCTGACGAACCCGGGCTCCGCCGCCAGCCTGTCCTGGGCGGCGAGTAGCTGGGTCTCGGTGAAGCGCGCCGCCGTCACGCACTGGGCGCCGCCCCACGCCTTCCGCAACCGCTCGTCCAGGGCCGGCACGTCGCCGGCGGTCCGGACGACCAGCACGAGGCCGCGGGGGTCGCTGTCCGTTGCCCCCTGCTGGTCCACCCACAGTCCGGCGTACTCGTCGCTCCCCTGCGCCAGCGATATCGCCGCCCGCAGCGTCTCCTCGGTCGTACGCGCCGGGTCGACCGGTGCCCAGCCGCCGGCCGGCTCCGGGCACGGGGCGGTGAAGTCCGGGTTCGAACCGGGACGGGGGTGGGTCCCGTCGTCGACGACGGCGGGCTCGGTCAGGGTGAACGCCGTCCCGTCGAAGGTCCCGACCAGCAGGTAGCTGCCCCACGTCGTCCCGTTGGCCGACTCACTGCGCACCGTCGTCCAGTCCCACCCAATGATGTCGGGTCCCCCGCACTGCGGCGGCAACGACGTCGCGACGACCCCGCACAGCTGCGGCCCGTGGTCGGGGCTCTCCAGCACCGTCGCCGACGTCCGGAACCGGCCGTCGTACCCCTCCGGCAGCAGCCCTCTGCCCACGGCCACCCCCTCCGATCCGGCACCCGGGCGGGCGCAGCCGACGAGCAACAGCAACAGCCCGACCGTCGCGACCACCGAGCTCGTCCTTCGCATGGCACTCCGACGCCGCTGCTTCCGCGCCGGTTCCGTCCACGGCGGCGATTCAGTCCAGCAGGTTTGCCGCCATCTTCCGCGCCTGCGCCATCGCCGCCCGCGCGTGGGACGGCGAGGCACCGGCCAGCCCGCAGGTGGGCGTCACGACGACGGTCTCGGCAACCTGTTCGAGGGGGAAACCCAGCCGGTCCCAGAGCGCGCGGATCTCCCTCGGCACGGGCTCGGGCAGCGTCTCGTCGAGCGTCGGTACGACGCCGAGCAGCAGCGTCTGCCCCGCCTCCACCGCCAGCCCCAGGTCCTCGTCGTAGCCGGTCCCGAGCCGCGTCAGGTCGACCGAGACCCCGGCCATCCTCAGCCCGGTGAGCATCGCCAGCGGGGGGTCCGCGGCACAGCAGTGCACGAGCACCGGGACACCGTCGAGCGCATCGAGCACGGAGCGCAGGGTCTCCTCGGCCTGCTGCGCAGACACCGAACGCAGCGTCCCGTAACCGCTGGCCGCCGGTACCCGGCCGGTGAGGACGGCAGGAAGTGCGGGCTCGTCCAGCTGGACGACGACGCGGGCCAGCGGCAGCCGGGACCGCAGGTCGGCGACGTGAGCGCGCAGGCCCTCGGCCAGCGACTGGCCCAGGTCGCGTACGGCGCTGGGGTCGGCGATCAGCTTGTCGCCGCGATGCAGCTCGATCCCCGCGCCGAGCGTCCAGGGTCCGCAGGCCTGGACCTTGACCGGCCCGTCGTACTCCCCGGCGTGGGCCTGCAGGGCGTCCAGGTCGCGGGCCAGGAAGTCACCGGCCCGGCGGTGGTCGCGGCCGGGCCGGGGCACGATCCGCCACCCCGAGGGCTGCAGGTCCACGGCCAGATCCACGAGCAGGGCGGCGGAGCGGCCGACCAGGTCCGCGCCGGGGCCACGGCCGGGCAGCTCGGGCAGGTGCGGGAGGTCCGGCAACTCCCCGAAGATCAGGCTCACCGCCTCGGCCGGGTCCAGTCCGGGCAAAGAACCCACCCCGGTGGCCACCCCGGTCGGTACCCGCTCGTCGGTCACCTCGCGAGGGTACGGGCGGCCCCGCGGGAGGGCCGCCGCAGGCCCGATCGAGGGGGATCGGCCGGGCGCAGACCTGGGCTCGGCCACCCGGGGGCCCTAGTCTGCACACGGCCCTACGACATCGATCCCACCGTCGGCAGCTACCGAGGAGATCCATGAAGGCATCACTGCGCCGCCGAGCGCGAGCGGCATCCGCCCTGCTCGCAGTCGCGGCACTGTCCCTGACCGGCACGGCAACCGCCAATGCGGCAGCGGAGTCCGAGGCCGTCAACCGCCCGGTCACCATCCAACTGTTGAACGTCTCGGACTTCCACGGCCAGCTCGATCCGCTGAACATCTTCGGCGTCGGCGACGTGGGCGGGGCCGCGGCCCTCAGTTCCTACTGGCAGGCCGATCGGGCGCAGAACCCGAACACCCTGTTGCTCACGGCCGGCGACGCTGTCGGCGCGAGCCCGCCGCTGTCCTCGTTCTTCCAGGACACCCCCACGATCGAGTGGATGAACTACACCAACTTCACCGCCGACACCTTCGGCAACCACAACTTCGACGCAGGCCTGGGCCGGCTGCAGGATCAGATCGACCTGGCCAATTTCGACTACGTCTCCGCCAACCTGCGCAACGTCCCGCCGAACCTGTCAGGCGTGTCCCCGTTCCAGATCTATGACGTCGCGGGGGTGAAGGTGGCCGTGATCGGGTTGACGAACCCGGAGGCGCCGAGCCTGGTGACGCCCGGCAACCTGGGCACGCTCCGGATCGCTGACCCAGTCAAGGCTGCCCTGGCCGCCAAGGCGGTCGCCCAGCAGCGCGGCGCCACGGTGTTCGTGGCGATCGGGCACCTCGGGGTGACCCAGATCGACCCGGACACCGGCGCGGCCAGCGGCCCGCTGGTCGACTTCGCCCAGTCGGTGCGCGGCTTCGACGTCATCCTCGGCGACCACACCGACGTCCAGTACTCCGACCGCATCAACAACCAGCTGGTGCTGGAGAACAAGAGCAAGGGCGCGACGTACGCCAAAACCCGGATCGTCGTCGACCCGCGCAGCGGTACGGCGTTGCGCACGAGCAGCCAGTTCATCGTTCCGCTGGTCTCCAACGTCACCCCCGACCCGGGCGTCGTGGCGCTGCTGCAGCCCTACCGCGACCAGCTCGCCGCCGAACTCGACGGCGTGATCGGCACCTCCGACGGCATCCTGCCGCGGGGCGGTACGCCGGCCGTCGAACGGGTCCAGGAGGTCGCGATCGGGGACCTGGTCACCGACGCGATCCGGACCACCTACGACACCCAGATCGCTTTCACCAACGGCGGTGGCCTCCGCTCGGAGATCCCGTCCAGCTACCTACCGCAGGACATGACGCTGCGGCGGCCGAGCCCCGGCTACGCGGCCGGGCCGCCGTACGACCTGGTCGCCGGGGACATCTACACCCTGCTGCCCTTCGGCAACTCCTCGGTCACCCGGACGGTCACCGGCTCGCAGCTGTGGGACACGATGGAGTACAGCGTCGGCGACATCCCGGCGGCCAACGGCAAGTTCCTGCAGATCTCGGGCTACAAGATCGTCTTCGACGCCGCGCGGCCCTCGGGCTCGCGGCTGGTCTCGATGACCCTAGACGACGGGACGCCGATCCCCAACGACCCGTCGTTCGTGATCACGGCGACCACCAACGACTTCACCAACTCCGGTGGGGACGGGTACACGATGCTGGCCGACGGGATGGGCGTCACGCGCGACCTGCTGGCCAACGACGTGCTGGACTACGTCAGCGCGCTCACGGTGCCGGTGAGCACCGCGACGTACGGGCGGATCACCCAGCTGAACTGAGCATCGCCGGCCACGCGGTCGGCGGGCGATCCGCCCGTCGGCCGCGGGCAGGGCGGTCCGTCCGTCAGCTGCGGGCAGCAGTACCGACGCTGCGCCCGGTCGTCAGCGCCTCGCTCGCCAGAAGCGCCGACTCCACGGTGGCCGAGCCGACGACGCGGTCGCCGTCGTACAGCACGACGGCCTGTCCGGGCGCGATTCCGCGCTGCGCCTCGTGCAGCTCGACGACCAGCCGGCCGTCGGTGAGCCGGGCGGTGGCCGGCGATACGGCCCCGTGGGCGCGCAGCTGCGCGGTGCCCTCGAACGGCAGCCGCGGCGGGGTGCGACCGGTCCACACCGGTGTCCCGGCGCGGACCTCGCGGACGTCGAGCCGGGCGACGGGGCCCACCGTGACGGTGTTGGCCACCGGGCTGATCGACAGCACGTAGCGCGGTGCCCCGTCGGCTGCGGGCCGGTCCAGCCGCAGCCCTCGGCGCTGGCCGACGGTGTAACCGAACGTGCCCTCGTGGCGCCCGACCACCGCGCCGTCATGGTCCACCACGTCGCCGGCGCGGGCCCCGAGCCGGCCGGCGAGGAACCCGCGGGTGTCGCCGTCGGGGATGAAGCACACGTCGTGGCTGTCCGGCTTGTCAGCCACCGCGAGCCCCCGGTCGCGGGCCTCCCGGCGTACGTCGTCCTTGGTGGACTCCCCCAGCGGGAACATCGCGCGGTCCAGCTGGTCGGCACGCAGCACCGCGAGGACGTAGGACTGATCCTTGGCCGGATCCACCGACCGGCGTAGCACCCCGCGGTCCAGCCGCGCGTGATGGCCGGTCACGATGGCGTCGAAGCCCAGCGCGACTGCCTTGTCGAGGACGGCGGCGAACTTGATCTTCTCGTTGCAGCGCAGGCACGGGTTAGGCGTCCGGCCGGCGGCGTACTCGGCGACGAAGTCCTCGACCACGTCCTCGGTGAACCGCTCGTGCAGGTCCCACACGTAGAACGGGACGCCCAGCACGTCCGCGGCCCGGCGGGCGTCGCGGGCGTCCTCCAGGGTGCAGCAGCCGCGCGCCCCCATCCGGTGCGAGGCCGGCGACGGTGACAGCGCCAGGTGTACGCCGGTGACGTCGTGGCCGGCGTCGACCGCTCGGGCCGCGGCGACCGCGGAGTCCACGCCGCCGGACATGGCAGCGAGCAACTTCACCGCCGCAGGCCCGCCTGCCCCGCGCGCCGCGAACGCTCGACGACCGGTCGGATCACGCCGATCAGCCGGTCGACATCGGCCTCCGTGGACGTGTTGCCCAAGGAGAACCGCAGCGAGCCCCGGGCCCGGTCCGCCGAGCCGCCCATCGCGATCAGTACGTGGCTGGGCTGCGCCACCCCGGCGCTGCACGCGGATCCGGTCGAGCACTCGACGCCCTGCGCATCGAGCAGCATCAGCAGCGCGTCGCCCTCGCAGCCAGGGAAGGACAGGTGGGCGTTTCCGGGTAGCCGACCCGGTCCCCCGTCGATCTCGTCGGTGCCCGGATCGCCGTTCAGGATGGCGTCGGGTACCTGCTCGAGCACGCCGCGGATGAGCCGGTCGCGCAGCCCTGACAGCCGGTGAGCGCGCTCGGCGGTGGTCTGCACCGCGTGCGAGACGGCCACCGCCAGCGCCGCGATCGCGGGGGTGTCCAGCGTCCCCGACCGCACGTCGCGCTCCTGGCCGCCGCCGTGCAGCACCGGCGTACAGGCGGTGTCCCGGCCGAGGACCAGGGCGCCCGCGCCGACCGGACCGCCGAGCTTGTGCCCGGTCAGGGTCAGGGCGTCGACCCGGCTGGCCCGGACGTCGACCGGCAGCATCCCGACGGCCTGGACGGCGTCGGTGTGGAACGGGATCCGGTGCTCGTGCGCGACGGCCGCCAGCTCACGGATCGGCTGCACCGTGCCGACCTCGTTGTTGGCCCACATCACCGAGACCAACGCCACGTCCTCGGGCGCCTCCTCGACCGCTGACCGCAGCGCTTCGGGATGGACCCGACCCAGGCCGTCGACCGGCAGGTACGTGACCTCGGCGTCCTCGTGCTTGCGCAGCCACTCCAGCGAGTCCAGGACGGCGTGGTGCTCGATCGCGCTGGCCAGGACCCGGCGGCGGCGCTGGTCGGCGTCGCGGCCGGCCCAGAACATGCCCTTGATCGCCAGGTTGTCACTCTCGGTGCCGCCGGCGGTGAAGACGATCTCCGACGGTCGGGCGCCCAGCGCACCGGCGATCGCCTCGCGGGCCTCCTCAACGACCCGCCGCGACTCGCGTCCGGCCGCGTGCAGGGACGAGGCGTTGCCCACCCGGAGAAGTTGCTCGGTCATCGCCTCGACCGCGGCCGGCAGCATCGGCGTCGAGGCCGCGTGATCGAGGTACGCCGGCGCGGCGTCCAGCCTCGGCGTCGCACCCGTTGCAGTCATGACGGGGCCAAGGGTAGTCCGGTGCGAGCGCAAGTACCTGCCCAACCGGTCGTGGCGGGGTTCCCGCAGCCACCGCACACTGGGCGGGTGAGCTCCGGCGCAACTGGTCAGTCGGGACATCCTGGCCGTCGGAATCGCGTCGTTCGTGACCCGTTGCGTGGGCCGGGCCCGGCACCTGGTCGGTGGCGACGCTTCGGCGGCCCCGAACGCGTCGTTCGTGACCAGTTCCGGCGGCCGCCCGGAGGCGCGAGCTGACCGGCGCCGGCGTCCCCGGGGGCGACCGACGGGCGGGCGGCAGCGGGTTCGGCTCGGTCCGGCGGGCCGGGCGGCGGACGAACATCGCCCTGCTCGCCCTGCTCGCGCTGGCGCTGGCCACCGGCGCGGTGGCCTTCGCGATCGGGGCCCTCCCGGCCGCCTCCCTCGTCTCGATCACCCACGGCACGCTCGGGCTTTCCGTAGTGCTGCTCATCCCGTGGAAGTCGGTCCTGGTCGGGCGGGCACGGCGGCGCGAGACCGACCGCCGGCCGGGCCGTTGGGCGGGGCGGCTGCTCGCGGTGCTCACCGTGGTCTGCGTGCTCAGCGGGCTGCTGCACGCGCTGGCGGGGTACCGGGTGTACGGCGTCGTCACCGCGCTGCAGGTACACGTCGGGAGCGCGCTGCTGACGATTCCGGTCCTGCTGCGCCACGCCCTGGCCCACCCGCAGCGGCCGCGGCGGTCGGACCTGTCCCGCCGGGCGCTGTTGCGCACCGCGGGGCTCGCCGTGGCCAGCGGGGCGACGTACGCCGTGCTCGGCGGCGGATCCAGGCTGCTCGCGCTGCCCGGCGCGGGCCGGCGCGCGACCGGCTCGTCCGAGCTGGGCTCGGGCACGCCGGAGGCGATGCCGGTGACCCAGTGGGTCAGCGACTCCGTACCCGTACTCGATCCGGGCGTCGCGATCCGGATCGCGGGGCGGACCTGGCGCTCCACGGAGTTGGACGGCGCCGACTCGGTCACCGCGGTACTGGACTGCACCGGCGGCTGGTACGCCGAGCAACGCTGGTCCGGCACCCGACTCGACGCAGCTCTCGGGCCGCTCCCCGCCGGGGCGAGCATCGAAGTGCGCTCCCACACCGGGTACC
>JBBPYA010000337.1:0-2646 GCA_038200385.1 Mycobacteriales bacterium
ACGGCCATCCCGGACTGACGCCTGACACGTGCGCCGTGTGATGCGCGCGGACGCCGCTCTCCCCCGCCTCGTCGTCCGGACCGGGCGGGCCAGGCACCCCGAGGCGCTAGCGTGTCAGGACCATCGAGCCCAGGAGAGCCCATGATCGTTGTGACGGCGTACGCCGAGGTCCGACCCGAGGGCCGGGATCGGGCGCGGGAAGCCATGCTCACGGCGCAGGCCGCCAGCGTGCAGGAGGACGGGTGCGAGTCCTACCGCTTCTACCAGGCGCTGGACCACGACTGCTCCTTCGTCGTCGTCGACAACTGGCGGGACCTGGCCGCGTGGCAGGCACACATGCAGACCCCGCACATCGCCGAGCTGATCGACGTCCTGCACGAGATCCTCGTGGGCGGCCTGGACATCCGCGCCTACGAGGCGACCCAGGTCGATCCCGGCTGAGCATCGCCCGGTCCCGGCGCTTCGAGTTCCTCGACGCCGCGGCACCGCTGGCCTTCGCGCACCGGGGCGGGATCGCCGGCGGGCTGGAGAACTCGATGACCGCCTTCGAGCGGTGCGTGCAGTTGGGCTACCGCTACCTGGAAACCGACGTGCACGTCACCGCCGACGGGGTCGCGCTGGCCTTCCACGACGCGCACCTGGACCGGGTCACCGACCGGACCGGGCGGGTCGCCCGGCTGCCGTGGCGGGAGGTGGCCAAGGCCCGGATCGGGGGGCTCGAACCCATCCCCCGGCTGGAGGACCTGCTTGCGGCGTGGCCGCAGGTGCGCGTCAACCTCGACGTGAAGGCCGCCCCGGCCGCGGCTGCCCTCGCGGAGGCGGTACGCCGCACCGCGGCGCAGCAGCGCGTCTGCCTGGCCTCGTTCTCCGACCGGCGGCTGGCCGCGGCCCGCCGGCTGCTCGGGCCGGAGGTCTGCTACTCGATGGGAGCGCGCACTGTGGTGGCGCTGTGGGCCGCCGCCGGCTCCCGGTGGCTGTCCCGCCTCGCCCCGTCCGGGCCGCCGTGCGTGCAGGTCCCGGTCCGGTTCGGCCGCCGGGTGGTGCTCGACGCCGACCTGGTCCGGGCCGCGCACGCCCGCGGGATGCAGGTGCACGTGTGGACCGTGGACACCGAGTCCGAGATCGACGCCGTGCTCGACCTGGGAGCCGACGGGGTCATGACCGACCGGCCGGAGGTCCTCAAGGCCGTGCTGCAACGCCGCGGTGCCTGGGCGGGGCAGACGTGAGCGGGTCGACAGGGACCGTGCCGCGCGAACCCGGCCCTGCGCTACAGCGGGAACGCCGCGGCTGGTACTTCTACGACTGGGCCACCTCGGTGTTCTCCACCACCGTGGTGACGGTCTTCCTCGCGCCGTACCTCACCACGATCGCGGAGAACGCCGCCGACGCCTCCGGGTACGTCTACCCGCTGGGCATCGCCGTACCGCCGGGCTCCTTCTTCACCTACGTGCTGTCCTTCTCCACCCTGATCCAGGTCCTGATCCTGCCGGTCATGGGCGCGATCGCGGACCGGACCCAGCGCAAGCGGCAGATGCTCGGCATCTTCGCCTACATCGGGGCGCTGGCGACCTGCGGGTTGTTCTTCGTCGCCGGCGAGCGGTACCTGCTCGGCGCCGGGCTGTTCGTGCTGGCCAACGTCGCCTACGGCAGCTCGATCGTCATCTACTACTCCTTCCTGCCCGAGATCGCCGCGCCCGACGAGCGCGATGACGTGTCCAGCCGCGGCTGGGCGTTCGGCTACCTCGGCAGCGGTGTCCTGCTGGCGCTGAACCTCGCGCTGTTCCTGAACGCCGGCGCGCTGGGCGTCGACGACGGGACCGCGGTCCGGCTCTGCCTGCTGTCCGCCGGCGGCTGGTGGGCAATCTTCACCGTCGTCACCCTCACCCGGCTGCGCCCGCATCAGGTCCGGCAGGGCCGCGAGCGCGGTGCCGCCGTGTTCAGCGCCGGTTTCCGCCAACTCCGGCGGACGTTCGCGGACATCCGCAACTACCCCAAGACCCTGCTGTTCCTCGGCGCGTTCCTGCTCTACAACGACGGGATCCAGACCGCGGCGGCGGTCGCGGGACAGTACGGCGAGCGGGAACTCGGCCTGGGCCGCAGCGTGCTCATCTCGGCGATCCTGCTGGTCCAGTTCGTGGCCTTCGCCGGCGCGGTGCTGATGGGCCGGATCGCCCGGGTGTACGGCGCGAAGCTGACGGTGCTCGGCAGCCTGGGGGTCTGGGTCGGGGTGCTCGTCATGGCGTTCTTCCTGTCCGTCGGGCAGGCGCTGCAGTTCTACCTGCTCGGGGTCGTGCTCGGGCTGGTCCTCGGGGGCAGCCAGGCCTTGTCCCGGTCGATGTTCAGCCAGCTGATCCCGCCGGGGCGGGAGGCGGAGTACTTCAGCTTCTACGAGATGTCCGATCGCGGCACCAGCTGGCTCGGGCCGTTCCTGTTCGGACTGACGTTCCAGCTGACCGGGTCCTACCGGTACGCCATCGTCTCGCTGGTGGTGTTCTTCGTGGTGGGCGCCGTGCTGCTTGCCTTGGTGCCGGTCCGGGCGGCGATCGCCGAGGCCGGGAACGTCGTACCCGCGAAGGTCTGACCGGCACCTGTCCGGTCGGACAGGTGCTCGGCGCGTTGAACGCCGATTGTTTGCAGAACGTAATC
>JBBPYA010000338.1:0-37537 GCA_038200385.1 Mycobacteriales bacterium
GCAGGAGCGCAACGGCCAGACCCTGTTCGAACTCTGCGGCCGGCTGGCCACCAGGCACGGCCTCGGATCCTCCCGCCAGGCCATCTCCCAACATCTCGATGTCCTGGCGGCCGCCCGGCTGGTCGCCACCCGCCGCGAGGGTCGCTACAAGTTCCACGAGTTCGACGCGGGTCCGCTTCGCGCCATTGGCGAGCGGTGGCCGGCGCCACCATTAGGAGACCAGGATGCGGATCAACCTGACCAGCGTGTTCGTCGATGACCAGGACAAGGCGTTGCGGTTCTACACCGAGACGCTCGGCTTCCGGAAGAAGGCCGAGGTCCCGCTGGGGGAGCACCGCTGGCTCACCGTCGTCTCACCCGACGAGCCCGATGGCACCGAACTCGTCCTCGAACCCGACGACCGCCCGGCGGTGCGCCCGTTCAAGGCGGCGCTCACCGCTGACGGCATCCCGTGGACCAGCTTCGCCGTCGGTGACGTCGACGCCGAGGCCGAGCGGCTGCGGGGGCTCGGCGTGGTCTTCACCCAGGAGCCCACTGCCATGGGTGCGTTCACGACAGCGGTCCTCGACGACACCTGCGGCAACCTCATCCAGATCCAGGCGCAGTAGCACGCCGCACCTCGTCAGTGCGCGCCCCCGGCCTCCAGCGCCACGATGCCGACGAGGACCAGGACGAGGCCGCCCAGCTGGATCGCGGACAGGGACTCGCCGAACAGCGGGATGCTCAGCACGGCGACGGCGGCCACCCCCACCGCTGCCCAGATCCCGTACGCCACGCCCAACGGCACGTCCCGGACCAGCACCTGCGAGAGCAGACCGAACGCCGCCAGGTACCCGATCACCACGACGATCACGAACCCGGTTCGGGACAGCCCCTCCGACGCCCGCAGGCACAGCGTCGCGATGACTTCGGCCGCGATGGCAGCGGCCAGAAACACGTACCCCACAGCAGTGCCCTTCGACGTCGACGGTCCGGGCATCGTCGCAGGGCGCCCGCGACCGCACGCGACGCCTCAGGGGGCGGGCGGCCCGAACCCGGCGGGATAGCGTGCTGCCCATGACCGCGATGCTGGAGAGCTACGTCCAGGGTGCCTGGTACGCCGCCCCGGATGAGGGAACCCCGCTGGCGGACGCGGTCACCGGCGCCGAGGTCGCGCGGATCTCCAGCACCGGACTGGACGTCCCGGCAATGCTGCAGCACGCCCGGTCGGTCGGGGGTCCCGCGCTGCGGGAGCTGACGTTCCACGAGCGGGCGCTGCTGCTCAAGGAACTCGCCCTCAAGCTCACCGAGTCCAAGGACGAGTTCGCCGCGCTGTCCCACCGCACCGGGGCGACCGCCGGCGACAACACCTTCGACATCGACGGTGGCATCGGCACCCTGTTCAGCTACTCCAGCAAGGGGCGGCGCGAGCTGCCGAACGACACCGTCGTACTCGACGGACCGGCCGAACCCGCCGGGCGCCGGGGGACATTCCTCGGCCGGCACGTCTACACCTCGCGGCTCGGTGTCGCGGTGCAGATCAACGCGTTCAACTTCCCGGTGTGGGGGATGCTGGAGAAGCTCGCGCCGGCGTTCCTGGCCGGTGTCGCGTCGGTGGTCAAACCGGCCAGCCAGACGGCCTACCTGACCGCGCTGGTCTTCCGCCGGATGATCGAGTCGGGTCTGTTGCCGGAGGGATCGGTGCAGCTGCTGGCCGGCAGCGCCGCCGGCGTGCTCGATCACCTGACCGCGCAGGACCTGGTGTTCTTCACCGGCTCGGCCTCGACGGCACGCACGTTGCGATCGCACCCCGTGGTCCAGGCCGAGGCGGTCCGGTTCAACGCCGAGGCGGACTCGTTGAACTGCTCGATCCTCGGCCCGGACGCGGAGTCCGGTACGCCGGAGTTCGACCTGTTCGTCGACCAGCTGGTGACCGAGATGACGGTCAAGGCCGGCCAGAAATGTACGGCGATCCGCCGTGCCCTGGTCCCTGCGGTGCTGGCCGCCGACGTGATCGAGGCGACCCGGGAGCGACTGTCCAGGATCGTCGTCGGCGACCCGACCGATCCGGAGGTGACCATGGGGGCGCTGGCCAGCCTCGGCCAGCGCGAGGAGGTGTTGCGCGCGCTCCGCGAACTGACCGGAGCCGGGACGCTCGTCGTCGGTGACCCGCAGGACTTCCCGGTGCACGGGGCCGACGCCTCCCGCGGCGCGTTCCTGCCGCCGCTGCTCGTGCGCTGCGACGGCGCCGAGGAAGCGCCGCACCGGGTGGAGGCGTTCGGCCCGGTCAGCACGGTGCTCGGCTACGACTCGCTGCCGCACGCGGTCGAGCTGGCCGCCCGCGGCGCCGGAAGCCTGGTCGGATCCGTGGTCACGCACGACCCGGCGGTGGCCCGCGGGCTGGTGTTCGGGTTGGCTCCCTGGCACGGCCGGATCCTGGTTCTGGACCGGGACTGCGCCCGGGAGTCCACCGGGCACGGGGCGCCGCTGCCCAATCTGGTGCACGGCGGCCCGGGGCGCGCCGGCGGCGGCGAGGAGCTCGGCGGCATCCGCGGCGTGCTGCACCACATGCAGCGCACCGCGATCCAGGGCAGCCCCGACATGCTCACCGCCGTAGGGGGTGCCTGGGTCAGCGGCGCGCGGCGCCACGACGACGGCGTACACCCGTTCCGGAAGACCCTCGCCGAGCTGGCGATCGGCGACACGATCCACGCCGGTCCCCGGGAGGTGACGCTGGCCGACATCGAGCACTTCGCCGAGTTCAGCGGCGACACGTTCTACGCCCACATGGACGAGGCCGCAGCCGCGGCCAACCCGTTCTTCGGTGGCCGGGTCGCGCACGGCTACTGGATCGTCTCGCTGGCCGCCGGGCTGTTCGTCGACCCCGACCCGGGACCCGTGCTGGCCAACTACGGCGTGGACAACCTGCGTTTCCTGACTCCGGCCAAGCCCGGCGACCGGTTGTCGGTGACCCTGACGGCCAAGCAGATCTCCCCTCGCGCCGGGGCGGAGTACGGCGAGGTGCGCTGGGACGCCGTCGTCACCAACCAGGACGACGCCGCGGTGGCGTCCTACGACGTCCTCACCCTCGTCGCGAAGTCCGGCTGACCGCAGGTCACGTTGAGCACGCACATCCAGGACATCGTGAACCTGGTCCACTACGAGGATCTCGTCGACATCGTGCTGCTCGGCTTCTCCTGGTCCCCGCAGTCGCCGGTGATCGTGGGATGTTCAAGGCGACCGCGGGTATCGCAGCCCTGATCGCCGGGTTGACTGCCTGCACCAACAACGTCCCCGCACCGACGAGGGTGCCGCGGCGTCGAGGGCGGCCAGACGGGCCCGGCATGGAGGTGCAGGGGACCGCGACGTCGGGCCAGGCAACGCTGACCACCCGCGGGCTCACCAGACGGTCACCTGACGCGGCTGCCTGGCCTTGCGGAGCCGACGGTCCTTGGTGACCAGCGTCGTTCCCCGGACCAGGGCCGTTGCGTAGATCAGCCGGTCGGCGGGATCAGTGGGGAACGACGCCGGCAAGGCGACGGCGACATCGGCGATGGACGGGGTGATGCCTACCGTCTGCACGCCCGCGGCGAGCCCGTCCAGCCACGTCGGCACCGGAACCGCAAGGACGATCCGGTCGTGGCGGGCCAACCAGGACAGCTCGAACCACGTGATGGCTGAGACGAGCAGCTCACTGGCTCCGATCACGGCGGCAGTAGCGGTCGGACTGAGGCGCTCCGGCTCGCTGGACCACCACACCAGGACGTGGGTGTCCAGGACGACGGCGCTCACCCTAGGTTCCAGCTGACTCCCGTCGAGAACAGGTCCTCGTCGTCGGCGCAGCTCCGGGCAGCTCCGGAGAACCTCCCGCGCAGCGCGTACGGCCCGCTGGCCGGGACCAGCCGGGCCACCACCCGACCGTGTTTGGTGATCTCCACCTCCTCGCCCTGCGCGCCCTCGTCGAGCAGCGCGAGGATCCGTGCCTTGACGTCCGTGGCGGTCATGGTCCGGGTCATACGGTCAGAATACTGGTCAGCTGGTCGTCAGCCCAGGCTCAGGACGCCGAGGACGTGCCGGGCCGCGGCGCCACCCTCGGCCTCGGCGATCTCCAGCGCCCCGGGGACGTCGAGGTCGGCGAGCAGTGCCGCGCTGACCGCGGCGACCGCCGGTTCGGAGGACGCCGGCCGGCCGGCCGCGGCGTACAGGCGTTCCAGCCGGTCCGCCGCCGCGCCGAGCAGGTCAGGGCGGTACTCCCAGGGCTGCGACCAGGACCGGTCCAGCAGGAGCAGGCGCACCGCGACCGGAGAGTGGTCGGCCAGCAGGTCCGCGACCAGGGTCAGGTTGCCGGTCGACTTCGCCATCTTCGTGCCGTCCTGCATGACCGCGGCGACGTTGAGCCGGGCCCGGGCGAACGGCGAGACCGCGGTGGCCGCCTGGGCCATCGCCGCCTGGTAGGCGTGGTGCGGGAACGTGAGGTCGGCTCCGCCGGCGAGCAGGTCGACGCTGGCCCCGAACACCGTCAGCGCCATCGCGGCGCACTCGGCGTGCCAGCCCGGCCGACCCCACCCCCATGGGCTGGGCCAGGCCGGGTCGGATGCACCGGACGGGCGCCACACGGGAACGTCGAAGGGGTCCTCACGACGGTCGTCGTCGGGCTGGTCGCCGTACTCCGCCGACAACACCAGTGCCGCATCGCGATCCAGGCCGAGCGCCGCGGGCACGCCTGCGCCGCGGAAGTAGAGGTAGCCGTCGCGTTCGTAGGCCGAACCGGTGGCGAGCAGCGCCAGGCCCAGCCGGACGACGTTCGGGATGTGGTGCCGGGCCCGCGGCTCGTGCGCCGGCCGGCGTACGGACAGCGCCCGCATGTCCTGCTCGAACAGGTACTCCTGGCTCAACGCGAACTCGTCGTAGTGCCGGCCGCGGACCTCCGCGGCCCGGGTCAGGACGTCGTCCACGTCGGTGACGTTGCGGCACACCGAGACCTCGGCCCCGGTCATCCGTAGCACGGAGGCGGCGGCGTCGGCCCAGACGAACGTCGCGGCATGCCCGAGGTGGGTGACGTCGTACGGGGTGATCCCGCAGACGTAGATCCGGGCCGGGCCGACCACCGGCAGGGGACCGCCGCCGAGGTACAGGTCCCCGCCAGGACCGGGATCCGCTCCGGGCACCCGCCCAGCCGTGCCCATCACACCCGAGGAGCCAGCAGCCATCCCCCCATCCTGCCCGCCCGCCCCGGCGCGGGTCGCGGCGAGCCTGCGCCGGCGGCCGGCACCCCGGCATCGACGCCGGTGGTCAGCGGTTCAGCGCTCGGCGAGCCACAGGAATCCCAGCGGTGGCAACTGCCAGCTTCCGTCGCGGAACTCGACGCCGTCCCCGGTCAGCACCGGGTGCAGGGACCCCAGCCCGGCCAGGGGTCCCAGCGGCACCGCTGTCGGCACCTCGGCGAAGCTGGCCAGCCCGATGAAGTGGCCGCCCTGGGGGGCCCAACGCTGCCAGGCCAGCACCCGGCTGTCCCACACGTCCCACGTCGTACCCTCCGCGCCGCCGCGTAGCGCCGGGACGTCCTGGCGGGCCGCACCGAGGCGCTGCACCCACGCGTACACCCGGCCCTCGAGGGTGGCCGGGTCGTGCCGGCGGGCTGCCACCGTCCAGTCCATCCACGGCCGGTGCAGCCAGCGGTTGTCCGCGGCCAGCTGGGGGTCGGCCCGGTACGCCGTGTCGTTGCGCAGTGCCAACTCGTCACCCATGTACAGCAGGGGCAGCCCGCCGTAGCCGTAGACGACGGAGTAGACGAGCACCAGTCGGCGGATCCCCCAGTCCAGGCTTTCGGGGTCGCCGCGCTCCAAAGCCTCCTCGATTCCGCACAGCGCGGCGGCCGTCCCGGAGACGCGGGCGTCACCGGTTCGTTCGTTGACCTGGAACAGCGCACCGCGGGCGAAGGAGCCAGGGAACTGCCCGCTGTAGAAGTCGTTGAGGAACCGCCGGTGCCAGAAGCCGTCCAGCCCGACCGACGTCGCGTCGGTGTCGCTGACCGCCCACCCGATGTCGTCGTGGCCGCGGGCGTAGCTGACCCAGGAGGTCTCCGCGGGGATGGGGGCCATCCGGCCGAGCGCCCGCCTGGCCAGCTCGGCGTCCTTGGTCGCCAGGCTGCTCCACAGCATCACCATGAGCTGGTTGTGGTAGGCCAGCTCGCACTCGGGCCGGTACCGCTCGTGCGCCCCCAGATAGCCGGTCAGCTCCTCCGGGGCCACGATCGCCTCGGCCTTGAACACGGTGGCCGGCGCGGCCAGCCGGACCAGGCCGTGGAAGATCTGCATGATCGCGTGCGCCTCGGGTTGGTTCTGGCAGTCGGTCCCGAGCCGTTTCCAGAGGAACGGCACCGCGTCCATCCGGAAGATCTCCACGCCCCGGTTGGCCAGCCACAGGATCTCCCCCACCATCGCCAGCAGCACTTTGGGATTGGCGTAGTTGAGGTCCCACTGATACGGCCAGAACGTCGTCCACACCCAGCCGCCGGCTCCGGCGCGGGCCTGCTCCACCCAGCTGAACGAGCCCGGAGCGCGGTCGGGGAACACCGGCGGAATCGTCGCGTCGAAGGCGTCGGGCAGCCCGCGGTCGGCGAAGGCGGTGTAGAAGTCGGTGTACGCCGGATCGCCGGTCAGCCAGCCCTGCGCCCAGCGATGTTCGCGGGCGGTGTGGTTGACCACCACGTCTATGCACAGGCTCATCCCCCGGGCCCGCAGCGCGGCCGCACCGGCGGACAGGTCGGCCATCGAGCCCAGCCGCGGATCGACGGCGCGGTAGTCGGCGACGGCGTACCCACCGTCGTTCTCCCCGGGCCGCGGGCGCAGCAGCGGCATCAGGTGCAGGTACGTCACGCCCAGCTCGGCCAGGTAGTCAAGCCGCTCGGGCAGCCCGGACAGCGTGCCGCAGAAGCGGTCGGTGTAGCAGACGTAACCCTGCATCCGGGGATCCTGGAACCAACCTGGCTCGGCCTCGCGCCGCCGGTCCAGTTGCCGCAGGTCCTCCGGGCGCTCCTGGGCCGCGGCCAGCGCCAGCAGCGCGCCGCGCTCGAGTAGGTCCGTCACGTCGGCGCTCCGGCCGTACACCAGGGACAGGGCGTCGGTCAGATCGGCCGTGCCCAACGCGAGCCGGCCGAGGAACGCCGGTGCCTCGACTGGGCCCAGCGCCGCCGTCACCACGTCGGCCAGCCGGACCTGCAGCCGATCCCCCACTGATCCCGCTGGCTCGGCAGTCGATCCGGCGGTCATGAGGGAGCATCTAACCCGACTCCGCGTCGTGCGCCGTCCGAGCGGTACTACCCACCGGCCGCAGATGTCCGTACATTAGATCCGCCGGAGGACCCCCGGCAGGGCTTCGGCCGACCGCGCCGGCGTGCCGGAGCGGGGCCGGCGAGCGCGATCGGAGGTGGCCGTGCCGGCGCCGAGCACGCGGACCCTCGATCGCGGTGGGGCCCGCCCGCTGTGGGCGCAGCTGCAAGCCGATCTGCAGCGCCGGGTGGATTCCGGCGAGTTCGCGGCGGCCTTTCCGCCTGAGCTGACGCTGGTCGAGCAGTACGGCGTCAGCCGGCACACCGTGCGCGAGGCGCTGCGCCGTTTCCGGGCCGAGGGCGTGGTCATCTCCGCCCGTGGCCGGGCCCCGCGACTGGCCGGCCCGGTGGACATCCAACAGCCGCTGGGCGCGATCTACAGCCTGTTCGCCGCGGTGGAGGCCACCGGCGCGGAGCAGCGCAGCATCGTGCGCGCCCTCGACGTCCGCACCGACGGGGCGGTCGCGTCCCGGCTGGAGCTGGCGGCCTCCACCCCGCTGCTGCACCTGGAGCGGCTACGGCTGGCCGCCGGCGAGCCGTTGGCCCTCGACCGGGTGTGGCTGCCTGCGTCGCTGGCCGGTGCGTTGCTGGATGCCGACTTCGGGCACACCGCGCTGTACCTCGAGCTGGACCGGCGCTGCGGCATCCGCCTGACCGGGGGTGAGGAGCACCTGCGAGCGGTAGTGCCCAGCTCGGCCGAGCGGACGCTGCTCGGCCTCGGGCAGCACGCCGCCGCGTTGGCCATCGACCGGCTCGGGAGGCGGGCCGAGGAACCCCTGGAGTTGCGCCAGACCCTGGTCCGGGGCGACCGCTTCTCGGTGACCGCGCAGTTCTCCGCCGGGAGCTACCGCCTGGACCTGGCCCACCAGGAGGCGCCCAGGGCAGCGGCCCGCCGCGGGTCCCCACGCCCGCCGCGACGGCGGGGCGCTCCGCGGGCGGCTGCCGGGTGAAGCCGGAACAGGTCCTGCCCGCCCTTCGGTGGGCCCGCGGGTACGATCGGCACCTGCTCACCGCCGACGGGCGGGCGGCGCTCGTCGTCGGCGTACTCATCGTCCCGCAGGCGATGGCCTACGCGACTCTGGCCGGGACGCCACCCATCACCGGCCTGTACGCCGCGGTGGTCGCGCTCACCGTCTACGCCCTGCTCGGAAGCAGCGACTTCTCCTGCCCCGCGCCGGCCGCGATCGACGCGCTGCTCGTCGCCGCCGCGGTCGGCCCGCTGGCCGATGGTGACCCCGGCCGCTACGTCGCCCTCGCCGGCCTGCTCGCGCTGCTCACCGGGGCGCTGCAGATCGCCGCCGGCGCGCTGCGGGTGGGCGCCCTGGTCGGCTTCGTCTCCGTACCGGTGATCTCCGGATTCACGATGGCCGCCGCCCTGACGATCGCGGTCAGCCAGCTCCGGCCACTGCTCGGGCTGTCGGGGGGAGGGGGTACGGCGACCCTGCTCGACGGGGTCACCGGGCTGCTCGACTCCGTCGGAACCATCCAGTGGGTCACCGCCGCGGTGGGCATCGGCTGCGTGATCGGGCTGCTCGCCCTGCGCCGGTTCACCCCGTCCTGGCTGCCGGCGCCGCTCGTGGTGCTCGTCGTCGTGACCGCGCTGGTCTCGCTGCCGGGACTGCGCGGCCAGCTGGCCGCCATCGGCCCGGTCCCACACGGCCTGCCCACACCCGCTCTTCCGGCGCTGTCCACCGCGGACATCGCCGCCCTGCTGCCGTCGGCGGCCGCGCTGGCCCTGGTCTCCTACCTGGAGTCGATCGGATCGGCGGCTGCGTTCGCGCGTCGGACCCGCGCCCGGATCAACCCCAACCAGGAGCTGGTCGCGCTGGGTGCCTGCAACACCGCGTGCGGGCTCTTCCGGGGGTTCAACGTGGCCGCCGGCTTCTCCCGCAGCGCGCTGTCGTTCAACGCCGGAGCACGGACGCCCCTGACCGGCCTGCTGGCCGCGGTCCTGGTCGCGGTGGCCCTGCTCACGATCGGGCCGGTGCTGGCGCTGCTGCCCGTCGCCGCGCTGGCCGCGGTCATCATGGTGTCCGTCTTCGCCCTGGTCGACCTGCGGGCGACCCTGGAGGTGGCCCGGGTTCGCCGTACCGACCTGATCGCACTCGTCGCCGCGTTTCTCGCCACCGCCGTGCTCGGTCCGGCGTCCGGCCTCGGCGTCGGGGTCGGCGTCAGCCTCGTGGTCTTCCTCCGGCAGTCGGCCCGCCCACACTTCCCTGAGCTGGGCCGGGTCGAAGGGACCGCGCGCTACCGCAACCTGTCGCGGTACTCCGACGTGTACACCGACCGCGCCGTCCTGCTGCTCCGGCTGGACGCGCCGCTGTACTTCGCCAACGCGCAGGAGGTCTCGGACCGGGTCAGCAGCCTGGCTGCCCGTCGCCCCGAGCTGCGCCACGTCGTCGTCGACGCCAGCGCGATCAGCTGGCTGGACTACACCGGGACCGAGACCATCGCCGAGCTGGAGCGCTCCCTCGGGGAATCCGGGGTGCAGTTGCACCTGGCGGCGCTGCGCGGGCCTCCGCGCGACATCCTGGCTCGCACCAGGCACGGCGCCTGGATGGCGGAGCACCACCGCCTGCACCCGGACGTGGCCGCGGCGGTCTCCGCGCTCGGACTGGATCCCGACTCGGACCTCCTCCCACCCGCCGTCACCGACCAGCCCCCGACCCGCAACTAGGGTCTACCCACTCTCGTCCCAAGGAGCGCCCCGCATGCGTTACGGCTTCGCGATCGACCAGCGGACCTGCATCGGCTGCCACGCGTGCACCGTGGCGTGCAAGACCGAGCACGAGGTCCCGGTGGGCCAGTTCCGCACCTGGGTGAAGTACGTGGACAAGGGGACGTTCCCGGACTCCACCCGCGAGTTCGGGGTGCTGCGCTGCAACCACTGCACCGACGCGCCCTGCGTGAAGATCTGCCCCACCAAGTCCCTGTTCACCCGACCCGACGGCATCGTCGACTTCGACGGCGAGCGGTGCATCGGCTGCAAGAGCTGCCTGCAGGCCTGCCCGTACGACGCCCTGTACATCGACGAGAACACCCACACCGCGGCGAAGTGCAACTTCTGCGCGCACCGGGTGGACAGCGGGCTGGAGCCGGCCTGCGTGGTGGTGTGCCCCACGCACTCGATCTGGGTGGGGGATCTCGACGACGCCGACAGCGGGATCAGCCGGCTGATCAAGGACAACCCGGTCAGCGTCCGGGCCCCGGAGCAGCACACCGGACCGAACGTGTTCTACCTCGGCGCGGACACCGCGGTCCTCGATCCCCTGGTGGCCCCCGTCGACTCCTCGTACTACTCCTCGAACCCGGACGAGCAACGCGCCAGTATGGCCGGGGAGATCCCGGGCGATCCTGACGCCCGCACGACGCTCAACACCGCGCACCCGCGGCCGTGGGGCTGGCGGGTGACGACGTACCTGTGGACCAAGGGGGTCGGGGCCGGTGCGGTTCTCGTGGCCGCGCTGGCCCGCTTCCTCGGCGTGGACCTCGGCGTGGTCGGCACCGTCGTCGCGCCGGCCCTGGCGGTCGTGACGATTGCGGTCACCGGCGCACTGCTGGTCTGGGACCTCAAGCAGCCCACCCGCTTCCTGTACATCTTCCTCAAACCCAACCCCACGTCGTGGCTGTTCTGGGGCTCGGTCGCGCTGGCGGCATTCGGCGGCGTGGCCGGCCTATGGCTGCTCGCCGGGATCGTCGCCGAGGTGAGCTCGTACGACGTCGGCCCACTGCTGACCGTGCTGGCCGGGCTCGGCGTGCCCACGGCGCTGCTCGCGGCCGGTTACACCGCCCTGCTGTTCGCCCAGGCCGAGGGCCGCGACCTCTGGCAGTCCCGCCTTCTGCTGCCGCAGCTGGTGGTGCAGGCGGTGATGGTCGGAGCCGGCGCGCTGGGAATCGTTGGTGCGTTCGGCTCCTACGGCGACTCAGCGGCGGCGCTGGTCGTACGCACCCTGGTGCTGAGCACGGTGGCGTACATCCTGCTGGCACTGCTGGAGTTCCTCCGACCGCAGCATTCCGCCCAGGCCGCGGCGGCGGCCCGGCTGGTGGTCCGCGGCCGGTACTCCGCGGCGTTCTGGTGGGTCGGGATCGGCGGTGCGGTGCTGGCGATCGCGCTGGCCGCGCCGTCCTGGAACGGTTCCCCCTTCGCGACCGTGATCCTTGCGGGGCTGGTCCTGCAGGGAACCCTGCTCACCTACGAGAGCGTGTTCGTGCGCGCTGGACAGGACGTGCCGCTGTCATGACCGCTGAACCCGCTGCCGCCGAACCCGCCGCCGCCGAACCCGCCGCCGTCGAGCCCGGCCAGCTGCCCGGAGAGCGCACCCACGAGAACCTGCGGAACTACCCGCCGGTCTCGGAGTGGGACCACCACGTGCAGTACGACGCAAAGGCGCATCCGCGCAAGGTGCCGCGTGCCTTCATGCTCGTGCCCACGACGTGCTTCAACTGCGAGAGCGCGTGCGGGCTGCTCGCCTACGTCGACAAGGACGACCTGTCCATCCGCAAGCTGGAGGGCAACCCCGCGCACCCCGGCTCGCGCGGCCGCAACTGCGCCAAGGGACCGGCCACCATCAACCAGCTCGACGACCCGGAGCGGATCCTGTATCCGTTGCGGCGCAAGGGTCAGCGCGGTGGGGGCGAGTGGGACCGGGTCAGCTGGGACGACGCACTGGACGACATCGCCGCCCGGATCCGGACCGCGATCGTCGAGGATCGTCACGAGGAGGTCATGTACCACGTCGGGCGGCCCGGCGAGGACGGCTTCTCCGAGCGCTTCCTGGCCGCCTGGGGCGTCGACGGGCACAACACCCACACGAACGTCTGCTCCTCCGGCGCCCGGTTTGGGATGTCGCTGTGGGGCGGCTACGACCGGCCGAGCCCTGATCACGCCAACGCCAAGGTCATCCTGCTGCTGTCCAGCCACCTGGAGACCGGGCACTACTTCAACCCGCACGCCCAGCGGATCATGGAGGGCAAGCAGTCCGGCGCGCAGCTGGTCGTGGTCGACCCGCGGATGTCCAACACGGCCAGCCATGCCGACCTGTGGATCGCGCCGTGGCCAGGCAGCGAGGCGGCGATCCTGCTCGCGGTGGCGTCGTACCTGTTGCGCACCAGGCGGATCGACGCGGCGTACCTCGAACGCTGGTTCAACTGGGAGACCTACCTGGCCAACCTGCACCCGGACGCCGACGTCGACTTCGCGACCTTCCTGGACCGGCTCGAGGCGGACTACACGCCGTACACCTTCGCCTACGCCGCGGAGGAGGCCCAGCTGCCGGAGCAGAAGATCGCCGATCTCGCCGAACTCGTGGCCGGCTGCGGCGGCCGGCTGGCCGCACACGTCTGGCGCTCGGCGGCGGCGGGCAACCTGGGAGGCTGGCAGGTGGCCCGGGCGCTGTGGTTCGTGCTCGCGCTGACCGGGAGCATCGGCACGACCGGCGGGACGAGCCCCAACGGATGGAACAAGTTCATCCCGCACGGGCCCTCGATGCCGCCGCCGCACGAGCACTGGAACGAGCTGACCTGGCCGGCGGAATACCCGATGTCCACCAACGAGATGTCGATCCTGCTGCCGCACTTCCTGGCCGAGGGTCGCGGGCGGCTCGAGGTGTACTTCAGCCGGGTGTTCAACCCGGTGTGGACCTATCCCGACGGGTTCAGCTGGCTGTCCGCGCTGACCGATCCGGACAAGGTGGGGCTGCACGTCGCGCTGACGCCGACCTGGTCGGAGACCGCCGAGTTCGCCGACTATGTGCTGCCGATGGGGCACGCCGCGGAACGGCACGACACGCACTCCTACGAGACGCACTCGGCGCGGTGGCTGGGATTCCGGCAGCCGGTCCGCCGGGTGGCCATGGAGCGGATGGGCCACCCGGTAGCGGACACCAGGGAGGCGAACCCCGGTGAGGTGTGGGAGGAGAACGAGTTCTGGTTCGACCTGTCGTGGCGGATCGACCCAGACGGCTCGCTCGGCATCCGGCAGTACTTCGAGTCGCCGTACCGACCCGGCGAGAAGATCACGGTCGACGACTACTACCGCTACGTGTTCGAGAACCAGGTGCCCGGACTGCCGGACAAGGCGGCGGAGTTGGGCCTGACGCCGCTGGCCTACATGCGCCGCTTCGGCGCGGTGACGATCGCGGACAACCTCTACCGGCAGGACGAGCGGCAGCTGACCGAGGACGAACTCGCCGGCACCGACGTCGACGCCGCGGGCGTCGTCCGGCGCCCGGTCACCCTGGACGACGCGCCACCCCTGGTCGGCGAGGCCGGTGCGGTCGGCGTCCGGCACGCCGACGGCACGACCACCGCCGGTTGGCTGTCCCCGTCCCGGAAACTGGAGGTGTACTCCCCCACGATGCGGGACTGGGGCTGGCCCGAGCACGCCACGCCCGGCTACATCGAGTCCCATGTGTCCCGGCGCAAGGTCGATCCGGAGCGCGGCGAGCTGGTGCTGATCCCGACGTTCCGGTTGCCGACGCTGATCCACACCAGGTCGGGGAACACCAAGTACCTCAACGAGATCAGCAACTCCCATCCAATGTGGGTGAACTCCCGCGACGCGCACCGCGCCGGGGTGGGCACCGGCGACCTGGTCCGGGTCAGCACCGAGATCGGCCACCTCGTCGCCCGGGTCTGGGTGACCGAGGGCATCCGGCCCGGCGTCTGCGCGCTGTCCCACCACATGGGGCGCTGGCGGCTGCACGAGGACGAGGGCAGCCGCTGGGTCACCGGCCGGGTCGACATCACCCACCCGGACGGGCCGGACAGCTGGCTGCTGCGCTACCGCTCGGGCGTCAGGCCGTTCTCCTCCTCCGACCCGGACTCCAGCCGGATCTGGTGGGACGACCCCGGTGTGCACCAGAACCTCGCTTTCGCCGTCCACCCCGACCCGTGGTCCGGGATGCACTGCTGGCTGCAGAAGGTGGTCCTGGAGCGGGCGCATCGCGAGGACCGGTACGGCGACGTGTACGTCGACCGGCGACGGGCCGACCAGGTGACCCGCGAGTGGCTGGACCTGACCCGCCCGCAGCTCGGTCCCGAGGGGCAGCGCCGGCCGGAGTTCATGATGCGCCCGGTCAAGCCGCGCCGCCGCGCCTTTCGGGTGACCTGACACCGTGCCCGGGCCAACGACGGAGGCCGTGACGCTCGCGGTGGCCGGCGTACTCGATCCGGAGTTGCAACTCCCGCTGTCCACCGCCGGGACGGTGCGGTCGGTGACGGTCGGCCGCTGGGGGCACGCCCGCGTGGAGGTGGCCGCCGTCAGCCCGGCCGGCCCGGACGCCGACCGGCTGCGCTCGGCGGTGGCGTCGGCGGTGGCGGGGGTGCCAGGCATCCGCGGCGTCGACGTGCTGCTCGCCGCCCTGACCGAACGCGAGCGGATGGAGCTGGCGGCCCGACTGCGGGCGGCGCGCAGCCCTGACCCGGCAACCGGGCGGTGGGCGCCGGCACCGCGGATCTACGCGGTGGCCAGCGGCAAGGGCGGCGTCGGCAAATCGTCGGTCACGGCCAACGTGGCGGCCGCGCTGGCCGCCCGCGGGCAGCGGGTCGGCGTGCTCGACGCCGACGTGTGGGGGTACTCGATCCCGCAGCTGTTCGGCGTACGCCGTCCGCCCGCGGCACTGAAGGGGTTGATGGTGCCGGTCACCGCGCACGGTGTGCGGCTGGTGTCCACCGGCTTCTTCGTCGACGACGGCGAGCCGGTGGTGTGGCGGGGCCCGATGCTGCACAAGGCGCTGGAGCAGTTCGTGTCCGACGTGCACTGGGGGCCGTTGGACGTGCTGCTGCTGGACCTGCCCCCCGGGACGGGCGACGTCACGCTGTCGCTGCTGGAATTCCTGCCCACCGCGGCCGTCCTGCTCGTGACCACACCGCAGCAGGCCGCGCAGACCGTCGCGGCCCGGGTCGGCCGGATGGCCCGTGACCTTCGGGTACCGGTGGCCGGGGTGGTGGAGAACATGAGCGCGCTGATCTGCGCGCGCTGCGGAGAGCCCGCCGCGCTGTTCGGAGCAGGCGGTGGCGACCGGCTCGCGGCCGACGTGGGCGCCCCGCTGCTGGGCACGATCCCGCTGGACCCGGCGCTGCGCGAGGCCGGCGACCGAGGGACTCCGGTGGTCCTCGGAGCGGCTCAGGGGCCCGCCGCGCGAGCGTTGGCGGAACTGGCCGGTGCGTTGCCCGAGACCCGCCGCAGCCTGGCCGGCGTTCCGCTGCAGCTGAGCGTCGTCCCGCGGTAGCGCCGAGTCCGCCTCGGCACCGATGATGGGCAGATCCGTCCGAGGAGGAAAATGGCATGACGCAGACCGTCGACGCACCGGCCGCCCAGGAGGCCGCCGACGACCCGCAGGCCCGGGTCGACGGGTGGCTGCGCACGTTCCAGGACGCCCTGACGACCAGGGACATCGACGCGGCGGCGGAGCTGTTCGCCCCGACCTGTTTCTGGCGTGACCTGATCTCCTTCAGCTGGAACATCACCACGGTGGAGGGCCGGGCCGGCGTCGCGGACCTGCTGCGCGCCACCCTGGACAGCACCGACCCGACCGGGTTCGCCACGACCGAGCCGCCGGCCGAGGCCGACGGCGTCATCACGGCGTGGTTGCAGTTCGAGACCGCGGTGGGCCGGGGCACCGGCCTGCTCCGGCTCACCGCCGAGGGCGCGTTCACCCTCCTCACCACGCTGGACGAACTCACGGGACACGAGGAGCCTCTCAGCGAGCGGCGCGGCAGGGGGGTCCTGCACGAGGCGGTCAGGGACCGGCAGACCTGGTTGGAGGAGCGCGAGAGCGAGGCCAGCGAGCTCGGGTACAGCCGGCAGCCCTACGTCGTCATCGTGGGTGGTGGTCAGGGCGGGATCGCGCTGGGCGCCCGGCTGCGCCAGCTCGACGTACCCACGATCATCATCGAGCGCAACGCCCGGCCGGGGGACTCCTGGCGCAACCGCTACAAGTCCCTCGCCCTGCACGACCCGGTCTGGTACGACCACCTGCCCTACCTGGACTTCCCGAAGAACTGGCCGGTCTTCTCGCCCAAGGACAAGATCGCCGACTGGCTGGAGATGTACGCCCGCGTCATGGAGCTGAACTACTGGGGCTCCACCGAGTGCGTGAGCGCGTCGTACGACGAGGCGGCCGGCGAGTGGACGGTCGTCGTCCGCCGCGGCGCCGATCCGGCGGAGGTGACGCTCAGACCGAAGCAGCTGGTGCTGGCCACCGGCATGTCCGGCCGGCCGACCACCCCGGAGATCCCGGGGCAGGACACCTTCCGCGGGGACCAGCACCACTCCTCGCAGCACCCCGGCCCGGACCGCTACGCCGGGCAGCGGGCGGTGGTGATCGGCTCGAACAACTCCGCGCATGACATCTGCGCGGCGCTGTGGGAGGCCGGCGCGGACGTGACGATGGTCCAGCGCAGCAGCACGCACATCGTGCGCTCGGACTCGCTGATGGACCTCGGCCTCGGGGACCTGTACTCCGAGCGTGCGCTGGCCGCGGGGATGACCACCCGCAAGGCCGACATGGTTTTCGCCTCGCTGCCCTACCGGATTCTCGGGGACCTGCAGCGGCCGGTGTACGACGCGATCCGCGAACGCGACCAGGACTTCTACGACCGGCTGGAGCAGGCCGGGTTCCGGCTGGACTGGGGCGAGGACGGGTCCGGGCTGTTCATGAAGTACCTGCGGCGCGGCTCGGGTTACTACATCGACGTCGGCGCGTGTGAGCTGGTCGCCCGCGGCGAGGTGAAGCTGGCGCACGGTCAGGTCACGGAACTGACCCCGGACTCGGTGGTCCTGGCGGACGGGACGGAGCTGGCGGCGGATCTCGTCGTCTACGCGACGGGCTACGGGTCGATGAACGGCTGGGCGGCGGAGTTGATCAGCCAGGAGGTCGCGGACAAGGTCGGGAAGGTGTGGGGGCTGGGCTCGGACACCAGCAAGGACCCCGGCCCCTGGGAGGGCGAGGAGCGCAACATGTGGAAGCCGACCCAGCAGGAGGCGCTGTGGTTCCACGGCGGCAACCTGCACCAGTCGCGGCACTACTCGCTGTACCTCGCGCTGCAGCTCAAGGCCCGCTGCGAGGGCATCCCCACCCCGGTCCACGGCATGCAGGAGGTGCACCACGCGTCCTGAGCGGTGGGGCGGTCAGAGCGCGGCGAGTACCCGGTCGGTGAACGCCGGCCACGCCTGCGCGGCCCACGGGCCGAAGTCCCGGTCGGTCAGGGCCACGCAGGCGGCGCCGGCGTCGGGATCAACCCACACGAACGTCCCGGCTCTCCCGAAGTGGCCGAAGGTGCGCGGCGAGCTGGCGGCGCCGGTCCAGTGCGGGCTCTTGGTTCCCCGCACCTCGTAGCCCAGCCCCCAGTCGTTGGGTCGCTGCCGACCGAACCCGGGCACCACCCCGTCCAGCCCGGGAAAGGCCACCGACACCGCCGCGGCGAGGCTGTCCGGCCGGACCAGGGTGGGGGCCTGCAGCTCCGCGGCGAAGCGGGCCAGGTCCGCCGCGGTGGCGACTGCGTCGGCGGCCGGCGAGCCCAGCAGGCGGGTGCCGGCCATCCCGAGCGGCACCAGCAGGGCCTCGGCGAGGTGGTCGGCGAAGGGCAGGCCAGACTCCGCCGCGATGGTCCGGCCGATCAGGTCGAAGGCGGCGTTGGAGTAGATCCGCCGGGTCCCGGGGCGGGCCACCGGCACGTCGCCCTCGAACGGCAAGCCCGACGCGTGCGAGGCCAGGTGGGCCAGCGTCGACCCCTCGGGTCCGAGCGACCGGTCCCAGCGCAGCGTGCCGGCGTCGACCTCGACGAGGACGGCGTACGCCGTGAGCATCTTGGTCACCGAGGCCAGCGGGAACGGCCGGTCCGGCTCACCCGCGCCGGCGGCGAGCGCACCGTCCGCGGTGACGACGGCGACGGCGACGTTGTCCGCCGGCCAGTCCAGCGCCTCCTGCAGCACGTCCTCGAGTCCCGGCACGGCAGCACCGTACCGATCCCCGAGTGCGGCGCCCGCCGGGAAGGTGGTCCTGAGTGCGGCGCGCGAGCGTCCAGGCGCTGTCGGCACCCGGCATTAGCATCAAGGCGCAGTCCGCGTTCAGGAGGCCGAGCATGCTCACAGCCCAGGAACCGACCCCCCCGCAGCGCACCGGGCGCTACGTCGTAGTGTTCCGCGACCCCTCCGTCGACGCCGCTGCGCTCCTCGCCTCGGCCGCCGGGATGACCGACCTCGCGCACTCCCGCGAGTTCGCCGGGCAGGCCGTGGACGCCGCCCAGGTCGATTCCGGCGGCGGGGTGATCCTCGCCGAGTTGGGGGTCGCGGTGGTCCAGGCCCAACCGGAGCAGATCCGCGCCCTGCAGGACTCCGCCGACGCCGGACCGCAGGTGCTCTCGGTCGCCCCGGAGCAGATCTACCACGTGCTCACCCCGCCCGCGCCGCCGTTCCAGGACACCGCCGAGCTGACGTGGGGGCTGCAGGCCGTGCGGGCCGGGACCTCCCCGAGGACCGGGACGGGGATCAAGGTGGCGATGCTCGACACCGGCTTCGAGATGGCGCACCCGGACTTCGCCGGCCGGCAGCTCACTGCGCAGTCCTTCGTGTCCGGCCAGGACGCCCAGGACCGGCACGGGCACGGGACCCACGTCACCGGGACCGCGTGTGGACCGGCCGCACCGGCCAGCGGCCGGCGGTACGGCGTGGCCGGGCAGGCCCAGATCTTCGTCGGCAAGGTGCTCAGCGACAGCGGGTCGGGCACCGACGCGAACATCCTGGCCGGCATCAACTGGGCGATCGCCAACGCCTGCGACGTCGTGTCGATGTCGCTCGGAGCCGACGTCCCGGACATGAACCCGACGTACACGGCGGTCGGGTCCCGGGCGCTGGACCGCGGAACCCTGATCGTGGCCGCGGCCGGGAACAACGCCAATCGGCCCGGCGGCAACCCCGGCTTCGTCGGGGCGCCGGCGAACAGTCCCTACATCCTGGCGGTGGCAGCCCTGGACCAGCAGCTGGCCGTGGCGCCGTTCTCGGCCCGCAGCGGGTCCGGGAGCGGCGGCCAGGTCGACCGGGCCGGCCCCGGGGTCGACGTGTACTCCTCCTGGATCCTGCCCGACCGGTACCAGACGATCAGCGGCACCAGCATGGCCACGCCGCACGTGTCGGGGCTGGCCGCGCTCTGGGCGCAGGCGAGCAACGCCCGTGGCCGGGAGCTGTGGGCCATCCTGACGATGGAGAGCCAGCGGCTGCTCGCCCCCTCGGCCGATGTCGGCTCCGGGCTGCTGCTGGCGCCCCAGTGACCGACCGGCGGGCATCGTGTTAAGCGGGCCGGTACGGGTCACGGTGGTCGTCGACGACGATGCCGTCGACACCGTCGCGGCGGCCCTGCGGGCCGCGGGCATGCAGATCGACCAGGTGCTCGGCACCCTCGGCGTGGTCACCGGTGCGGTGCCTGCCGACCGGCAGGGCGCGGTGGCCGAGGTCGCCGGGGTGGTCTCGGTCACCGAGGACCGGCAGTATCAGCTCCCGCCTCCGGACGCCCCGATCCAGTAGCGCCGTCAGGCGGTGCCTGGGCACAGCGACTTGAGGTAGATGTCGTAGTCGAACCGGCCGCTGTCGGCGGGGTCGAAGCTCGTGGCGGCGGAGTCGAAGGCGGCCTGCTGGCCGTCGGCGGACAGGGCGGGGTTGCCGCTGCCGGCGTTGCCGATGACGCCGTCGTCGGAGCTGGACACCACGCGCAGCTCGCCGGAGCGCAGGTCCACGGCGTACACGTCGATCGACCGGTTCCGGTCGGCCGGGTCGAGGTTGGTGGCTGCGGACTGGAACGCGACCACCAGCCCGTCGGCGGACAGCGCCGCGGCCGAGCTGTCGCCGTTGGACGGTCCGCCGAAGCGGGACATCGAGGCCAGCCGGATGCTGCCGGTGTCGACGGCCTTGACGTAGACGTCCGCGCCGGGGTCGGTGTCGCCCGGGTCGAGGTCGGTCGCTCGTGAGGTGAAGGCAACCGTGGGGCCGTCGCCGGACAACGCCTCGAGGATCGTCGACGTGGACACGAGCGCGATCCGCCCGGTGAGGAGGTCCTTGACATAGATGTCGCTGCGGCGGTTGCGGTCAGCCGGCGCCAGGTTGGTCGACTGGGACTGGAAGGCGACGTAGCGACCGCTGCTGCTCAGCGACGGGAACTCGCCCCCGACGTTGGCCTTGGCGCCGGTCCGGCTCGCCGAGGCGAACACTACCCCGCCGGTGGCCAGGTGCTTCACGTAGACGTCGTAGTTGCGGTCGTGGTCCAGGGTGGACAGGTCGGTCGCCACCGACGCGAAACGCGACGACGTCGCCGGCTGCGGACACCGACGGAAAGCCGCTGGACCCGTTCCCCGCCACTCCGTCGGGGGTCGCCGAGACCAGCCGGATGTCGCCGCAGGCGGCTGGTTGCCATGTGGCACGCCTCACGGGTATCCCTCCGAAGGCCTCGACGGTGCCGAGGACGAGTACCCATTGTGGGGGAGGTACCTGCCCCGATGTCCTGTTCGGGATTGCGGCACTGACACGGCGCTTACGGTTGCACCCGCCGGGCTGGTCAGGCGGGCTCGTCCTCGCGCGGTCCGACCGGGCCTGCGGCCGGGCCGACCGAGCGGCTGCCGGCGAGGGTCTGCCAGCTGCTGGCGTACGCCGGTTCCACCCGCGGGTCGATCCGCGGATCGGGCTGCCGGACCGTCGGGGTCGGGGTGAGGTAGAAGTCGGCCCGCACCCGCTGGGGGCTGACGTCGAGCAGTGCGTAGCCGTGCCCCACCCCGTCCAGGTAGCGCACCCACGGGTTCGTCGCCCGGACGGCGTCCGTTGCCGCAGCCACCGCATCCAGCCCCGCCCGAACGGTCTTGGCCGTCGGCGCGCCCCCGGTGAACACCTCGTAGAAGCCGTCGCTGGTGACCGACGGGCAGACGAACTCCACGCCCGCGGAGTGCCGGTCCTGCGGGTACCGGGCCCGGTCGACCGGCAGGTCCAGGGCCCACGAGGAGTGGATGTCGCCGGTGAGGAACACCGTGTCGCCGGCCGCCGGCGGTGCGGTGTCCAGCCGCCGGATGACGGTGGCCTGATCGGCCTGGTACCCGTCCCACTGGTCGGAGTTGAGCAGCGTCGTCCCCGGGACACCGAGCGCGTCGCCGGGGAACCGCACGGGGCTGAACACCGTCTGGTTGCCGACCAGATGCCACGGCCGACCCGTGGCGGTCAGCCCGTCGGTCAACCAGCGCAGCTGCTCCGGTTCGGGCAGGTGCCGGTCCGGGTCGGACAACCCCTCGGCGCCCTCCGGGATGAACCCGCCGCCCTTGGTCGTGAACGGCGGAACGTCGATCTGCGCGCTGCGGTTCTGCCGGGTCTCCAACACCGACAGGTCGCCGAGGGCCCCGTAGCCGAAGCGCCGGAAGAACCGGGTACCGCGATGCGGGACCGTTTGCTGCTCGGGCAGCCGGATCGGCATCCACTCCAGATAGGCCCGGTAGGCCTGCGCCCGGCGGAGGAAGAAGTTTCCCTCCTCCCCGTTGGTGTGGTTCTCCGCGTTGGTGGCCCACGCGTTGTTGGCGACCTCGTGGTCGTCGAAGATCGTGATCCACGGGTGCGCCCGGTGCGCCAGCTGCGCGTCGGGATCGGCCTTGTGCAACGCGTGGCGCAACCGGTACCCGACCAGATCGACGGTCTCCACCGGCGGCACGGCGTCGCGCCGCCCGATGAGCGTGGGGGGTCCGTAGCGGTCCGCACCGTTGCCGTACTCGTAGATGTAGTCACCGACATGCAGCACGAAGTCCAGGTCGTCGCGGCGGGCGATGGCCCGGTAGGCGCTGAAGTACCCGCCGGTGTAGTTGCTGCACGAGACCAGCGCCAACCGCAGCGCGTGCACCTCGTCCGGGATGTCCGGCGCGGTCCGGGTCACCCCGACCGGGCTGGTCTGTCCGAGCGCGCGGAACCGGTAGTAGTAGCGGCTGTACGGCGCCAGCCCGGTCACGTCAACCTTCACGGTGTGATCGGTCGCCGCCGTCGCGGTGGTCCGACCCTGCGCGACGACGGAGCGGAACGCCGGGTCGCGGGCAACCTGCCAGCTCACCGGGAGCGGGTCGCCCAGGCCGCTGCCGGGGGTCGCCGCGGGCCGGCCGGGCCGCGGCGGGGTGGCCCGGGTCCAGAGGATCACCGCGGTGGCGGTGGGATCCCCGCTGGCCACGCCGTAGCCGAATATCCCGTCCAGGGCCGGGGCCGCCGCGGCCTCGGCACTGAACAGCCGGACCGGGGTCGCCGCGAGCGCCGTCCCGAGGACTGCGGTCTTGAGGACCGTACGCCGGGTCACCACAGGAGTCATGCCATTGATGCTGCCGCCGGCGGGTGAACGGCGCGGACCAGCGACGTGAACACGGGCCCGACGTCCCCGGTCGCGACGGGGGTCAGGGCACCAGCTCTAGCCGGTAGCCGTGACCGCGCAACGTCGTGATCTCCGGTAGCGCGATCCTGACCTCGGGGCCGGCCTCCTCGGCGGCCAGCGCGAGCTTGCGCCGTACCGCTGCGACGTGCACGTCCAGGGTCTTCGTCGGCCCGAACCAGTTCTCGTCCCACACGTCGGCCATCAGCTGCTCCCGGCTCAGCGCGGAGCCGGCGTCGGAGATCAGGCGGGCCAACAGATCGAACTCCTTGGGGCGCAGCCGTACGTCCCGGCCGGCCACGATGCAGCGCCGGGACCGCGGGTCCACCGTCAGGTCACCGACCCGGATCGGCTCGCCCTGCTGGGCCTCGCCGGCCGGCGCGCGTCGGACGTGCGCCCTCAGCCGGGCCATCAGCTCGACCAACCGGACCGGCTTGACGAGGTAGTCGTCGGCACCGGCCTCCAGCCCCACGACCACGTCCATCTCGGACTCCCGCGCGGTCAGCATCACGATGACGGCCAACGGGAGCCGGTCGCGCAGATCCCGGCAGACGTCCACACCGTCCATGTCGGGCAGGCCGAGATCGAGCAGCACGAGGTCCGGGCGGCGGTCCTGCACGTCGACCAGGGCGGACCCGCCGGTGCGCACCCACCGCACGTCGTGCCCGCTGGTGCGCATCGCGCGGTCCAGGGAACTGCCCATGGTGGCGTCGTCCTCGACGAGCAACACCTTGGCCACGGGCAAACCTCCACTCGACGCTCCGCCAGCAGGGTATGTCCGGCCGGCTCAGGCCAGGTAGAGGCCGCCTGCGACGAGGACCAGCCAGCACAGCGCGGCCACGAGCAGGAAACGGTCGGTGACCGCGACCCGCTCCGGGTTCTCCGCGCCACCGGCGGCGATGATCAGGCCGTAGCGCAGGATGACCACGCTGAAGGGCAGCAGCGACAGCGCCAGCAGCGGGTGGGACACCTCGCCGCCGAGGTACTGGAACGCCCAGGCGGCGTACCCCAGCAGGGTGCCGGTCATGGCCACGGTGGTCAGCTGGCCGAGGAACCCCGGGGGGTAGCCGGCCAGCGTGGCCCGGGTCGGGCTCCCTGCGCCGAGCGCGAGCTGCTCGCTGTAGCGCTTGCCGACCACGAGGAGCAACGCGCCGAACATCGCCACCAGGAGAAACCAGTCCGACAGCGGTACGGCAGTGGCGACCCCACCTCCGATCGCTCGGAGCAGGAATCCGGTGGCGACCGCGACGATGTCGAGGACCGGGACATTCTTCATCCACACCGAGTACGACGTGGTCAGGGTGACGTACAGGATCAGGACGGCCACGAACGGCCAGCCGAGCCAGGCCCCTGCGACGAGCGCGGCCACGAACGCCGCCACGGCGACCGCGATCGCGGCCCCCGGCCGGACCACGCCTGCGGCGATCGGCCGGTGCCGCTTGCGCGGGTGCAGGCGATCGGATTCAACGTCGCGGACGTCGTTGAGCAGGTACGTGCCCGCGGCGGCGAGGGTGAAGGCCAGGAAAGCGACCGAGGCATCGAGCAGCGCCGGCAGATGGTCCAGCGAACCGGCAGCGGCCGGCGCCGCGAAGACCAGGAAGTTCTTGAGCCACTGCTCCGGGCGCGTCGTTGCAAGCAGCCCGCGGGGCACCGCGGACCACCGGGCTCGGAGCGGCGGCGGTGTGGTGATGACCCCCTCGGCGTCGCGCGCCGCGGGGTCGGGGGGAGACCCCGGCGCCGGGAGCCCGTGGGGGACGCCGGGAGCGTGGAGGGCACTGGATGACCGGCTCCGGAAGGCGGTCACGGCGCGACCGCGCTGCGCAGCCGGATCGCGAAGAAGTCTCGCTGGTCGGGCATCAGGAAGCGGGTCATCGGCCCCGGCATCGCCGGCAGCAGCTTCTGCGGGACCAGCCCGTAGGAGACGCTGCGGTCCGGGGTGAAGCTGGTGAAGAACACCATGTTCGTGTGGATGTCCAGCTGCATCCCGCGGACGATCCCGGCCTTGCTCATGGCCTCGGCCAGGGTCTGCATCGACAGCTGGTTGCCGGCGACGTACATCAGGTTGCCCTGCCGGTCGATGCCGATGCCCGAGCGCCAGGTGTACTGGAACTGGCTCCGGGTGCTCCCCCAGGTACCGCTGGTGTCGGTGGTGATCGTCGGATTCGGCTTGCCGCTGTAGACGACGAGCCGGAGGTTCTGCCGGACCGCCACCACGTCCGGAGTCATCCGCACGTCCTTGCCCCAGCTGCCGACCCGGGTGGTCCCGTCCTTGTTCACGACCAGTGAGGCGGCGCCGTCGCTCAGCGGAACGACCTGGCGGCCCTCGATGTAGTAGCCGCCGTGGGCGTCCTTGAACTTGTACCCGGAGTTGAACACCGCGACGAGCCCGGGTCGCTCGGACGCCGGCACCGAGTAGTTCTCGGCGTAGCCGGTTCCGCCCGGCTCCACCGTCCCGGGGATGAGCTGGGGCACCGCCACGCGGCGGTCCAGCCACGACACCCCGGCCACCACCCCGGTGTGCTTGGGGTCGGGCCGGAAGAACGTCGTCCAAGACGCCGGGATCCCGCCGACCTGCTGGGGACTTGGCTGCCACAGGCCCTCGCCGGGCAGCGCTGCGACACCGGGCAGGATCGGCAACGTCAGCGGTGCGTTCGTCCCGGGAACGGTGCGGGTCGCAGACGGGGGTGCCGGCGGCAGTGCCTCGGTCGGTAGTCCGGTCGCCGGGGGCTGGTGGTGGGTGTAGTAGTACGTCTCGTACCAGTTGACCAGGGACTCGCCGCCGTGGTTGCGCACCCAGTCGACGCTGCGCGCGGAGAAGCTGGCATAGCCCGGTGCGGTCAGCGCCTGCCCGTAGGACACGCCTACCGGGATCAGAAGTGCCAGCACCACACCCAGGACGATGAGAAGGCGGCGGCGGCGCCGCGGTCTGCGGCGGGACATTACGGTCTCCTCGCCTCAGGCCGGCAGGCGGCGAAGGACCGCCCTGGGCAGTCGGGACAGGACGCCGGCAGCGGCCCGGCCGGCCAGCGGGACCCACACGATCCGCCGGCCCTCGCTCAGACCGCGGGCCACCGCTCGAGCGACGTCCACCGGATCCACGGTGAGCGGACGATCGGGCAGGTGCGCGCTCATCCGGGTGCGCACCTGGGCGGGCCGGACGACGAGGACGCCCGCGCCGGAGGCCCGCAGCCGGTCGCCGAGTCCCAGGGCGAAGGCGTCCAGACCGGCCTTCGCCGCGCCGTAGGCGAGCAGGGCAGGTCGCGGCGCGGTCGCGGTCAGCGAGGACAGTACGACGAGGTGCCCACCGGACCGGGCGGCCAGCAGGTCCGCTGCGGCGCAGGCCAAGACCGCGGGTGCCAGCAGGCCGACCTGCATCACGTCGGCGACCGCTTCCGGCGTCAGCGGTCCGGGTGGGTCGAGCCGGCCGAGCGCGAGGCAGATGACGTCGGTGCCTCCGAGCAGCTCGTCGCCGGTGCGCACCGCGGCCGCGAGCTCGGCCGGGGAATCCGCGGCGTCCAGTGCGACCGTGTGCACCGTGGTCAGGCCGGCCTCGCGCAGCACGCCGGCGGCGCGGTCCAGGCCCTGGGCGTCCCGACCGGCGAGGACGGCAGCGCGCAGGCCGCCCCGGGCGAGTTCGAGCAGGATCGCCAGCCCGATCTCCGAGGTGCCACCGAGCAGCATCGCCGAGCGCGGCGGCGTACCTGTCCCCTTCACGAGGTGGACGTCCCTTCGATCAGGCCGAGACGACTGGACAGGTCCGAACGAAGCGCCCGGCCGGGGTCCATCGCGTCGCGGGTCAGCCGCCACTGCGGCAACCGGGGGTACATCGTCTCGACCACGTCGGGACGCAGCCGGGAATCCTTGGCGAGGTAGACCCGCCCGCCGGCAGCGGCGACGTCCCCGTCGAGCCGGTCCAGGAGCCGGTGAAGTCCGGGGTCGCCGTCGGGCAGGTCCAACGCCAGGCTCCAGCCCGGCATCGGGAAGGAGAGCAGGCCGCAACCGTGCCGCCGAAATCGTTTGAGCACCGCGAGGTACGGCGGGTGCCCGGCGCGGGCCAGCTGCTGCAGCACGTCGGCGACCAGCTCCTGAGCCGAGTCGGGTACGACGAACTGGTACTGCAGGAACCCTTGGCGGCCATACCACGCGGGCCAGTCCGCCACCCGGTCCAGGGGGTGCAGCGCCGGGCCAATGTCGCGCAGGTGCGGGCGGCCGCGACGGCGCGCCCGATGCCAGCGAGCGGTGTTCGCCGTTGCCACGAGGCGGGGCCGCAACAGCGCCCCCGCGAGCGCCGCGGGTACGTGTCGCGAGCCGGCGTCCGGGGTGTCGTAGGGACGGGCCCGCTGACCGGCCGGCAGGTCCGACACACTCGCACCGTCCACGGCCGTGATCTCGCCGCGGCCGAACCGGGAGCCGGCGGCGAACCCGTCGATCCAGGCCGCCACGTGCTCGGCCCGACTGTCCTCCACTGCGGCGAAGACGGCCGAGAGGTTGCCGACGCGGTGCCGCGTCTCGCGCACCCACGCAGTCTCCGCGTGCTGCAGCTGGAGAGTGACGCTGGCGATGATGCCGGTCAGGCCCATCCCCCCGGCGGTGGCGAGGAAGGCGGCCTCGTCGCGTTCCCGGCTGATCTCGTGCAGCCGCCCGTCGGACGTGACGAGTTCGAACGCAGCCACGTGCTGGGCGAAGGTGCCCGCAGTGCCCTCGTTCTTGCCGTGCACGTCGGCAGCGAGAGCCCCACCCAGGGTCACCCGGCCGGTTCCGGGCAGCACCGGCGGGATCCACCCCAGGGGCAGCACCCGCTGCATCAGGGTGTCCAGCGCCAGTCCGGCCTCGGCCTGGATCAGGCCGCCTCCCGGCCGGAAGGCGACGGTGCGTTGGCAGCGGGTCAGGTCCAGGACGGTTCCCCCGTCCACAGCCGCGGCGTCACCGTAGGCGCGGCCGAGGCCGCGGCCGAGGAACGGCGGCGGGCAGCGCTGCACCAGCTCCTCGATCTCCGCCACGGTGCGGGGCTGCAGCACGGTGCTGTTGGCGACGGTGTTCCGTCCCCAGCCGCGCAATTCGACCGGGTCCGGTCCGGAGGGGGCGGGGTGGGAGCCTCCCGACCGACGGGCATGCATTTGCGCGGTCATCCGCGCCACCTCCTTCTCCACCCTCGCCGGACCCTGGCCTGACCGCCGACGCTAGGAGCGCACCGGTAGTCGGGGAGCCAGAGCCGGGTTAGCGCACGGACAACGCGCCCAGGCTGGCGTCCACCACCGCCCCTGGCGGCAGGCGGGCCGCCTCTACAGTGGGGCGTGGCCGGCCGGAGACGCTGATGCGGATCTTGATCGTCGACGACGAGCCGGCGGTGTGCGACTCGCTGGCGCGGACCCTGCGATTCGAGGGGTACTCGGTGTCGATCGCCGGCGACGGGGTGCGCGCGCTCGCTGCGTTGCGGGCAGACCCCCCCGACGGGGTCATCCTGGACATGATGATGCCGGTGCTCGGCGGCCTGGACACCTGCCGGGTGCTGCGGGCCGAAGGCAACGCGGTACCGGTTCTGATGCTCACCGCGCGCTCGGACGTCGCCGACCGGGTCGCCGGTCTGGACGCGGGAGCCGACGACTACCTGGTGAAGCCGTTCTCGCTGCAGGAGCTGCTGGCCCGGCTGCGGGCGATGCTGCGCCGGACCGGCTATGCCGCCGAAGCCGCGGCCGGCGCCGCCCGGCCGTCGGCTGACCTGCGCTTCGCCGACCTCGTCCTGGCCCCGGACACCCGCGAGGTGGCGCGGGCGGGTCGGCCGCTGGAGTTGACCAGGACCGAGTTCGCGATCCTCGAGGCATTCCTCCGCCGGCCGCGGGTCGTGCTGACCCGGGCGGTGATGTTCGAGCAGGTGTGGGGCTACGACTTCGGCCCCGGCTCGAACAGCCTCGACGTCTACATCAGCTACCTGCGTCGCAAGCTGGAGGCGCAGGGGGAACCGCGGTTGCTGCACACCGTCCGCGGGGTGGGCTACGTGCTGCGCGAGGAGAGCCGGTGAAACTGCGGGTCCGGGGCCCGCGTCGATGGGCCGACCTGTCCCTGCGCGGCCGGTTGACCGTCTTCGCCGCCGCCGCGGTCGCGATCGCGGTGGTCGCGGTCGCCTCCTCGTCGTGGTTCATCATCCGGGGCCGGCTCTACCAGGATCTGGACGCGCAGTTGGCCTCCTCGGTGCAGCTGGCCGCCCGGTCGACGAACGCCACCGATGCCCTGGACAGCCTGCTGTCGGTCAATCCGCCGAACGCGAAATCCTCGCCCGGCCCGCCGGGCTCCCTGGTCGTGCAGTTCCTGGACTCCAACGGCAGGGTGCGCTCGGCAGCGACGACCGGGGACCAGACCCCCGCTCTTCCGGTAACCGCGGGGGCCCGGGCGGTCGCCGCCGGCACCCCGACCTCCGATGTCGAGACCGTCCCCGTCAAGGATCGTCGCTACCGGGTGTGGACGGTGGCCGTCGACGGCGGCGCGGTCGCGCTGGGCAGCAACACCGGCGGGATCGAGGAGGCCTTGGGCGAGCTGGCCGCCATCAACGCCGTCGTCGCCGTCATCGGGACCCTGCTCGCCGCGTTCGTGGGATGGATGGTGGCGCGGGCCGCCCTGCGGCCGGTGGATTCGTTGATCCACGCCGTCGAGCGGGTGAGCAGCACCCAGGACCTGACCGGGTCCATCGATGTCCGGGGTGACGGGGAGATCGGCCAGCTGGTGATCGCCTTCAACGGGATGCTGGCCGCGCTGACCTCCTCGCGGACCGCTCAGCGCCGGCTGGTCGAGGACGCCGGGCACGAGTTGCGTACGCCGCTGACCAGCATCCGCAACAACATCGAGTTGCTGATCTACGCCTCGGGCACGGACTCCGGGCGGACCCTGCCGGAGCAGGACCGTGAGCAGTTGCTGGCCGATGTCGGGGAGCAGACCGTCGAGCTGACCACCATGATCGACGAGCTCATCGAACTGGCCAAGGAGGACGCCGTACCCGAGCCGTTCGACCAGGTCGATCTCGCCGATGTCGTGCAGGCCGCCGTCGACCGGGCCCGGCTCGGGACCTGGCCGGTCCGCTTCGAGCTGGACTGTGCCGCCGCTCCCGTCCTCGGTCGACGGGTCTCCCTCGAACGCGCGGTGTGCAACCTGCTGTACAACGCGGCCAAGTGGAGCCCGGCCGGTGGCCTGGTCCGGGCGGAGGTACGCCGCGCCGGACCGTGGGCCTCCCTCACCGTGTCCGACGACGGACCGGGGATCGCCGAGATCGACCGGCCGCACGTCTTCGAACGCTTCTACCGGGCCGACACCGCCCGCGCCCTGCCCGGATCGGGTCTCGGGCTGGCCATCGTCGAGCAGGTCGTGTCGATCCACCACGGCACGGCGGACGTCGACCGGTCGGCCTCTGGTGGTGCGCTGGTGCGGATCACGCTGCCGACGGCGGACGCCTGGGCCGATCCTCACCCAAACGCCTGACAATCTTCATCGTTCTCTCATCCGCGGCGCCGACGCTTGAGTCCATGAGCACCTGTGAGCTGCCGCGTGCCGGCCTGCCTCAGCTGCCGGACCCCGGATCACGGGCGGCGCTGCTCGGGCGAGCCGCGATCCTGGCCGCAATGGCGGCCCTGGGAATCGGCGGCTACCTGAGCCTGGCCCTGAGCGGGCGGCTCAGCCCGGTCTCCGGGGTCCTCAGCGCGTCGGTGTACTTCGGTGCCGGACGATGGCTGCTCATCGCCGCGGTGGCGCTGCTGGCGGTCAGCGGGATCCTGCTGCTGCTGGCGTGGCGGGCCGCCTCCCTCCCGCTGACCGCGCGGGCCCGCACCGGGCTGACGCTGTGGGTCACCGGGCTGGTTCTCGTGGGACTCGTTCCCTCGGACCCGACCGGCACCGCTTCGACCACGGCCGGACTGGTGCACCGGGACGCCGGCGCCCTGTTCCTCAGCTGCCTGCCCCTGGCCGGGTGGGAGCTGCGCAACGGGATGCGTGGGGACCCGCGGCTGCTGGCTGGCGCCCGCCGGGTCGGGCTGGTGGTCCTGGTCGCAGCCGTCACGGCCGCGACGTTCGGGATCGGGGTGCTCAGCGAGCCGGCCCCCGGAAGCCGCCTGCCGGTCACCTTCCCGGCCGACGTCCGGGGGCTGCTGGAGCGGGTGGCGATGGTGGCCGAGGTCGCTGTCGTCGTCCTGCTCGCCCGGGTGGCCGTCGATTCCTCCGGCCGGCTCCGCCTCACGGATCGGCACCTCCCGGTCGGGGCGCTCCTCGAGGGGGGCCGGCGGTGACCGGGGCGACGCTGGCCGCCATCGGCCTGGCCGTCCTCGCAGCCATCGGCTTCGCGGTGGCCACCTGCCTGCAGCACGGCGCGGTCCGGGCCGGTTCGGACCACCATCCGCAGCGGCGCACCGCGGTACGAAGGCTGCTGCGCTCCCGCCGATGGCTCGTCGGCGGAGCCCTGGCCAGCTCGGCCGCCACGTTGCATGTCGTCGCGCTGTCCCTCGCGCCGGTCGCCGTCGTCCAGCCGGTGGGCACGCTCAGTCTTGCCATCATCGTGCTGATCGGGATCCGGTCCGGCGCCGTCACGGCCACGCCGAGGGTCCTCGGCGGTGTCGCCGCGGTGGCGATCGGGACCACCGCATTCGTCGCGGCGACCTCGGCGTCCACGGCAGCCGTGCCGCTCGTGCCGGGCGGGACGGGATTCGTGCAGGCAGCGGTGCTCGGCACGCTGGTCGTCGCGGCCGCCGGGCTGCGCGCGGGCGGTCGGATCCGGTGCGCGCTGCTGGCCACCGCGACCGCGGCCGCCTTCGGGATCGGTGCGGTCCTGATCCGGGCCGCGGTGCTGTCCCTCACCGCGGCCGGGCCGGCCTCCGCGCTGCCCCTCGCGGCCGAAGCCGTCGTCGTGCTGCTCACCGGCTGCTGGCTGCTGCAGCAGGCCTACGCCGCCGGGCCGCCGGGGGTCGTCGTGGCCATCACGAACGTCGTCGACCCGTTCACCGCGGTGGTCCTGAGCGGAACCGTGCTCGGGGTGGCCGCCACCGGCGAATCCGTGCGAATCCTGCAACTGCTCGCCGGCGCGGTAGCCGTCGGCGGAGTCGCCGCGCTGGCCCGGTCGATCCCCGATCCGCGACCGGCTCCGATCTCGCCGCAGCAGGACGTCCGACCGGTGGCCGCGCAGCGGATCCTGATCTGCGCCGACACCTTCCCGCCCGACGTCAACGGCGCGGCCAACTTCGCGGCCCGGCTGGCCGGAGGGCTGGCCCACGCCGGCCGGGAGGTCCACGTGCTGTGCCCCGCAGCGGATCCCCGGGCCGTCGGCGTCCCGGACCCACGGATCACCGTGCACTCCGTGCCGTCCCGGCGTACGCCGTTCCACCCGACGTTCCGCGTCAGCACCCCGTGGACGGCCCGCCGGTCCGTCGCCGCGCTGCTGGACCGGGTCCGGCCCGACGTCGTCCATGTGCAGTCGCATTTCGGCGTCGGGAGGGCGGCGCTGCGGGTCGCCGGTCGCCGCGGCATCCCGGTCGTCGCGACGAACCACTTCATGCCCGACAACCTGCTCGGATACGCCCCGATCCTCCGACCGCTGCACGCCACGATCGCGCGGTGGGCCTGGCGCGACCTGATCCGGGTGTTCGCCGGCGCGCGGCTGGTCACCGCGCCCACCCCCCGAGCGGTGCAACTGCTGCGGGACAACGGCTGGAGCAGGCCGGCGCGGGCCATCTCCTGCGGGATCGACCTCGAACGGTACGCCGGCGCCCGGACCGTGCCGGCCTTCCCCGGGCGGCCGATGTCGGTCCTGTTCGTCGGCCGGCTGGACGCGGAGAAGCACGTCGACGAGCTGATCCACGCGCTCGCCCTGCTCCCGGCCGGCGTCCAGGTCCGGGCGGACATCGTCGGGCGAGGGACCTGCGCCCGCGACCTCGCCGAGCTGGCCGAGCGGCTGCACGTCAGCGACCGGGTGCGGCTGCACGGGCTGCTCAGCGACGGCGACCTGATCGCCGCCTACCGGGACGCCGACGTGTTCTGCATGCCGGGCACCGCGGAGTTGCAGAGCCTGGCCACCATGGAGGCGATGGCCTCCGCCCTGCCGGTCGTCGCGGCCGACGCGATGGCCCTGCCGCACCTGGTCCGGCCCGGGATCAACGGCTGGCTCTACCCGCCCGGTGACGTGGCCGCCCTGAGCCGGCACCTCGAGGCGCTGGCGCGCTCTCCCGAGCAGCGATCGGTCCTCGGCCGACGCAGCCTCGACCTGATCGCCACGCACGGCCTGGCCGCTACGCTCGAGGCGTTCCAGGACGGCTACGCCGAGGCGATGCACACCGGCCCGATCCTCGCCGGGACCGGTCCGGCGCTCGTGTCCGCGCGCAGCTGAGGCAACCGCAGGTCGTCAGCCGGCACGGAGGGTGCTCGTGCGTTCCAGGATCACCAACGCCTCGGTGCTCGCCACGATCGTGGCCCTGCTGCTGTTCGGCGTCCCGCTGGCGCTGACCGCGGCAACCATCAACCGGGCCAATGAACGTGGGGAGCTGCAACGGCTGGCGCTGCGCGCCGGCAGCGGCATCGACCCCAGCGTGGGTCGCAACGAGCCGATCGAGCTGCCGAGTACCGAGGCCAATGTGATCGTCGGCGTGTACGGCACCGACGGTCAGCTGGTCAGCGGTGCCGGCCCGACCACCGGCGACGCGGCCGTGGCCAGCGCCCTGCGCGGCTCGTACGGCGACGGAGTGATCATCGGTGACCAGACCGTCGTCGCCGTACCGGTCCGCTCAGGGGAGACGGTTGTCGCAGCCATTCGGGCGGCGTCGCCGACGGCTATCGTCACCGACCGGACGCAGCTGACCTGGCTGGCGATGGCCGGGTTGGCGCTGATCGCCGTGGGGGGCGCCGCGGTGATCGCCCGGCTGCAGGCGCGGCGGCTGGCCGCGCCCATGGAGCGGGTCGCCACGGTGGCCGCGGCCCTGGGCCAGGGCGACCTGCAATCCCGCGCCGCCTCGAGCGGCATCGCCGAGATCGACGCCGTCGCGGCGGCGCTGAACGACTCGGCGGACCGGCTCGCACGGATGCTCGAGCACGAGCGGTCGTTTGCCGCCGACGCCTCCCACCAGTTGCGTACCCCGCTGACCGGCCTGCGGTGGACGCTGGAGTCCGCGCTGGCCGACCCCGACGCCGATCTGCGCGCCGCCGCCACCGCGGCCATCGCCGGCGCGGACTCGATGGAGCGTGCGGTGACCGAGCTGCTCGTCCTGACCCGGGCGAGCGGGCACCGGCCCACGACAGACCTGGCTCCGCTGTTGGCCGAGCTGCAAGCGCAGTGGCACGGGATGCTCGCCGCGTCCGGGCGGCCGTTGGAGTTCCGCGTACGCGGCCGCCCCCCGCAGGTCGCCGCGGCGCCCGCGGCCATCAGGAACATCCTCGCGGTGCTCATCGACAACGCCCACCGGCACGGCCGCGGCACCGTTCAGGTGACCGTGCGGGAGGCCTCTGAGGCGGTGGCCGTCGACGTCGCCGACGAGGGGATCGCGCATCTGGATCCGGCCGGGATCTTCCGGCGCGGGATGTCCGGCGGGGTCGGGCACGGCCTGGGGCTGGCACTGGCTCGCCGGCTCGCCGAGGCCGAGCAGGGACGGCTCATCCTGGCGTCCACGTCGGGGCCAACGACTTTCACGCTGTTCCTGCCGGAGGCACGGTCCGACACCGGCTGAGCACGTCAGGTGCCGGGCTGGGACGCGCAACGGCCGGTGACCCGTCGCAGGTCACCGGCCGTCGACGGCCTTGCTGGATCAGGCCGGGATCTGCAGCACCTGGCCCACGAAGATCAGGTCAGGGTCGGCCACGGTCGCGGTGTTCACCGCGTACAGCTCGTCCCAGCCGGACAGCCCCAGCTGCTGGGCGATCTCGGACAGGGTGTCCCCGGCCACGACGGTGTACGTCCCGGCCGTGGGCGCCGGTGCCGGCGTGCTGTGGTGGTGATGCGCGCGCGGGGTGCTCGACGAGCTCGGCTGGGACGCGCTCGGCTTCGACGAACTCGGAGCCGGAGCGCTCGGGGCCGGCGCGGCCGCGGAGCCGGCGTTGTCCGAGCCGGTCAGGCCCAGCTTGGCCGAGCAGGCCGGCCACGCTCCCCAACCCTGACTGTCCTGGGTGCGCTCGGCCACCGCGATCTGCTGCTCGCGGGTGGCGAGGTCCGCGCGCGGGGCGTACTGCAGCCCGCCGTAGGCCTCCCAGGTCGGCTGGGAGAACTGCAGTCCGCCGTAGTACCCGTTCCCGGTGTTGATCGACCAGTCCCCGCTGCTCTCGCACTGCGCGATGCTGTTCCAGGTCGCGTCCGACGCGGCCGCCGCGGGACCCGCGACGGCTACCCCGGCCGCTACGGCTGCCGTTCCGATTACGGCGAGCCGCCGGGCCAGCCGCGGGAACGACGAGGTGCTGGGCGCACGATGGCGCCCGGATGTGGTCCTAGGCAAGGATTTCCCTCTCCCACGCCTGCGGGGTCAGCTGTCGGGTTCGGGAAAAGAGGTTGCCCGGCCGTCGGCGTTGACGGCTTCACCCCAAGGAGCCCGCTCGCGATCACCGGACGTACGACGGTGACAGCGGCCGGGCCCCACATGTGGGTCCCCCACTCCTGCCCTCCAGGTCTGCTAGGTCTCGCGGCCGGGGGCAGGACTCGGCGACGACCGCGGGCCCACCAGTCGGCAGGCGACCGCGACGGTATGCACCGTCCGCCGTGATCGCAAGTCCGGACCCCGCAACCCCCGGCCCGCCGGCTGCCGGTGAGTTCGGCCAGGGCCCCCCGGGTGACGACGATCCGGGACCGGTGCCCCGGGAGGCAGTACGCCAGGGACACACCGTGCCGCGCCCTTCTCAGGACCGCACAGACGCCGCCATCGTGTCGGCGATGAGGCGCCGGCACCACACGGGATGGGTCAGTGGCAGTCCGTGGTCGGCGCTGGGATGCCGCCGTTCGGTGACGGCGGGCCAGGCCGCGGCCAGCTCGGCCGCTCGGCCCGGGACCGGCACAGGGTCGGCGTCACCGGCGACGAGCACGACAGGCACGCCGGCCCGGCTCAGGACCTGCGGCGCTCGCTGCCAACCGGCGTCGCGGATCAGCCCGTTCATCGATCCGGTGTAGGTGTGCCAGGTGTGCTTGACCCCGGTCCGCGCCACGGGGACCGGGAGGTCGGGACGGTACGCCGCCGCGATCCAGGACGCCGCGGTCCGGTGCCGGCACATCCATCCGCAGACCGCCCGGGGGAGCGCACCGTCGCCGGCCAGCAGCGCCTCCATGCCTCCCATCGCCGCCACGTGCTCGTCGGCCTCGGCCCGGGTGCGGTACAGCGGGGCGCCGAACGTCACCACCGCCCCCACCCGGTCGACGTGCCGGGCGGCCCACCGCAGCGCCAGGGCGCCGCCCATCGAGTGCCCGACCACGACGAGCGGGCGCCGGTCTAGGTCGAGGGCGACCAGCGCCTCGTCGAGTGCGTCCATGTGGGCGGTGGCATCGGTGCGGCCGGTCACCAGCATGGAGCCGCCGAAGCCGAGCAGGTCCGGTACGACGAGAGTGGCCCGCTCCGCCAGGTCGTCGTACGCCGCACCGAAGCAGTTCCCGGCCGCCACCATGCCGTGCAGCAGCAGCAGGACCGGCTCCGCGGTGCCCAGCACCCGGACCGACAGCGGCCCCGCCGGCCACTGCCGGCCGTCGCCGCGCACCCAGGCCGCGACCGCCGCGGACCGCTGGTGCCGCCATCGCCACCACCCCGCTGCGCCCGCGGACGTTCCCGCGGTTCCGAGGATCGCGCTGCGAGCGGCGGTACGGACAGCTGCGGGCATGCCGCTGATCCTGCCGAGGTCGGCCGTCGAACGGAAAGCTCAGCGTGCGGTCGCCCGACATCCGCGCCACACTCGGCCACTGGCCGCCGCCCGCGGCTGCGAAACGTTCGCGCGTCGGGATGCCGACGCCGCCGAGGGGGTTACATGCCAACGGAGATCGAACCGACACTGGCGGCCGGTTGGCTGCTCACCATCGCCGTGGTCGCCGTACTCGTGCTGCTGGTGCTCATCATCAAGGTGAAGCTGCACGCGTTTCTCGCGCTCGTGCTGGTCAGCCTCCTGGTGGCCATCGCCGCACAGGTCCCGATCGCCAACATCACCACGGTGCTGACCGACGGGTTCGGCTCGACGCTGGCCAGCGTGGCGCTGCTGGTCGGGCTGGGGGCGATGCTCGGGCGGCTGCTGGACTTCAGCGGTGGGGCGCAGGTGCTGGCCGACCGGCTGGTGGCCCGTTTCGGTGAGCAGCGTGCGCCGTTGGCCCTCGGGGTCGCGGCGTTGCTGTTCGGCTTCCCGATCTTCTTCGACGCCGGCCTCGTGGTCTTCCTGCCGATCGTCTTCACGATCGCGCTGCGGCTGGGCGGCTCGGTGCTGATCTACGGCCTGCCGGTCGCGGGCGCGTTCGCCGTCATGCACGCCTTCGTCCCGCCGCACCCCGGACCGGTTGCCGCGGCGGAGCTGATCGGCGCCGACATCGGGCTGGTGCTGCTGTTCGGGCTGCTCATCGGCATCCCCACCTGGTACCTGGGTGGCTACCTGTTCGGCACCTGGGCCGGCCGCCAGCACGACCTCCCGGTCCCGCAGCTGCTCTCCGGCAGTCGGCAGCCCACCGGGCCGGACTCCGAGGTGCCCGCCCCCGGGGCCGGCGGCGGGTCCGGCAGCCGGCGGGTCGACGTGGAAACCGCCGAGCAGGCCGCACCTCCCACGTTCGGGACCGTGCTCGGCCTGCTGCTGCTGCCGCTGATCCTGATCTTCCTCAACACCGGTTTGAGCACCCTGGCCAGTGCCGGCGTCCTGGACAAGGAGTCGTTCCTGGTCAAGGCCGCGCAGC
>JBBPYA010000339.1:0-4501 GCA_038200385.1 Mycobacteriales bacterium
ACCGGGAGCGGGTCTTCGACCGGTTCACCCGGCTGGCCGCCGCCCGTGACCGGGACACCGGCGGCAGCGGGCTCGGGCTGGCCATCGTGCGGGGGATCGTCCGGCGCTCTGGCGGGACGGTCGAGCTCGACGCCGCCGACCCCCCCGGGCTGCGGGTCACCGTCACCCTCCCGCCGGCACCTCCCTGACCGGCACCGCCCTGACAGGCAACGCCCTGACCGGCACGTGGTCACGGGGTCGGCTTAGCAACGGAGCGGTTCTGGGTGTTTTCGTGATCTTGAGCTGTCAGGCGGTCACGCGTAACGGTCGGTGTCCGTCGCGGCCGAGTTCGGCGTCGATGTCGATGTCGATGTCGATGTCGATGTCGAAGAAGTAGCTGCCGGTAAAAGTTGATGTGGTCGTGGCGCGCGGGCGTCAGATGGACGGCAAGGTCGTTGGTGACTTCGACGTCTTCACCGCGTAGTGCGTCGAGGACGTGACCGAGGTAGGTGGTCGTCCGCAGCACGCGGCGTTGGACGGTAGCGGACCGGCATTCTCACCTCCGACCAGGTCCGACCATCGGGTCGTCTTGCCCCTCGAGGCCGCCAGCCGTGGTTGGCCGCAGCAAGACGCCCCCGCTCGTCGCCGAGAACCGAGACCGCCCCTCGACCCGACGCTACGATCGGCCCTGCGGGCCCGGTCGATTCCCGACCGAAGAGCCGATGACGAGGACGAGGACGAGCCACCCTGCAAGGGCATGTGCCCAAAGGTGCGGTTCCTCATTGACACGCCAGGCCCGCCCACGCGACGGCACCCGCGGCTCCCGCAAGGGGGATCGCGCTGCGAAACGTGCGGTCCTGCTGTGGATGTCAGCTGTTGCTGGCGGGCAGGCCGGCGAGTTGTTTGATCAGGCGCAGGCCTTCCGGTGTCCCGGGCCAGTGGCGGTCGAGCGCGTCAGGCCCGGCGCGCCGGGTGACCGCGCGTAGGACGAGGGCGACGACGATGGCGTCGTCGGCGTAGCCGATGACCGGCACGAAGTCAGGGATGATGTCGATCGGTGAGGCCAGGTAGACCAGCAGCAGCACCAGTCGCACCCGAACCCCGGTGGGCACGGTCTTGTCGGCGGCGAGGCGGCGGATCAGGCGCAGCAGGTCGGGCAGCAGCCGCGGCGCGGCGCGCAGGGTGATGGTGTCGGGGTGTCGGCGGGCGTAGCGCCACAGCAGCACCAGCAGGACGACGTAGACCAGCAGCAGGCCGGCGAGGATGCCAAGCAGTGTCTGCCACCACATCAGGCGGCGTCCGGTGCCGGGGGATGGGTGAGGGAGTGATGGGCTTCGCGGGCGCCAGCGGCCGGTCGCGGGCGCCCCGGCCGATTGTCCACCACGTGATCCTGCATAACTGCTACGACGTCAACCGCATGTGGATCGTTCCCCGTCTGCCGCTCGCTGGAGGACCAGTGACCTCGGGCTCGATGCCTGACCGCCCGTCACCACTCGGCGGGGTGAATGAAGCGAGCGGCCGGCTGCACGAGCCGCTGGGTGATACCCATGACCATGCCCATATCTGCCAGGCGGGCGGTCTTGAGTTGCCCATAGGCAGGTCCTTGACCCGCACCTGGCGCACGTCCAAACGGCTTCCCGCCGACCAGCACCCCGGCCGTCGACTCCACCCTGAGATCTGGCAAGCCGGGCGCGAGGCGCGGTCCAGTAGCACCACCGGCTGGCGGCGCGCCAAGATCACGAAACACCCAGATTCGCTCAGTTGCTAAGCCGACCCCGTCACCGGCGACGCGGCCGGAGTGACTACTCCTCGCCCGGGCGGCGGTTGCCGCGGCCGCGTTTGACGTCGCCGCGGTTCCGCTTGTCGGCCAGCCGCCGTTCGGTGGCTCGCCGGCTCGGCCGGGTCGCGCGGCGCCGTGGCGGCGGTGGCGCGAGCGCCTCGGACACCAGCCGGCTCATCCGCTCCCGGGCCGCCTGCCGGTTGCGCCACTGCGAGCGGTACTCGCTGGCGGCGACGGTCAGCCCGCCGTCGACGAGTCGGGCGCCGAGCCGGTCGACGAGCCGGGCCCGCTGCCAGTCGGCCAGCACCGCAGAGCGCACGACGTCCCAGCTCAGCTCGACGCGGGAGTCCGTGGTGTTCACCGACTGACCACCCGGACCCGACGAGCGGCTGAACCGCTCACTCAGCTCGTCCTCGGGTACGACCAGCGGTCCGGCCCGCAGCCCGTCCACCGCACGCCCGCCGGCCGCCGGTGCCGCGGGGCCTCAGCCGGCGCGGGCTTCGACCCGCGCGCCGAGGTCGGACAGCTTGCCCAGGAATCCCTCGTACCCGCGGTTGATCAGGTCGATCCCCTGCACCGTGGACGTTCCCTGCGCGCTGAGCGCGGCGATCAGGTAGCTGAACCCGCCCCGCAGGTCCGGGATCTCCAGGTCCGCGGCCTGCAGCTTCGTCGGCCCGCTGATCACCGCGGAGTGCAGGAAGTTCCGCTGCCCGAAGCGGCACGGCGTACCACCGAGGCACTCGCGGTACAGCTGGATGTGCGCGCCCATGGACGCCAGCGCCGCGGTGAAGCCGAGCCGGTTCTCGTACACGGTCTCGTGCAGGATCGACAGGCCGGTGGCCTGGGTGAGGGCCACCACGAGCGGCTGCTGCCAGTCGGTCTGGAACCCGGGGTGTACGTCGGTTTCCAGCGGCAGCGCGTGCAGTGCCCCACCGGGATGCCAGAACCGGATCCCGCGGTCGTCGTCGACCTCGAACGCGCCGCCGACGGTCCGGAAGACGTTGAGGAAGGTCATCATGTCCTTCTGCACGGCGCCGTGGACGTAGACGTCGCCCTGCGTCGCCAGCGCCGCGCAGGCCCACGACGCGGCCTCCAGCCGGTCGCTCATCGCGCGGTGGGTGTACCCGTCGAGCCGGTCCACGCCGGTGATCCGGATCACCCGGTCGGTGTGCACGGCGATGATCGCGCCCATCTTCTGCAGCACGGCGATCAGGTCGACGATCTCCGGCTCGATGGCGGCGTTGCGCAACTCGGTGACGCCCTCGGCGAGCACGCCGGTCAGGAGCACCTGCTCGGTGGCGCCGACGCTCGGGAACGGCAGCTCGACCTTCGTGCCCCGCAGCCGGCTGGGCGCGGACAGGTACAGCCCCTGTGGCCGCTTGTCGATCTCGGCGCCGAACTGGCGCAGCACATCGAGGTGGAAGTCGATCGGCCGGTCCCCGATCCGGCAGCCGCCCAGGTCCGGGATGAACGCGTGCCCGAGGCGGTGCAGCAGCGGGCCGCAGAACAGGATCGGGATCCGGCTGGCGCCGGCGTGCGCGTCCACGTCAGCGGTGTCGGCGCGCTCGACGCTGGCCGGGTCCAGGATCAGTTCGCCGGACTCCGCGCCGGGACGCACCGCCACCCCGTGCAGCTCCAGCAGCCGGGTGACGATCTCGACGTCGTCGATGTCGGGGATGTTGCGCAACACGCTCGGCCCCTGGCCGAGCAGCGCGGCGACCATCGCCTTGGGCACGAGGTTCTTCGCACCGCGCAGGCGGATCTCGCCCTGCAGCGGCTGGCCGCCGTGCACGAGCAGCACGTCGCCTGCCTGCTCCTGGTCGGGCCGTCCTGATGTCACGCGTTGGCTCCGTTTCGCGGGGTCGTCCGTTCGCTGGGTCGTACGACGGTAGCGCCATCTCCGCCGGGCCCGCGAACGCCGCGCCCGAGGTCGGTGGTCGGGGTCACAGCCGGCAGGCGGAGATGTCGGTGACCAGGATCCCGCGGGCACCGAGGGTCCACAACTCGTCCATCACCTGGTTGGTCTGCCGCCGGAGCACCATCGCGCTCACCGCCACCCAGTCCCGGTTCTGCAGCGGCGAGATGGTCGGCGACTCGATCCCGGGGGTCAGCTCGCAGGCCCGCTCGAGCAGGGCCACCGGGACGTCGTAGGCCATCATCACGTACCGCCGGGCCACCAGGACCCCCTGCAGCCGGCGGACCAGTTGTTCCACGGCCGGTTCGTCGGCGCCGGCCGTGCGCCGGATCAGCACCGCCTCGGAGTGCAGGACCGCGTCGCCGACGAGCTCCAGGCCGGCCTGGCGCAGCGTCAGACCGGTCGACACCACGTCGGCGATGACGTCGGCCACCCCGAGCCGGATCGCGCTCTCGACGGCCCCGTCGAGCCGGACGACCTGGGCGGACACGCCGTGCTCGGCGAGGTGGGCGTTCACCAGCTGGGGGTAGGACGTCGCGATCCGCTGGCCCTCGAAGTCGGCCACCGAGGTGGCGGCGCCGGAACGGGCGGCGTACCGGAACGTGGACTCACCGAAGCCGAGGGCCAGGATCTCGGTGGCGCCGGTCCCGCTGTCGCGCAGTAGGTCCCGCCCGGTCAACCCCAGGTCCAGGGTGCCCTCCCCCACGTACACCGCGATGTCGCGGGGGCGCAGGTAGAAGAACTCCACGTCGTTGTCCGGGTCGGCATGGACCAGGTCCTTGGGGTCGCTGCGTTGCCGGTAGCCGGCCTCGGCCAGCATGAGGGCG
>JBBPYA010000340.1:0-5854 GCA_038200385.1 Mycobacteriales bacterium
CCCCGATTCGTCAACGGACTGCTCGGCCGGCTGGTGCTGCTCGGACCGTCCCTCCGGGCTTGACCGCGCCCCGGGACCTGCCACCGATTGGTCACTGCGAGTGACTAAACACTCTAGGTCTTCTCCGGGTCGGGTCACGGAAGAGTCAGAAAGAAATCACTCGTCCAGGTGATCCATCGGAGGCCTGGCGTCGGGTGTGAGGACCCCCCAGCGGATCAGTTCATCGGTCAATTCGCCCGGCGTGATGTCGTAGATGATGGCCAGCGACTTGAGGTCCTCGCTGCGGATCGAGAGCACCCGGCCGTTGTAGTCGCCGCGCTGGCTCTGGATGGTCGCGGCGTAGCGGGCCAACGGGCCGGCCTGATCGGCCGGCAGTTGGCCGAGTCGTTCCAGGTTGAGCACGACCTTCGTCGCGGGGTCCCCCGATCGGATCGGGCGGGCATCAGGCAGCAATTCCGCGATCGGGATGCCGTAAAAGTTGGCCAGTTCGGCCAATTTCTGCACGGTCACGGCGCGGTCCCCGCGCTCGTACGAGCCGATCACGACCGCCTTCCAGCGGCCGGTCGACTTCTCCTCGACGCCCTGCAGGGACAGGCCCTGCTGATTTCGAATTGCGCGCAGTCGCGCTCCGAGTGCCTTCGCGTAGTCACTCATCCGTTCGCTCCTGTCGGCAGTGACGGTAGGGGGTCCGTGATTACGCAGCGTACACGTGGACTGATCACGGACAGTAGGGAAGAAATGAGCGACGCGCAAGCTCCGCCACCCGTCCGGGCAGGATCGGCACTGGTAGCGTGACGACGCCCGACATCCTTTAACGACCGTCCCGTGAGGCGGACAAGGAGGTCCAGTGGGTTCGACCCACGACGCGCAGGCCCCTGGCGGCCCGGCGCGTAGACCGATCCTCGACCCGGCTGCGCTCGCCCGCACCGTCGATCGGATCGCCCATCAGATCCTGGAGAAGTCCGCCGGCGCCCACGACACCGTGCTGATCGGTATCCCGACCCGGGGTGCTCCGCTGGCCCGCCGGCTCGCCGCCCGGATGCAGGCGTTCGAAGGCACGCAGGTCCCGGTCGGGGTGCTGGACCCGACGCTGTACCGCGACGACCTGCGGCTGCGCGCGGTTCGCGCCCTGGAGGAGACCACCGAGCCCGCCGGCGGTGTTGCCGACAAGCTCGTGGTCCTCGTCGACGACGTCCTGTTCAGCGGGCGGACCGTCCGCGCGGCGCTGGACGCCTTGCGCGAACTCGGGCGGCCCCGCGGGGTGCAACTGGCGGTGCTGGTCGACCGGGGCCACCGGGAGCTGCCGATCCGCGCGGACTACGTCGGCAAGAACATCCCCACCGCACTTGCCGACCAGGTACGGGTGCAACTCACCGAGGTCGACGGCCGCGACGCCGTCGTGCTGATCCAGGGCGGCAAGCAGTGAGCGGCCGCGTCCAGACGCTGAGCGGAGTACGCCGATGAGCACCCACCTGCTGTCCGCGGCCGACCTGGACCGCGACGCGGCCACCCTGGTCCTGGACACCGCCCAGCAGATCGAGACCACACTGGCCGGCCGCGAGGTCAAGAAGTTGCCGACCCTGCGGGGTCGGACCGTGGTCAACCTGTTCTACGAGGACTCCACGCGGACCCGGATCTCCTTCGAGCTGGCGGCCAAGCGGCTGTCCGCGGACGTCATCAACTTCTCAGCCAAGGGCTCCAGCGTCTCCAAGGGGGAGAGCCTGAAGGACACCGCGCTCACCCTGGAGGCGATGGGCGCCGACGCCGTCGTCGTACGGCACTCGATGTCCGGGGCACCGCACCGGCTGGCCCAATGGGTGCGCGGCAGCGTCGTCAACGCCGGCGACGGGACCCACGAGCACCCCACGCAGGCCCTGCTGGACGCCTACACGATGCGCTCCCGACTGGGCCGGCTCGAGGGGCTGCGCGTCACCATCGTCGGGGACGTGCTGCACAGCCGGGTGGCGCGCTCCAACGTCCTGCTGCTGAGCACGCTCGGCGCCGAGGTCACCCTCGTAGCGCCACCAACACTGCTGCCGGTGGGGGTAGAGGCCTGGCCGGCGGAGGTGGGCTTCGACCTGGACGAGCACCTGCCCAAGGCCGACGTCGTCATGATGCTGCGGGTGCAGCGGGAGCGGATGGCCGCGTCCTACTTCCCGAGCCCCCGCGAGTACAGCCGGCGCTACGGACTGGACGCGGCGCGGATGGCCACGCTCGGCGACGACGCGATTGTGATGCATCCCGGCCCGATGAACCGGGGGATGGAGATCGCGGCCGAGGTGGCCGACTCGGTGCGTTCCACGATCGTGGAACAGGTCAGCAACGGCCTGTCGGTCCGGATGGCCGTGCTCTACCTGCTGCTGGGCGGCGCCGAGGGGGGCGCCACATGAGCGCGGACCGGAGCCGGCGGGACTGGGTGATCCGGCGCGCCCGGCCGTACGGCGAGGCCGCCGTGGACCTGCACGTCCGCGACGGCGTGCTCGTCGAGGTCGGCACCGGGCTGTCCGCGCCCGGCGCGGAGCGGATCGACGCCGACGGGCTGATCGCGCTGCCCGGACTGGTCGACCTGCACACCCATCTGCGCGAGCCTGGCCGGGAGGACGCCGAGACCGTGCAGTCCGGCTCCCGCGCGGCGGCGCTGGGCGGGTTCACCGCGGTGCACGCGATGGCCAACACCGACCCCGTCGCCGACACCGCCGGGGTCGTGGAACAGGTCTGGCGGCTCGGGCGGGAGACCGGGCTCGTGGACGTGGCTCCGGTGGGGGCGGTAACCGTGGGCCTGGCCGGGTGCCGGCTCGCCGAACTCGGGGCGATGGCTGATTCGGCCGCCCGGGTCCGGGTGTTCTCCGACGATGGGCACTGTGTGGCCGACCCGGCCCTGATGCGCCGCGCCCTGGAGTACGTCAAGGCCTTCGGCGGGGTGATCGCCCAGCACGCCGAGGAACCCCGGCTGACCGAGGACGCCCAGATGAACGAGGGCGTGCTGTCCGCGCGGCTCGGGCTGACCGGCTGGCCGGCCGCCGCGGAGGAGGCGGTGATCGCGCGCGACGTCCTGCTCGCCGGCCACGTGTCCTCGCGGCTGCACGTCTGCCACGTCTCGACCGCGGGCTCGGTGGAGCTGCTGCGCTGGGCCAAGGGCAGGGGGATCGACGTCACGGCCGAGGTGACACCCCACCATCTGCTGCTGACCGACGATCTCGCAGCGACCTACGACCCGGTCTACAAGGTGAACCCGCCGTTGCGCACCGCCGCCGACGTCGCCGCGCTGCGCAAGGGGCTGGCCGACGGGACCATCGACGCGGTCGCCACCGACCACGCGCCGCACGCGGTGGAGGACAAGGAGTGCGAGTGGGGCGCGGCCCGGCCAGGGATGCTCGGGCTCCAGCACGCGTTGTCGATCGTGCTCGCGACGATGGTCGAGCCGGGGCTGCTGGACTGGCGGGCGCTGGCCGACCGGATGTCGGTTCGGCCCGCGCGGATCGGCGGCCTGGTGCGCGACGGGCACGGCGCGGAGCTGGCCGCCGGTACACCGGCGAACCTGGTGCTGCTCGACCCGCAGGCCCGCGGCACCGTCGACCCGGCGGAGTTGGCCAGCCGCAGCCGGAACACGCCGTACGCCGGGATGGAACTGCCCGGTCGGGTCGTCGCGACGTTCCTACGCGGTACGCCGACCGTCCTGGACGGGAAAGCGCAGGCGTGAGCGAGCGGACGGTGTCGCCCGGCGAGCCAAGCGAGCGGACGGTGGTGCAGGGCAGGGGCGGCGCGGGGGTGCTGGTGCTGGAGGACGGGCGGGCGTTCGCCGGGCAGCGTTACGGCGCGGCGGGCCAGGTGCTCGGCGAGGCCGTGTTCTGCACCGGGATGACCGGATACCAGGAGACCCTGACCGACCCCAGCTACCACCGTCAGGTGGTGGTGATGACCACGCCGCATGTCGGCAACACCGGATGGAACGCCGCGGACTGCGAATCCGACCGGATCTGGGTCGCTGGGTACGTCGTGCGCGACCCGGCCCGCACGGCATCCTCGTGGCGGTCCGAGCGCAGCTTGGAGTCGGCGTTGGTCGAGCACGACGTCGTCGGGCTGCACGGAGTCGACACCCGGGCCTTGACCCGGCACCTGCGCGAGCGCGGTGCCATGCGGGTCGGTGTGTCCACAGTGGACACCGACACCGACATCGACATCGACCGGTTGCTCGCAGCTGTGCGTGCCAGCCCTGTGATGTCCGGGGCGGACCTCGCCCGGGAGGTGTCGACCGCCCGGTCCTACGTCGTGCCGGCGGTGGGGCGCCGTCGCGGCACGGTCGCGGCGATCGACCTCGGGATCAAGTCGACGACCCCGCAGCGGCTGGCGGCCCGGGGGATCGAGGTGCATGTGCTGCCGGCCACGACGGCGCCGGCCGACCTGCTGGCGAGCCGGCCGGACGGCGTGTTCTTCTCCAACGGACCCGGGGATCCGGGCGCCTGCGACTACGCCGTCGCCGCGATGCGGGCGGTCCTCGAAGCGCGGGTCCCGGTGTTCGGCATCTGCCTGGGCAACCAGATCCTCGGTCGCGCGCTGGGGCTCGGGACGTACAAGCTGGCGTACGGCCACCGCGGCGTCAACCAGCCGGTGCAGGACCGTCGGACCGGCCGGGTCGCGATTACCGCGCACAACCACGGGTTCGCCGTGGCGGCCCCGCTGGACGGGGAGTTCGACACCGACTTCGGTCGCGCGGAGGTCAGCCACGTGGGGTTGAACGACGGTGTAGTTGAGGGCCTGCGGTGTCTCGACGTGCCGGCCTTCGGCGTGCAGTTCCATCCGGAGGCCGCGGCCGGCCCGCACGACTCCGACGGCCTGTTCGACTCCTTCGTCGACCTGATGTCGCGATGATCATGGGCTACAGCAGGTCGGGACCGGCGGATCACCATGATCGTCGGCGGGGGGTGGACCGCTGATGCCCCGGCGCGCGGACCTGCGGCACGTCCTGGTCATCGGCTCCGGGCCGATCGTCATCGGTCAGGCCTGCGAGTTCGACTACTCCGGCACGCAGGCCTGCCGGGTGTTGCGGGAGGAGGGGGTGCGCGTCAGCCTCGTCAACTCCAACCCGGCCACCATCATGACCGACCCCGAGCTGGCGGACGCGACGTACGTCGAGCCGCTCACCCCCGACTACGTCGAGCAGATCATCGCCGCCGAGCGGCCCGACGCGGTGCTGGCCACCCTCGGCGGGCAGACGGCGCTGAACATCGCGGTGGCGCTGCACGAGTCCGGTGCCCTGCAGCGGCACGGAGTGGAGCTGATCGGCGCCGACATCGAGGCGATCCGGCGCGGCGAGGACCGTCAGCTGTTCAAGGACATCGTGCGCTCCGTCGGTGCCGACGTCCCCCTCAGCACCGTCTGCCGCACCCTGTCCGAGGCCCTGTCCGCAGTGGCGGATCTCGGCTACCCGGTCGTCGTGCGCCCCTCGTTCACGATGGGTGGGGCCGGCTCCGGGCTGGCCCGGGACGAGGCGCAGCTGCACCGGATCGCCGGTGCCGGGCTGGCGGCGAGCCCGACGGCCGAGGTGCTCGTCGAGGAGAGCGTGCTGGGCTGGAAGGAGTACGAGCTGGAGCTGATGCGCGACCGCAACGACAACGTGGTCGTCGTCTGCTCCATCGAGAACATCGACGCGATGGGCGTGCACACTGGGGACAGCCTGACCGTGGCGCCGGCGATGACTCTGACCGACCGCGAGTACCAGCAGATGCGCGACGTGGGCATCGACGTCTTGCGCGCAGTGGGCGTGGACACCGGCGGTTGCAACATCCAGTTCGCCGTCCATCCCGGCACCGGGCGGCTGGTCGTGATCGAGATGAATCCCCGGGTGTCCCGGTCC
>JBBPYA010000341.1:0-12457 GCA_038200385.1 Mycobacteriales bacterium
CCGGCTGCACAGCCAGGCGTTCTTCGCCTGATACAACGACGAACATCGCGACACCGGACTGGGCCCGCACACCCCCGCAGACGTCACGGTCTGACCTCTCGGCTCGCGGGTTGAACAGCCACAGCCGTGCGTACGGCCCCTGCAGCCGGTCCTTACGGTCGTCCCGATCTGCTCGTAGTCATGCACCGGCCAGGCGTCGACATTGACCACGGAGAACGCCACAGGGATCACCGTGCCACACAGTCGGCCGCGAGCTGTCGCGCCTCGCCCCGTCAGGCCTCGGCAGGGCTCGAAGATCTTCGCCGCAGCCCGCTGGCCCGCAGCACCTGCCGCTCGACGGCGGCGCGGACGGACTCCTCCGTACCCACCACCCGTACCTGATCGGCCGCGCGGGTGACGGCGGTGTACAGCAGTTCGCGGGACAGCAGGGCTGAGGCCTGGTCCGGGAGGACGACGGACACCCGGTTGTACTGGCTGCCCTGGGCGCGGTGGATCGTCATCGCGTACACGGTCTGCACGGCTGCCAGCCGCGACGGGTGCAACCGGATCGGCGCGCCGGGCCGGTCGAAGGCGGCGATCACGCCGTCGCCGTCGGCCAGCACCACGCCGGTGTCGCCGTTCCACACCCCCAGGTCGTAGTCGTTCGCGGTGACCAGCAGCGGCTGCCCGGCGTACCAGCCCGGCCCCTCGGCCGGCCGGCCGGTCACCCACTCCCGCGCCCGGCGGTCCCACGCGGCCACGCCGAACGGGCCGTGCCGGTGCGCGCACAGCAGGCGGTGCTCGGCCAGCGCCGCCAGCGCGCCGTCGATGTCCCCCGCCACCGCCGCCGCGATCACCGCCTGACCCGACCCGGTGACGTCGGCCTCCACCGCGGCGAGGTCGGACGGCGGATGGAAGGACACGTCCGCGCGCCCCGACCGCAGCACGTCCAGCACCGTCGTAGCGTCACCGGCGCGTACGGCGTCGGCCAGGTCCGCGATGCCGCCGCTGAAGCGGTGCCCGCGGTCCAGCCGCACCACCCCCGCGGCCAGCTCGGCCGAATCGGCCCCGACGAGATCGTCCGGCACCAGCTCTGACAGCTCGGGACCCGCCGGACCGGCGGCCGGGCGGGCCACCAGGTCGGCCAGCACCGCCCCCGCCTCCACCGACGTCAACTGGTCCGCGTCGCCTACCAGCACCAGGCGCGAGTCCGGCCGGACCGCCTCCAGCAGCCGCGACATTATCGTCAGCGACACCATCGAGCACTCGTCGACCACGACCACGTCGTACGGCAGCCGGTTCTGCGCGTCGTGCCGGAACCGGCTCGTGCTGTCCGGCCGCCACCCGAGCAACCGGTGCAGCGTCCTGGCCGGCAGCGCGACCCCGTGCGCGGCCACCTCCTCGGCCAGCCGCGCCGCCGCCTTGCCGGTCGGCGCGGCCAGCGCGACCCGCGTGTCCGGCGACACCGCCCGCAATACCGTCAGCAGCCGGGCCACGGTGTATGTCTTGCCCGTCCCCGGTCCACCGGTGATCACGCTGGTCCGCCGGGTCGCCGCCACCGCCACGGCCAGCCGCTGCCGGTCCGGAGCCGGTACGGCGGGGAACGCAGCTCCCAACGCCGCCGCCAGTCGGTCCGCATCCACCACCGGGTACGACGACGCGCGCTCGTCCAGCGCCCGGGTCACCGTCTGCTCCTGCCGGTAATACCGGTCCAGGTACAGCAGCGGTCCGCCGACGCCCTCCACCAACCGCAACGGCCGCAGCGGCCCGGTCGCCGAACCGACCACCAGCGGCGAAGCCCGCAACGGCCCGAGGACGTCGTCCGGCCACGGCAATGCCGCAACGTCGACGTCTTCCACAGTCACCTCGCGCCACCGGTCCAGCTGCACGCACACCGAACCAAGCCGCACCGCCCGTACCGCCAGCGCCGCGGCCAGCAGCACCGCCTCGTCCGACTCCCCGCCCAGGCGCCCGAGCCGACGGGCCACGTGCACGTCGGCCGCGTCCAGCACCCCGGCCTCGTTGAACGCCGCGAGTACGCCGCGCGCGGCCACCACCCTCACGACCGACCCGCCAGCAGGTCGGACAGCGCCACGATCAGCGAAGCGGGCGGGTCCCACCCGAACACCCCGCAGCCGGGCGGTGTCTCCGGTCCGACCATGCCGCGCAGGAACAGGTACCGCACCCCGCCGAGATGCTGCGCCGGGTCGTAGTCCGGCTGCCGCCACCGCAGGTACCGGTGCAGCGCCACCGAGTACAGCAACGCCTGCAACGGGTAGTGCTGGCGCAGCATCTCCGCCGTCATCGCCGGGCCGCGGTAGTGGCCCGCCGTGAGGTCGCCCTCCCCGAGCCGGTTGGTCTTGTGGTCGACGACGACGTAACGCGGCTCGGGTCGCCGCAGCACCATGTCGATCGAGCCGGTCAAGTAGCCGCGCAGCGCGTCGCCCTCGACGTCGGCCAGTCGGTCGGCGTACCCCGCCAGCACGTCGTTGGCCGGCAGCCGGTCCTTCAGCAGTTCGGCAATCCGCGGCACCGTGACCGGCCGGCCGACGACGGTGTCCCCGCCGGCCAGCGGCAGCTCGAAGGTCAGCTCGGCCAGCCGGTCGGCGGGCGCGACGTCGGCGAGCGTCACGTCCGGGGCCAGGCCCAGCGGTGTGTGCAGCACCGGCAGCAGCGCAGCAGCCAGCTCGTCCGGATCGACGGCGGCCAGCCGGGCGCCCACCGACCGCGCGCACACCCGCCGCAGCTCGGCGCCGAGGTCGACCGCCGAGGTGTCCACCATCTCCAGCACCTCGTGGACCAGGGTGCCGAACGCCGCCCCCGACGGCAGGCCGTTCATCGTCGACGGCGGGCCGTGGGGTTCGGCCGAGGCGGAGACGGAGACGTCGTCGGGCTCGTCGTGCTGGCCCGGCCGCTCGGCCTCGCTGCCGACCCCGGCGGCCGTACCCACCCCTGCCGCGCCCACCCCGGCCCGCTCGTGCGCCGCAGCGGTCAGCGAGGAGTACGACGCCCGCCGCCACGCGCTGTCCAGCACCCGGTCGAAGCGCGCCGCGACCAGCTCCGTCGCCGGTGCGGCCGGCGGGGTCCACCGCAGCCGCTCGTGCGGCGGCACGATCTCGTGCGTGCCGCCGCCGGCGGTCGCCCACTCCGACAGGCGTGCGGTAACCACCGCGTCGGCGGGCACCGGGCTACGCGCGGCCGGCTCGGGCCGGTCTGCGGTCCGGTCTGCGGTCCGGTCCTCGGTCCGGCGTTCGGACCGGCCGAGAAGCAGCCGGTGCAGCGGCGCCCCGGTGGTCCGGGACGACGGCGCCCACCACGCCACCACCTGCGACTGCGCCCGGGTCAGGGCGACGTACAGCAGGCGCAGTTCCTCCCCGGCCTCCTCGGCGTCGTGCCGGGCCCGACGTCCGGCGTACCCAGGGCCGGCCTCGCCGCCGATGTCGCGCACCCGGACCCCGTCGTCGTCGTGCAGGAGCAGGCTGCCTGGGTCCGGGTTGCGGGCGCCGTCCCAGCCGAACGGGACGTAGACGACGGGGAACTCCAGGCCCTTACTGGCGTGCACCGTGACCACCTGGATCGCCGCGGCGTCGGTGTCCAGCCGGCGGCTGCGCTCGGCCGCACCGGCCAGGTTCGGGTCACCGATCCGCTCGGCGAGCCAGACGGTGAGCGCGGTCAGCCCGAGTCCCTGCTCGACGGCGGCCCGGTCGAGGACCTGGGCGAGGTGGCGCAGATCGGTCAGCTGCCGCTCGCCCGAGGGACGCCGCAGCAGCCGTTCCTCCAGCCGGGACCAGGACGCCAGCCGCTCGAACGCCGCCGCGAACCCGGCCTGGCCGAACACCGCCGCCCACTCCCGCAGCCGCAGCGCCAGTTCGGAGCCGAGGACGTCGCCGGCGTCGGCAAGCTCGGTCGCGGTCCGCCCGAGCAGCGGGGTCAGCGCGGCCAGCCGGACCCGCGGGGCGCGGTGCGGCTGCTCCAGCGCCTGCAGCACGTACAGCCAGTCCACGGCGCTCGGCGTCTCGAACACGCTCGTCGTGCTGCCGAGCACCCACGGCAGCCCGGCCCGGTCCAGCGCCTGGTGGACGAACGGGATCTGCCGCCAGGTGCGGACGAGGACGGCCAGGTCGCCGGGCACCAGGGGGCGCCCGTCGAACCGGGCGGGACCGGTCAGCAGCCGCACCATGTCGTCGGCCAGGTCACTGGCCACCCGCTCGCGCAGCGCCGGCAGCAGGGGAAAACCGTTGTACTGCCGGCCTTCCCGCAGTACCTGCCGCAGTCGCAATGGTGGCCCGCCGGTCAGCCGCGGCGTTGGCTGCGCGGCCCGGACCCGGCGTACGACGATCTGCTCGTGGCCCAGCTCCGCCCCGCCGTACAGATGGTCCAGGGCGGTGAGCAGGCCCGCGTCGCTGCGCCAGTTGCGGTCCAGGGTGCGCGGCGCGCCGGCCCGGGCGACGGCGTCGAGGTAGCTGCGGACCTCGGCCCCGCGGAAGGCGTAGACGGCCTGCTTCGGGTCGCCGATCAGGATGAGCGTGCAGTGCCCTTCGAAGGCGCGGCGCAGCACCTCCCACTGCACGGGATCGGTGTCCTGGAACTCGTCGACCAGGACGACCCGGAAGCGTTCCCGGATCCGCCCGGCGGCGGCGGGGCCGCGCTCGGGGTCGGCCAGGACGTCGCGCAGCAGGATCAGCAGGTCGTCGAAGTCGCGGATTCCCTTGCGCCGCTTGCGCCGCTCTACCTCCGCCCGGGCCTCGATGGCCAGGGTGTAGCGTTGGGCGGCGGCGGTGCCCGGGCGGGCGTCGGCCGGTTCGAGGCGGGCCTGCCGGTCCCGGACCCCCTGCAGGGCGACGATCCTCGCGTCTTGCGCGGTGAGTAGTGGCAGCGTCTCACCATGGCCGGCGTAGTGCTGCAGGTACAGGTCGTCGGCGACCTCGCGGGTCAGATCGTCGACCTCCTCGACGAGCGCGGCGTTGGGCTCCCGCTCGCCGGCGATGCCCAGCCCGTCGAGCATCCGCTGGCAGAAGCTGTGCGTCGTGGCGATGGTGGCCCCGTCGAAATCCGACAGCGCCCTGACCAGTCGCCGGTGCCGTTGCGCGCGGTCGGTCGCGGCCAGCCGGGCGACCAGCTCGTCGTCGCTGTCCGCGGCCGCGGGGTCGGCCAGGCCCCGGGAGGCGCTGGTCATCCGCTCGCGGGTGCGCTCGCGCAGCTCCTGGGTGGCGGCCCGCCCGAACGTCACCAGCATCAGCTCCGACAACTCCGCGACGCCCTCGGCGACGTAGCGGGTCGCCAGCGCGGCGATCGTCCAGGTCTTGCCGGTTCCGGCGCTGGCCTCGAGTACGACGGTGCCGGTCGGCAGTGGGCCGTACGGGTCGAAGGTCTCGCCGCCGGGGCCGCCGGGGCCGCCGGCCGTGGCGCCGGCCGTCCGGCCCGCGTCAGTCAGGTGGCCGCCCTCGGCCGAGGTGCGGCCACCGCCGTCCCCGGTCACGCCGTCCTCCGCTGCTCGGCGGCCAGCAGCGGCGCCCACAACCGCACGGCCAGCGAGCCGAACCGAGTCGGCTCGGTCCCGTCCCCGGGCTCGGCACCGATCCGTTCCCAGGCCCCGTCGGTGCCGAACACGTACTCCAGGTGCCGGTCGGTGTGGTCGCCGTACATCCCGCCGTACGCCGCCTCCGCCGCGGCCATCGCCTCGGTCAAGGCATCCCCGCGCTGTCGCCGTTCGGCGTACGCCGCCGCGGCCGCGGGTGGCAACGGCAGCGGTTGGCACAGGCCCTCGTCCCGTAGGCCCACCAGGTCTCGCAGCACGGTGAGCGGGTCGGGCGGGGGGACCAGGATGCTGCCCTCGGCCCGGTCCCGCCGGTACCGGCCGACCGTGACCGCCTGCCAAGGCCCGTCGTCGCCCGCGGCCAGGGCGAGCAGTCGGATCCACCCGGCCAGCCGGTGCCGCGGCCCCAGCCGGGAGTACGACGCGGCCGCCACGGTGCCGCCGCGCACGCCCGGGACCGACCCGGTCAGCCGCCGCCCACCGCCCAGGTCGACGGTCACATCGTGGGTCTCGGGCGGTACGGCGTACAGCGACGCGGCTCCCGCGACGACCGCCTCGACGCCCGCCGCGACGTCGGCCAGCACCTGCTCCCCGAGCCGCAGCGGGGGCAGCGTGCCGCGCCGCCACTCGGCCTGCCGCCAGTCAGCGGCCGGCACGCCCCGCAGCCGGGCGACCAGCATCCGCTCGCCGACGTCCCACCGGCCCAACGCGTCCAGCTCGGCCGCCAGCGCGTCAGCGACCTCGTCGTCCTCCTGCGGCAGCCGGACGCCGAGGCGCTGGTGCAAAAGGGCGCGCACCGGGTGGGCGGTGAACGCGACCAGGTCGGCCAGCTCGACATCCCCGCCCGGCCGGGCCAGCGGGGCGGGCAGGAACTCCGGTGCCGCCGTCCGTGGCCCGCGGGCGGCCCGCGCCCCGGCGAGGGCGGTGCGGTCGTGGCTGAAGGGACCGGCCGCCGCGAAGTTGGCGGGGTCGAAGGGCTGCAGCGGGTGCGGCCGTACGACGTCGGTTCCGGCTGTGACGGCCAGGACGTCGAGCAGCTCGCCCAGCGGGACCGCCGGGGGCCGCGGCTGACCGCTGACCGGATCGGCGCCGGTGTACAGCACGATCAGCCGCTCCTCGGCGCTCAGCACGGCGTCCAGTAGCAGCTGCCGGTCCTCGCTGCGCCGGTCCCGCTCTCCGGGCGCCGGGTCGCGGGCCAGCACGTCGTCACCGTCCGCCCCGGCGCCGCGTGGGAACACCTCGTCGTCCAGGCCGAGCAGGACCACGACCCGGTGCGGCACGGAGCGCATCGGGACGAGGGTGGCCACGGTCAGCTCGCCGGTGCGGAAGTTCGCCCGCGTGGGCCGGCCCCCGAGCCGGGCGGCCAGCATGGCGCGGACGTCGGCCAGCCGCAGCTCGGTGTCCCCACCGTGCTCGGTGGCGGCGGCCAGCTCGCGGCGGGCCTCGGCCAGCTGCCAGGCGTCGACGACCGCAACGCCGGTGAACAGGTCCAGCGCCGTGCCCAGGTGCTCGCGCCAGACCCGCGCCGGGTGCGGTCCGCGCAGCCGGGTCAGGATGCCGTCCAAGCGGTCGACGAACTCGGCCAGCCGCCCGGCCACGTCGATGTCACCGGAGGCGACGTCGTCCAGCGGCAGCGCCTTGTCCAGCCAGTCCAACTCGGTCTCGTCGGCGGCCACGCCGAGCAGCACCCGGTCCAGGCCGGTACTCCAGGTGTTCTGCGCGACATGGCCCAGCCCGTAGTCGGCGCGCTGGGCCCCCGCCCTGATTCCCCAGCGGACCCCGGCCGCGCCGGCCCAGGTCTGCAGCCGTTCCAGGTCGTCGTCGCCGAACCCGAACAGTCGCCGGACCGGGGCGTGCGCGGCCAGGTCGAGGACCTGGCTGGCGGTGACCCGGCCGTCGGCCAGCTCCAGCAGCCCGGCGACGGTGTCCAGCAGGGGGTTGGTACGGCGCAGCGCGCGGTCGGCGAGGCGAACCCGCAGCCGGTGCCCGGGATGCCCGCCAGCCTCGCCCTGGCCGAACGCGGCCCGGACCAGCGGGGCGTAGGCCTCGACGTCGGGGCACATCACGAGCACGTCGCGGGGTTCGAGGCTCGGATCGGCGTCGAAGAGGTGCAGCAGGATCTCGCGGAGTACCTCGACCTGCCGCGGCGGCCCGTGGCAGGCGTGTACCTGGACGGTGTCGTCGGCTCCGGCTCCGGGCTGCGGTGGGTGGTCGGCGGCGAGGTCGGCCTGTACCCGTCCCAGCAGCGTCATCGGCCTGGGAGCGCCGGGATGCAGGACGGCCGATCCGGCGAGCGGGGCCAGCCGCTGCTGCAGCTCCCGGGTGTCGCGGGCCAGGCTGGCCAGCAGCGGGTGGCGTACGGCGAGGACGCTGTCGTCGGTACGCCGGCGGGCGGCGGGGGCCACGGCGACCAGCGCCTCCCACATCGCCGGGCTGGGATGGGTCAGCCAGAGGTGGACCTCGCGGTGCGCGGCCAGGGCGTCGAGTACCGCCAGCTGTTCCGTGCTCAGCCTGGTCGGGCCGAACAGCGACAGCCGCCCCGGAAGGGCAGACAGTCCGGGTTCGGCGCGCAGCCGGTCGCAGGCCTGCGACAGCCGCTCGGCCGGGCTCGGCGTACCGATGTGCCGGCGCAGCCGACGCCACAGCTCGGCCTGCCAGCACAGGTCGGCGGGCAGCGCGGCGCCCAGCCCGTCGGTGTCACGCCCGGCGACCCAGTCCACGAACAGCTGCGGCCGCTGCCCGGCGTAGGACCGCCACAACTCGACCAGGTGCGCGGCCGTGGCGTAGCGGCGGGTGATCCGGTGCTCGCCGGACAGGTGCGCCCGCAGGACGGCGCACCAGGGTTCGTCCAGGCAGCCGTCGACGGTGTCGATGAGGGTCCAGAGCAGGCGGGCCGAGGCCCACGGTTCGTCGTCGGGGTCACTGCCGGCGGCGCTGCCGGCGGCGGCGGCGATGGCGTCGTCGACGAGCCGGATCGGGCTCGGGAAGACGATGTTGGCCGCCACGCCGTCCCCGTCGTCGTCCCCGTCGGTGGCGCCGAGGACACCGGCCAGCCGCTGGGTCAGCCACCGCTCGACGCCCTTGGCGGGCACCGCCACGACCTCGGGTGCGAAGGGGTCCGCCGGCGGGTTGGCCAGCAGCCGAGCCAGGGCGTCGGCCAGCCCGGTGGACCGCTCGGCGCGGTGAACCGTCAGCACGTTCCCCACCCTCCCCCGCAAGTGGTCCCGACACGCCGTAGGCAGCATGTGGGAACGGCGTGTCGGGGCCACTTCCGTCCTGTGCGTTAGCCGGCACGGGTGGCTGGGCGGCCTCCCCGGCGAGGTCTGCCATATGACCTTGTGTAGTCGTACGACTCCGGAAAGTAGCTGCATGTCATCAGCAGACCCGATGGCCCCGAGATGCAAACCGCGCTGTGCCAACAACAGCTGCGCCGTTTTTCAGAGGCACTTCCGCAAGCCGCATTCTGCTGGCACAATAAGCCCAGATTCGGGGCAGCGTCTTTCGGGGGTTCCGTTATGCACAGGCGAGAGTTCTTGCGGGCGGTTGTGGTGCTCGGCGGCGCAACGGCCGCCTCCGGACTGCTGCCATCCTGGTCCGCATCAGCGGGCAGCCAAGCCGGAACGGCAGCCGCGATGACGGCGTACGGAAACTCTGTCTGCCTCGGCAAAGGCCTGGGTCGCGGGGGCCGGCCGTCGGACACGTGGTTTGAGCAAACCCGCTCCTACTTCCGGGTCCCAGGCACGAACGGCGCGGTGGTGGGCACCCAGTGGCCGGGCACGATCCTGACCCAGCAGCAATACCCGGAGCGTCAGCCCTGGCTGCAGATTTTCTGGGGTGGTCATGCGGACGCAGCCAAGAACCGCGCAGCGACCATTCCCGGCAACGTGCAGACGCTGGTCGACTACTGCACCGGGCCCTATCTGATCTTGGGAACGACGAACGGCCACTCGGGCGGAGTGAGCGACCCAGCACACCCAACGTATTACCAAGCGGTGTTCAGCGGCAGCGGCTCGAACGCACAACTGGCGGCCACCCACGGACCCAACTACATCGACGTGCAGAAATACCTGATGACGTCTGCCCTCGCCGATGCGGGAATCACGCCGACAACGACGGACCAGCAGTACCTGGCAAACGGTCAGGTGCCGTTCTCGCTGCTGAACCCCAACGGGGAGGTGCACCTCAACCTGGCCGGTCAGTCGGCCGTTGCCCAGCACCTAGTCATCCCCTACCTGGTGTCCGCCGGCTGGCTGGGGTCGTCGGGCGGGGCAAATTCGATCCCGCCAACTACCCTCGGTAGATGAGTACGGGAGCGTTGCCGCGTCGGAGCATCGGGTCCACCCTGACGGCCGGGGTCGTGCCCGTCATCGTTCTGCTGGGCCTCATGTGGATCGTCGAGGGCGTGGACCTGCTCGCCGGCCATCGCCTCGACCAGCTCGGTATCGAACCGCGGGACGTCGACGGGCTCACCGGCGTCGTCGCGGCGCCGTTCCTGCACGCCGGGTTCGGGCACCTGCTGGCCAACAGCGTCGGTCTGCTCGTCCTCGGCTTCCTGCTCGCGGTCACCACCCGCCGGTTCTGGCTGATCTGCGCGGCGATCACGGTGCTCGGTGGGTTCGCCGTCTGGTTGCTGGGGCCGGCCGGCCGGAACCCTGCACATCGGCGCGTCGGGCCTGGTGTACGGCATGGCCGGCTACCTCGTCGCGCGCGGCGTACGCACCCGCCGGATCCTGGACATCCTCATCGCCGTCGTCGTCGTGGTCGGCTACAGCGGGCTGGTCTTCGGCCTGCTGCCGGGGAAGCCGGGCGTGTCGTGGCAGTCCCACCTGTTCGGCGCGCTCGCCGGCGTCGCCGTCGCCTGGTTCGGAACACGACCGCTGCGCGAGCCAAGACGACTCGACCCATGATCCGGGGGGCGCCGAGGAAGCCGCGATGACCGGAGTCCCGAGCCGCTACCGCCTGCGACGGTGGTCCCGACAGCGGATCAGCGGTCCCAGAGTCGCTCGGCGAGCATCTCGTCGAACTCGGACTCGGACCCCCGGTCCTGTTCCTCTGGCGACTGGCGCAGCACGCTGAGAGCACCGGCGGCCTCGACGACCGCGCACCCGACTTCCCGAACCGACCGGATCCCCTTGCCCCGCAACAGCGCGGCGAGATCCTCGTTGGTCATCCCGGCGCGGTGCAGGGCGATGTCATCGACCCGCCCGTGGAGTATGACGACGCGGGGCGGGTGCTGGACCGCGGCCAGCACCGGTCGGAACGAGCGCAGCCGGGTGACGACCGCGTGCACGGCGAACACCGTGATCAGCGTCATCGCGCCCTGCAGGAAGCTGGTCGACGTGCTGTTGGGCACCCGCCCCACTACCGCACCCACCGCGACGGCGGCGACGAAGTCGAAGCCGGTCAGCTGCGCCAACGTCCGCCGACCGGTCAGCCGGAAGCCGAGCACGGCGGTCAGGAACAGCAGCGCCGTCTTCGCTGCGACCAGCCCCAGATCGCCCTGATGGCCGAGGATCTCCTGCATGCCGTGATCGCCTCCGTGTCGTGCCGTCGCGTCCTGCGATGCCGGGATTCCGTACGCCGCCGTACCGATCCATCGTGCCAAGCCTCGCCCGCACTACCCCGGGTACTCGCCGACCGCCTCCCACGGCCCGCCCAGGTAGCGCCACAGCGCCAACCCGGTGCACCGCACCGTCCACGGGGCGAACCCGGCCGCCAGGTCCTCGTGGAGGGCACGCGCCACAGCGGGGTCCACCTTGTTCTGCACCGTCACGTGCAGGCGGCGCAGGCCGCGGTCCTGGGCGGACAGCCACGGGTCCCACCTGCGGGCCAGTCCGGCCCGCAGCGCCGCCAGTTCCGCCGACTCCAGGTCGAAGGCGACGCCGCGACCCAGCAGCCGGACCCCGCTGACCCGGACGTCCAGGGGTACGGCGGTCGCCCCGAGCGCAGCACCGATCGCCGGACCGTGGTCGCCAGGCAGCCGGTGGAACAGCGTGACGTGTGCGCTGAGATGGTTCCGTTCGGCCGGAAAATGCGCTCGGCGCAACCGGTCGAAGTACTCCCGTGCCGCCGGATCCAGGACCGCGGTGACGATCAGCGGATCCACCGCGCCCCTAAGACTCGGCGTACCCCCAGCGCGCGCCGACCCACCACGGTCGCCAGCCTGCCACCGCGCCGAACGAGTGCTCGTGGTCGCCGGCCCGCGCCGCGTGTCCCCGTCCGGCGAGAACCACCGCACCAGCGGTCGCCGGCGCACTGTCCCAGAGCTCCGCCGCACCAGCGGTCGCTGGCGCACCGTCCCCGAGCTCCGCCCAACCGGCCCTTGCCGCCGCAACAGCCGGCGGAGGGCCGTACGCTGCGCCGGTGAGCGAACCCAATGCCACCGAGCCCGAGGTCGCGCAGCAGGACAGCGAGCGCACGTTCGACCGCCTGGTCGACGAGGGGGAGCAGCGGCTGGGCCGGTCCTGGTCCGGGCTGATCTCCACGGGGGCGCTCGGCGGCCTGGACATCGGCGTCGGGGTGCTCGCGCTGCTGCTGGTGGAGCACGAGACCGGCAGCATCCTGCTCGGTGCGCTGGCCTTCTCGATCGGCTTCATCGCCCTGACCCTGGCCCGCAGCGAGCTGTTCACCGAGGACTTCCTGGTCCCGGTCGCGGCCGTAGTGGCCAAGGCGGGCACACCCCGCGCCCTGGTCCGGTTGTGGGCGGTCACGATCGTCACCAACCTGGCCGGCGGCTGGGTGGTCAGCTGGCTGATCATCGCCGGGTTCCCGCGGCTGGCAGACCAGGCGATCAAGTCCGCCCAGTTCTACATCGACCTCGGGATCGGGTGGCGCGCCTTCGCGCTGGCCATGTTGGGTGGCTTCCTGATCACCCTCATGACGCACATGCAGCACGGCACCGAGAGCGACGGCGTCAAGCTCGTCCCGGCGACCGTGATGGGC
>JBBPYA010000342.1:0-4679 GCA_038200385.1 Mycobacteriales bacterium
CGCTGCACGAGTTCGGCGACCGGGGCAGGGGAGTCGATGACCTGCCCGGTCGGGATCGGCATGCCCTCCTCGAGGGCGTTCAGGATCCGGACGTCGACCGGGTGCATCCCGAGCTTCTCGGCCAGCTTGTCCATCTGCCGCTCGTAGCCGAACGCCGCCTGCACCGATCCGAAGCCGCGCATCGCCCCGCACGGCGGGTTGTTCGTGTAGGCGCCGTAGGCGTCCATCACGACGTTCGGGACGTCGTACGGGCCGATCCCCATCGTGCCGGCGTTGCCGACCACGGCCGGGGTGCTCGAGGCGTAGGCGCCGCCGTCGAAGTACAGCTCGGCCTTGACGAAGACCAGCCGGCCCTCGCGGGTGGCGCCGTGCTGGAAGTACATCGTGGCCGGGTGCCGGTGGACGTGGCCGAAGAAGGACTCCTCGCGGTTGTAGACCATCTTCACCGGCTTGCCGGTGCGCAACGCCAGCAGGCAGGCGTGCACGTGCATCGACAGGTCCTCGCGGCCGCCGAAGGCGCCTCCGACGCCGGCCAGGGTCAGCCGCACCTGCTCCGGGGGCAGCCCGAGCGCGGCGCAGATCTGGCGCTGGTCCACGTGCAGCCACTGGGTGGCGACGTAGAGGTCGACCCCGCCCTGGTCGTCGGGGAAGGCCAGCCCGGACTCCGGGCCGAGGAAGGCCTGGTCCTGCATGCCGACGACGTACTCGCCCTCGACGACGACGTCGGCCCGGGCGTCCTCGTCGCCGCGACGGAGCCGGACGTGGCGGACCAGGTTGCCGTCGGGGTGCACGGCGGCTCCGGACCGGCTCAGATTCGAGGGGTACGGCGAGCCCTCGTGGACCTGGTTCCAGCGCGGGTGGCCCAGCGCCGAGCGGGCGTCCGTGACCGGCTCCCACACGTCGTAGGCGACCCGGATCTTCTTCGCCGCCTGCCGGGCGATCTCCGGGTGGTCGGCGGCCACGAGCGCCACCGGCTCGCCCTGGTAGCGCACGACGTTCTCGGCCAGCACCGGCTGGTCGGACATCTCCAGGCCGTACAGGTTCGTGCCCGGGATGTCCTCGTGGGTGAGCACGGCGAGCACCCCGGGCACGGCCAGCGCGTCGCCGGTGTCGATGGAGCGAATCCGCGCGAACGGGTGCGGGCTGCGCAGCGTGACCCCCCACACCATGTCGTCGGTCCACATGTCGCTGCTGTAGGCATAACGGCCGCTGACCTTGAGCCCGGCGTCGGCGCGCAACGGGTTGTCCCCGATCCGTCCGATCGTCGAGGGATCGCTGGGGAGTCCGGTGGGCGCACCGGTCGGCGCGGCGGGGGCCGGTCGGGTGGGGGCCGGTGCCGCGGCGGTCGCGGGCGCGCTGCTCTGCACGGTCATGACAGGACTCCAGCTCGGGTGAGAAGTTCGGTGTGCGCGGCCGTCACGGCCACTGCCAGCTCGGCCTCGTCGACGGCGCTCAGGGTGTTGCGCTCGACGACCGGGCGTCCCTGGACGAGCAGCAGTTCCAGCGGGGGCGGGGAACCCAGGACCAGGGCGGCCACCGGGTCGGCGATGTCGTGGTGGGCCATGGTGTCCAGTCGCCACAGCGCGAGGTCGCCGAGCTTGCCCGGTTCGATCGAGCCGATCTCCGCGGCCCGACCGACCACCCGCGCGCCGCCCATGGTGGCCAGCTCCAGGGCGTCGGCCACGCCGAGCGCCTGGGGTCCGCCCCTCGCCCGCGCGAACAGCAGGCTGTGCCGGACCTCCTCCAGCAGCGAGCCGGCCTCGTTGGAGGCCACCCCGTCGACGCCGAGGCCGACGTCGACGCCGGCGTCGCGCAGGTCGCGGGTCCGGGCGATCCCGGCGCCGAGCCGCGCGTTGGACGACGGGCAGTGCGCGACGGCGGTTCCGGTGGCCGCGAGCTTCGCGATGTCGCCGTCGTCGAGGTGTACCGCGTGCGCCAGCCAGACGTCGGGCCCCAGCCAGCCCAGGCTCTCGGCGTACTCCACCGGCCGGCAGCCGAAGCGCTCCCGGCAGAACTCGTCCTCGTCGGCGGTCTCGCACAGGTGGGTGTGCAGCCGTACGCCGTTGTCGCGGGCCAGCTCCGCCGAGCGGCGCAGCAGGTCGCCGGTGACCGAGAACGGCGAGCACGGCGCCAGCCCGACCCGCAGCATCGAGGCGGGGGACGGGTCGTGGTGGGCTTCGATCGCCTGCTGGCTGGCGGCCAGGATGGCGTCGATGTCCTCCACGACGTGGTCCGGCGGCAGCCCGCCCTGACTGCGGCCGAGGTCCATCGAGCCCCGGGTCGGGTGGAAGCGCAGCCCGATCGTGCGGGCGGCGTCGATGGTCGCGCCCAGCACGTCACCCCCGTCGCGCGGGAACACGTAGTGGTGGTCGGTCGTCGTCGTACACCCGGTTCGGGCCAGCCAGCCCAGCCCACCGAGCGACGCCGTCCGCACGATGTCCTCGTCGATGCCGCCCCAGATCGGGTACAGCTCGGTCAGCCAGCCGAACAGCGTCGAGTCGACGGCCAGGCCGCGGGTGGCCCACTGGTAGAGGTGGTGGTGCACGTTGACGAAGCCGGGCGTCAGCACGCAGCCGCGGCCGTCGACCCGGCGTACCCCGTCCGGGCCGCCCGGTGCCGGACCCGCGCCGACGGCGGTGATCACGCCGTCGGTGACGACGACGTGTCCCCGGTCGTGGCGGGTCCGGGCCGCGTCGACGGTCGCCACCGCGCAGCCCTCGATCACGACGCTGCCGCCGGTCGGATCGGCAGGGACCGGCGTCATGCCGACCCGGCCTGCGAGCTCTGCCCCGCGGCCAGCCGCACCGCGTCGAGGATCTTCTCGTATCCGGTGCAGCGGCACAGGTTCCCGGCCAGCGCCTCGCGGATCTCCGCGTCACTCGGGTGCGGGGTGTCCCGCAGCAGGGCGTGGGTCTGGACCACCAGCCCGGGGGTGCAGAACCCGCACTGCACGGCGCCGGCGGAGACGAACGCGGTCTGCACCGGGTGCAGCTCCTCGCCGTCCGCCAGCCCCTCCACGGTCCGGATCCGGCGACCTTCGGCCTGCCCCGACGCGACCAGGCACCCGCAGACCGGCACCTCGTCCAGGTAGAGCGTGCACGAGCCGCACTCGCCCTGCTCGCAGGCGTTCTTCGACCCGGGCAGGCCCATCCGCTCGCGCAGCGTCCAGAGCAGCGACTCGCCCTCCCAGACGTCGTCCACGGTGCGGTCCTCGCCGTTGATGTTCATCGTGATGCGCATGGCTCAGTTCCTCCCGGTCGCCGCGTAGCCCTGCCAGGCCCAGACCAGGGAACGGCGGGCCATCACCGCCAGCGAGTGCAGGCGGTACGCCGCGGTGCCGCGTACGTCGTCGATCGGCGCGGCGGCGGCGCGGACCCGGGCACCGAACTCCGCGGCCAGCCCGTCGGGCAGCGCTGCGCGCGAGTCCCACAGGCCGGCGGCGTCCAGCTCGCCGGCCAGGAACTGCTCGGCCTGCTCCGCGCGCCGTGGTGTCGGCGCCGCCGAGCCGATCCCGGTCCCCACGCTGCGGGTGTCGGCATGCAGGGCCAGCCCGAACGCCGACACCGAGATCACCATCGCGTTGCGGGTCCCGATCTTGCAGAACTGCTCGGGCCCCTGCGGCAGCGGGATCAGGATCGTCTTGATGAGTTCGTCGGCGGCCAGGGCGTTGCGCTTGACCCCGACGTAGAACTCCGCGGCCGGGATCTGCCGGGTACCGCGCACCGACTCCACCTCGACCACGGCCCGCCCGGCCAGCAGGTTGGGATGGGAGTCCCCGGCGGGCGAGGCGGCGCCGAGGTTGCCGCCCACGGTGCCGCGATTGCGGATCTGCGGCGAACCGACGGTCCGGGAGGCCATCGCCAGGCCGGGCAGCGTCTCGCCCAGCTCGGTGCAGATCCGGGCGTAGGTCACCCCGGCCCCGAGCCTGACGTGCCCGTTGTCGCGGGACCACTCGGTCAGCTCGTCGACCCGGGTCAGGTCCAACAGCTGTGGGGGCCGGTGCCGGTCGAAGTTCAGCTCGACCATCACATCTGTCCCGCCGGCCAGCGCTACGGCGCCGGGGTGCGCCGCCTTGGTCTCCAGCGCCTCGGTCCAGTTCGCCGGTTGCAGAAAGTCCATCGTTATGCGCCTCGACTCGGAGTTCGGTGGCGACCCGGCGTCGGCCGCCCGGTCAGGGCACAGTCAATCGCTGCCCGGGTCGGGTCGCCCAGCCGCACCGGCTACGAAGGACCGCCCGATCCCTCCGGTCTGGTTGTAGGTTCTGCCAACACGGGCCGGCCGCGGGGGAGGAGGTGCCTCGACGATGCTGCTGCGCGAGCTGCTGCAGGTCCCCGAGCTCGGGCTGGAACTCGTGCTGGGAACCGAGGCACAGCAGGCCAGGGCGCTGCGCTGGGTGTGTACGACCGACCTGGTCGACCCCCGCCGGTACCTGTCCGGCGGGGAGCTGGTCGTCACCGGGATGCACTGGCGCCGGACAGCCGGTGACAGCGAGCAGTTCGTCTCGCACGTGGCCGCCGCCGGCGCGGCGGCACTGGCGGCGGGCAGTGCGGGTGCCGCCGCGGTGCTTCCGTCGGACCTGATCGAGGCGTGCCGACACCACGACCTGCCGCTGTTGTGGGTTCCGACCGAGGTGGCGTTCGCGCAGATCACCGAGCACGTGGTCGGCGCGGTCTCGATGA
>JBBPYA010000343.1:0-15624 GCA_038200385.1 Mycobacteriales bacterium
CTTCAAACCGCTCCGGCAGACCGTCGAATCGATCTACGCCACGCTCAAAGGACAGCTCAACCTGGAACGACACGGCGGGCACACCACCACCGGAGTCCTGGTCCGCGTCCTGCAACGGATGCTCGCCCTCACCACCGCGATTGGCACAACGACCACACCGGACAGCCAGTCCGACGATCCCTCCTCGCCTACGACCACTGACACGGCTTGGAATCGACCATCTAGCGGTGGGATCGCCGCTACCGCGACGTCCCTGGCCCCATTCCCTGCCGCCGTAACCGCATTGCAAGCATCGAGCCGGCGACCGGCATGGCCCGGCGGTCACCGCCGGGGTTGCGCCGACCAGTCCTGGGGCAGCCAGTCCCCGACGACGTTGGCGGCGATGAGCACCCGGTCCGCGGGATCCCAGAGCAGGACTGCTCGCTCCGGGCATCTGCCCAGTAGGTCACGGGTCCGCGGCCGGCGCGACTCCGGGGATCGCGGAAGGCCGGCAAACCGACCCCGCCGCGCGAGTCGGCAACCGACCCGGCGGTGCGCCGATCGGACCATACTGGGACCCCACGACCGGAGGGATGGGCCGATGGCGAGCACAGATGACCAGCTCGACGCGGCCGGGACCCGGATCGGACGCGGCACCACCGGGGGACGGGCTTGCTGCGGGCCGACCTGCGGCCAGACCAGCCAGGCAGGCCGGCTGCGCGATCCGACGAGGGACTGACCGACCGTCGATCCCGAGACCGACCGGCTCGCAGCACTCCGCTCGGATGCGCTGATCGACCGGCTGGGGGCCGAGTTCGGGTTGGCCGTCAGCACCGTGACGCCGGTCAACGGCGGATGGGACACCGGCGCCTCGGTGCACCGCGCGACCCTCGCCAGCGGCGTCCCCGTCGCGGCCAAGCTCAGTCGCAGCACCCGGACCGGGGGCCTGCGGGTGGCCGCGGAGCTGAGCCGCGCGGGGCTGGCCGGTATTCCGGCCCCTGTCCTGGCCCGCTCGGGACAGCCGTTCAGCATCGTGGAAGGCGTGCGGCTGTCGGTGTCCCGCTGGCTGTCCGGGCGGGTGGCGATGGACAGCGGGCTGTCCGAACTGGAGTGGCGGGCGTTCGGTGCTCTGCTGGCCGGGGTGCACGCGGCCGTGCCCGGCGGCGCCGTCCGAGCCGCGTTGGCGACCGAGGACTTCCACACCCCCGAGGTCGAGACCCTGCGCAGCCTGGACGCCCGGCTCCGGGGCGGGCAGCGGACGCCGGCCGAGCCGATCCCGGCCGAGTCCGGGCCGGACAGCGATCCGCTGGCCACCGAGCTGACCCGGACCTGGCGGACGGGGGCGGAGCGGATAGCGCTGCTGGGCCGGCAGACCGACGCGCTCGGCACCGAGCTGCGCGGTCGGGGTGCCTCCGTGGGGCTGTGTCATGCCGACGCCCACCTCGGAAACGTTGTGGTCGACGACGCCGGCCGGGTCTGGCTGCTGGACTGGGACGAGGCGATCCTCGCGCCGCGGGAGCGGGACCTGATGTTCGTGATCGGGGGCGTCCTGTCCGGAGCCCCGGTGACCATCGAGCAGGAGGGTTGGTTCTTTGGCGGGTACGGCGACGCGGCGATCGACCCTGTGCGGTTGGCCTACTACCGGTGTTCCTGGGCGGTACAGGATCTGGTCAATTTCGCCACCCTGATCCTGGACCGCTCCGCCCGACCGGGCGACCTGCGGGTCCAGGCGCTGGCGTTGTTCCTGGGGTTGCTGGCCCCGACCGGGATCGTGGCCACCGCCGTCCGTTCGCTGCGCGAGATCGGTCGGTAGCCTCACCCGACGATGAGACTGTCCACGCTGCTGTTCGCCACCCTGCGCGACGACCCGGCCGAGGCCGACATGGCTTCGCACCGGCTGCTCGTGCGCGCCGGCTACGTCCGGCGGCTGGGCGCCGGCCTGTACACGTTGCTGCCGCTCGGGCTCGCCGTACACCGCCGCGTCGAGCAGGTGATCCGCGAGGAGATCGACCGGATCGGCGGCCAGGAGATGAGCATGCCGGTCGTCCACCCGGCCGAGCTGTGGCGGGCCTCTGGCCGCTACGACGCGATTGGCCAGGAGCTGGTCCGCTTCGGTGACCGGGCCGACCGTCCGATGGTGCTGGCGATGAGCCACGAGGAGGTCGTCGCCGAGCTGGCCCGGGACCTCGTGCGGAGCTACCGCCAGCTGCCGATGGTCGTGTACCACTTCCAGACCAAGTTCCGGGACGAGCCGCGGGCCCGCGGCGGGCTGATCCGGGTCCGCGAGTTCGTGATGAAGGACAGCTACAGCCTGGACGCCGACGAGGACGGTCTCGAGCGCAGCTACCAGCACCATTTCCAGGCCTACGAACGGATCTTCGCCCGGCTCGGGCTGGCCGCGCTCGCCGTCAGCAGCGACGTGGGAATGATGGGCGGCACCCAGGCGCACGAGTTCATGGTGCGCAACCCGCACGGCGAGGACACCCTCGTGCTGTGCGCGGCCTGCGGCTACGCCGCGAACCAGCAGGTCGCCCCCGTCGCGGCGGCCGACCCCGAACCGGAGGACCCGCGCCCGGTCGCGGAGGTCGCCACCCCGGGGACCGCGACCATCGCCGAGCTGGCCGCCTATCTGGGCGTCCCGGCCGCGCGCACGGCCAAGGCGGCGTTCTTCGTCGACCCGGCCGGCCGACTGATCACCGCCGTCGTGCGCGGCGACTGCGACGTCAACGAGACCAAGCTGGCCAACGCCGCCTCGACGAGCGAGCTGCGCCCCGCCGTGGTCGAGGAGATCCGGGCGGCCGGGATGGAACCGGGCTACGCCTCACCGGTCGGTGCCGGAGCGACGACCGTGGTCCTGGACGCCTTGGCGGCCCGTACGCCGAACCTGGTGGCCGGTGCCAACCGGGCCGGCTACCACCTGCGCAACGTCAACGTCGGGCGCGACTTCACCCCGGACGTGACCGCGGACATCGCCGCGGTCCGCGCGGGTGACCGCTGCCCGCAGTGCTCGGCCCCGGTCGAGCTGACCAGAGGCATCGAGGTGGGCAACATCTTCAAACTCGGCACCCGCTACACCGAGTCCAGCGCGCTGTTCCTCACCGCCGACGGCGTCCGGCGACCGGTGATCATGGGCAGCTACGGCATCGGGCTGGGCCGGGCGCTGGCCTGCGTCGTCGAGGCCCACCACGACGAGCGCGGCATCGTCTGGCCCGCGGAGGTGGCGCCGTACCGCGCGCACCTGGTCGCGATCGGCGCCGCCCGCAACACCGACGTGGCCGCGGCCGCTGACGGGCTGTACGAGCGGCTCGGAGCGGCCGGGGTCGCCGTCCTGTACGACGACCGGAGGCTCTCGCCCGGGGTCGCGCTGGCCGACGCCGACCTGCTCGGCATGCCGACGATCCTCACCGTCAGCCCGCGGTCGCTGGTCGCCGGGGGCGTCGAGACCACCGACCGCGTCACCGGGGAACGCGCCGTACGCCCGTTCGCCGACGTCGAGGCCGCTCTCCTCGTCTGACCGCCGCCGCTTCGGACGCTCGAACCAGACCTATTCGGTCGGGCGCCGGCGCTCCGGCACGGTCGGCGCGGGAGCGGTCGACTCACCGCCGCCGGTGATGGCGGTGGCCGTCGGAGCCTCCGGCTGCGAGGAGTAGGGGTTGTCCTCGGGCAGCCGGCCACTGATCCGGCCGTAGGCGCCCAGGATCAACAGGAAGCAACCGACGACGAGGCTGAACACGACATTGGCCAGCGAGAACGCCAGCATGTTCATCGACGTGCCCAGCACGAACATGTTGACCAGGCCGGAGACCAGGAAGCCGGCACCGGTCACGATCAGGATGGTGGACGCTGCCGGGCCGCCGCGGACCGCGGCGACGAGCAGCACCGCCCCCACGATGAGGGAGATCAGCGAGAGCAGCCCGTTGGTGGTCAGGCCCATCACGAACGCGCCCTCGGTGCTGAGCAGCGTCGGCCCGGCGAGCAGCCCGAGGACGCCGAAGACCACAAGGAACGTTCCGAGCACCGCCGCGGCGACACGGTGCACGGTGTGGATCCGGTGCGGTCCGGTCTTGGGGTGCAGCACGCTCATGTCGTTCCCACCTTCGCGTGGCTACCGGCCTGGCTCGGCGCCGGGCCGGGTGATCCGACGCTATCGACGGGGGGCGCAAAGACCACAGTTGTGGAGGATCCGTTCGCGCACGGTAAGCAGTTGGTGCTGGACCGGAACGGTCCGTCGCAGCGGGTCGCAGCCGCCCGGGCGGGGTTCAGCCGCGCAGCAGGACCGCAGCGCTGAGCAGGACCGGGCCCGGTCGCATGCCGAGGACGTTAGCCAGCGGCGCGACCGGGCGCGTAGCGGCGCGGTAACGATCGGGCCGCAGCGCCGTACCGGCCCGCCCCTACGATTCGCGCAGGTCGTCGTCGCAGCGGAGGACAGATGCGCTTCCTGTTCCGTCCGCCGGCCGCCGAGGCGACCGGGTTGCTGACCCTCCCCTGGGACCGGCCCCTGGAGGAGTGGCAGGACAAGCGGATGCTCGAGGTCCGCCAGCGCGGGATCCACCGCCACGTGGTGCGGTTCGTGGCCGTCGACGACGGCGTCTACGCGCTCAAGGAGATGTACGAGCGGCTGGCCCGCACCGAGTACCGGCTGCTCGGGGAGTTGGCGCGGCAGGGCCTGCCCGCCGTGACCGTCGTCGGTGTCTGCGTCGAGCGGTCCGGGGGGCTGGACGCGATCCTGGTGACCCGGTACCTGGACTACTCGATGTCCTACCGCTACCTGTTCGCCGGCAACCGGGCCGGGCAGTCCACCGACCAGCTCATCGACGGGATGGTCGAGCTGCTCGCCCGGCTGCACCTGGCCGGGGTGTTCTGGGGGGACTGCTCGCTGTCGAACACGCTGTTCCGGCTCGACGCGGGGACGATCACGGCGTACCTCGTCGACGCCGAGACCGCCGAGGTGCACCCGACGCTGTCGCCGGGCCAGCGCAGCTACGACGTCGACTTCGCCGCCGAGCGGGTCGGTGGGGAGCTGATGGACCTGCAGGCCGGCGGCCTGCTGACCGACGACATCGACCCGGTGCAGATCGCGGAGGACATTCCCGGCCGGTACGCCGCGCTGTGGGACGAGCTGACCCGCGAGGAGGTGTTCCAGCCCGAGGAGCAGCGCTACCGGGTGGCCGAGCGGCTGGCCCGGCTCAACGCCCTCGGCTTCGACGTCGACGAGGTCGAGCTGCAGACCACCGAGGAGGGCACCCGGCTGCGGGTGCGCACCCGGGTTCCCGAGCCGGGCCACGACCGGCACCGGCTGTTCCAGTTGACCGGCTTGGAGGCGCAGGAGAACCAGGCCCGGCGGCTGCTCAACGACATCCTGAGCTTCCGCGGCTACCTGGAGCAGCGGCAGGGCCATCAGGTCTCCGATGCCGTCGCCGGGCACCGCTGGCGCGAGGAGGTGTTCGAGCCGGTGATGGCCACCGTCCCCCCGGCGTTGCACGGCCGGCTGGCACCGGCGGAGATCTTCCACGAGATCCTGGAGCACCGCTGGTTCCTGTCGGAGCAGTCCGTGCGGGACGTCGGGACGACCGCCGCCGCGGCGGCCTACTTCGAAGGCGTCCTCCCTCGCACGCCGCTGGCCATCACCCAGCCGTCGGTCCGGCTGCCCGGCGAGTAGTGCTGCCCGGCCAGTCGTGCTGCCGGCCAGCAGCGCTGCCCCGGCAGGTGCGACAGTGACCGACGTGCGGATCCCCAGCGGTGACATCGAGCTCGACGCCTACCTCGCCGTACCGACCGGGACCGGGCCGTGGCCCGGCGTCGTCCTGGTACACGACATCTTCGGCTTCCGCGGGGACGTCAAGGACCAGGCCGACCACCTGGCTGCCGAGGGATACCTCACCGTCGCCCCGTCGCTGTACTCCCGCGGGAGCAAGCCGGGCTGCCTGATCGCCACGATGAGGGCCGGGATGAGCGGTGCCGGTCCGGCCTTTGCTGACCTGGATGCGAGCCGACGCTGGCTGGCCGCCCGCGACGACTGCACCGGCCGGGTCGGGATCCTCGGCTTCTGCATCGGCGGCAACTTCGCCATGCTCTGCGCCCCCCGTTACGACTTCGACGCCGCCTCGGTGAACTACGGCATGGTTCCCGACGACGCCGAGCAGGCGCTGGCCGGGTCCTGCCCGGTGGTCGGCTCCTGGGGAGCCCACGACAAGCGGCTGCGGGGGTCGGCGCAACGGGTCGAGGCCGCGCTGAACGCGCTCGGCGTACCGAACGACACCTTGGAGTACCCGAGCGTCGGACACGCGTTCCTGAACCGGCTGCCGGCGGTGCTGCGCGGTCAGCGCAATCCGCTGGCCATAGCGATGGGGGTCAACCACCACGATCCGGCAGCGGTCGAGGACGCCTGGCGCCGGATCCTGGCGTTCTTCCGGGAGCACCTCGGCGGCTGAGCGGTCGGCTGGGATCCTGGGGTCCGCCGACCGTCGTGAGCGCTGATCAGGAACGGCGCTCGCGGGCCCGGCGCTTGCCCTCGTGCATGGCCTGCACGCGGGCGACCGGGATGTCGTGTCCCTCCGCGAGCAGGTCGGTGGGCAGCGACTGCGGCGCCGGCATCGAGTCCCGCCACGGATCGCGGTCGGCCAGCGCATCCAGGGCGGTGTGCACGGTGAAGTCCGCCGGTCGGATCCGGTCCAGCTCGGTCCATCCGACCGGGAAAGAAACCGGGGTCCCGGCACGGACCCGCGGGCTGTAGGCGGCGACCACGGTCGCGCCGCGGGCCCGGGTGGAGTCGAGGAACACCTTCCCTTCCCGGTCCTGCTTGACGTACGCCGTGGTGGCGATCCTCGGATCGAGCCGCTCGGCCCGGGCCGCCAGCGCCCGGGTCGCCGCCGCCGCGTCCTCGACCGAGACACCGCGGTCCACCGGCAGGTAGACGTGCAGCCCCTTGGCGCCGCTGGTCTTCACCGCCGCCGCGAGCCCGCAGTCGCTCAACGTCCGGTGCACCAGTTGGGCCGCGGCGACCACGTGTTCGAAGGGCGCCCCTTCCGGCGGGTCGAGGTCGAGCACGATATGGGTCGGGTGGTGCCGTCCCACCCGGAACAGGGCCGGGTGGTACTCCACGGCGCGCTGGTTGGCCAGCCACAGCAACGTCCGCCGGTCGTCGCACAGCGCGTAGGTGACCTCGCGCTTGGACGCCTCGGCCCAGACGGTCGTCGTACGGACCCAGTCCGGGGTGTACTTCGGCAGGTTCTTCTGCATGAACGCGGGCTGCCCGGGCCGGACCCGCAGCACCGACAGGGCCCGCTGCTCGAGTCCGGGCAGGAGGCGCTCCCGCACCGCGTCGAGGTAGTCGACCAGATCCCCCTTGGTGGCCAGCGAACCGTCGAACAGCGGCTGGTCGAGGTTGGTCAACTCGACACCGGCCCGCTGGGCAGCCCGTGGCGCCCCCGCTGACGCCCCCGATGCCCGGCCGGCCACGGCGCCAGTATGGCGGTCGGTGATCGGCTGCGGTCGTTCCAGGCCCGGCGCGGGCGCCCGCTCGCGGTCGGGCCGGGCCCGGTCGCCGTCACCGAGCGGGACCCCGGATCCGGTGGCAGCATGACAACCCTCGGGCCCGCGCGGATCGTCGCCTGCCGGCCCGGTCACGCAGCCCCACCCAGCTCTTCACCGCAGGCAGCGCAGTCCGCGCCCCCCTCTCCCGAATCGGAGCAGCACCGATGAGCAATGAACTCCACGGCAGACGAATAGCGTTCCTCGTCGCCAACTCCGGCGTGGAGCAGGTCGAGCTGACCACGCCGTGGCAGGCCCTGCGCGATGCCGGTGCCGAGACCGTCCTGATCGCCCCGGAGAAGGGCACCGTGCAGGCGTTCAACAACGACGTCGAGGAGGGGGACACCTTCGACGCCGACGTGGCGATCACCGACGCGGACCCCGATGACTACGACGGCCTGGTCCTGCCGGGCGGTACGACCAACCCGGACAAGCTGCGGATGAACACCGACGTGGTGTCCTTCGTCGCCGGCCTGGTCAGCTCCGGCAAGCCGGTGGCCGCGATCTGCCACGGCCCCTGGACGCTGGTCGAGGCCGACGTCCTGCGGGGGAAGAGCCTCGCGAGCTGGCCCAGCCTGCAGACCGACATCCGCAACGCCGGCGGCCAGTGGCACGACGTCGAGGTCTTCAGCTGTCCGGCGAACGGGTGGACCCTGGTCTCCAGCCGCAAGCCCGACGACCTCGAGGCCTTCACCACAGCCGCCGTCCAGGCCTTCGCCCAGGGCTGAGTCGACCCGGCGCTTGCCCGAGGGTGAACACTGCTGCGCATGAGTGAGCCGCCTGAGTTGCTGCCCGCCCTGCCCGAGGACTGGGAGCGGGCGCTGTGCCTCCCGGCGCACCCCGACGACATGGAGTACGGCGCCGCGGCAGCAGTCGCCCGCTGGACCGGGCAGGGCAAGCACGTGGCGTACGCGCTGCTGACCAGCGGGGAGGCCGGCATCGACGCCCTGCCGCCGGAGGAGGCCAAGCCGCTGCGCGAGCAGGAGCAGCGCGCGGCGTGCGCCGCGGTGGGGGTGGACACCGTGGAGTTCCTTGGGCTGCCCGACGGGATGCTGGAGTACGGGCTGCCGGCCCGCCGGGTCGTCGCCGCGGCCATCCGACGGCACCGTCCCGACGTGGTCGTCACGGTGAACCTGCGCGACAGCTACGGGCCTGGCGCGCTGAACATGGCCGACCACATGGTCGCCGGCCGGGTCGTGCTCGATGCGGCCCGCGACGCCGGCAACCGCTGGGTGTTCCGTGATCTGCTCGACGCCGGCCTGGAGCCGTGGAACAAGGTCCGGATGGTGCTGGCCGCCGGCTCGCCGAACCCGACGCACGGGGTCGACATCGAGGGCTACTTTCACGCCGGCGTGGAGTCCCTGCGGGCCCATCGGGCCTACCTCGAGGCGTTCGGGGAGAGTGCTCCGGACCCCGAGGAGATGCTGGAAGGCTTCGCCCGGATGGGCGGGTCGCGGTTCGGGGTGTCGATGGCCGCGACGTTCGAGGTGTATCCGCTGGCCCTGCTCTGAGCCGGGCCTGACCCGGGAGGTCCCATGCTTGCCGCGGTGTACCGCAGAACCGGCGACTCCGATGTGCTCGCGGTCGAGGACCTCGACCGACCCGAGCCCGGGCCTGACGAGGTCCTGGTCCGGGTGCGGGTCGCCGGCGTCAACCCCACCGACTACAAGCGGCGACGGACCGCTGCGCCGGAGGGTTTCCAGATCCCGGGTCAGGACGGCGCCGGGGACATCGAGGCGGTCGGCGACGGGGTCGATCCCGGCCGGCTCGGGCAGCGGGTGTGGGTCTGGTTCGCGGCCCGCCCGGGCCGGATCCATGGCACCGCGGCGCAGTACACCGTCGTCCCGTCCGGTCAGGCCGTCGCGCTGCCCGACGCGGTGTCCTACGACGCCGGCGCCGGGTTCGGCGTACCCGCGATGACCGCGTGGCACTGCCTGTACGCCGACGGCCCGCTCACCGGTCGCACGGTCCTCGTCGCCGGGGGCGCCGGTGCGGTCGGCAACGCGGCGATCGCGCTGGCCCGCCGCGGCGGGGCGCACGTGCTGAGCACGGCCAGCGACACCCGCAAGGCCGCCCTGGCCGAGGCGGCCGGCGCGCACACCGTCGTCAACTACCGCGACGTCGACGCCGCGGACCGGCTGCGCGCCGCCGCCCCGGACGGCGTCCACCGGATCGTCGAGGTGGCCCTCGGCGCCAACCTCGAGCTCGACCTGGCGGTGCTCGCGCCGCTCGGGACGGTCTCGACGTACGCCGACGACACCCTCGCCGAGCTGCCGGTACGCCGGCTGATGGTCGCCAACGCCGTCCTGCGGTTCGTGCTGATCTACGGCATCACCGACGCGGACCTGGCCGCTGCGGCAGCCGGGGTGGGGGCCGCCGCCGCGGACCTGCCGACGCTGCCGGTGACCCGGTTCCCGCTGTCGGACACCGCCGCCGCCCATGACGCGGTGGAGCGGGGCGCGGTGGGCAAGGTGCTGATCGACCTGCCGTGACCGACCGCCGCGGATGCGGCGTGAGGACGGTCACGCCGTCCGATCTAGGCCCCGGGACGGCGCTCCGGGTACGGTCGGGCAGTTGTTGCCCAGGCGTGTGATCGACGTGGTTGCACAGTGCCGACCCCCACAGGAGCCTCTGAGTCTTGGCCGGCCGTCACCGCGCTGCACGGCGCACGTGGTCCCAGCGCGCTGCCGCGTTGCCCGTTCCCCAGCGCGCTGCCGCGTTGGCCGTTCCCCGGCGCACGCCGGGGGCTCGGCCCCGGATCGGCCTGCGGCCGGTGCTGGCGGCCGGGATGTCCGGGGTCCTGATGGCTGGGCTGTGCGCAGCCACCCTGGCCGGCGGGACGCAGCGCCCGCCGGCTCCGGTGATCGCCGTACTCGACTCGCCGCTACCACTGCGCGGTAGTGCCGACCGGGCCTCCCGGGACGCCACCCGCAGCGATCTGACCCAGGAGTCGGAGGCCGTTGCGGCCCAGGCCCGGCAACGCGTCGAGCAGCAACAGCAGCGGGTCCGGGCGGAGGCGAAGACCGCGGGCAGCGCATCGGCAGTGCCGCCCCCGGCACCCCCGCCCCCTCCGCCGCCCGTGGGCGGCAGTCCTTGGGCCAACCGGGAACTCGGCCGCGTCATGACGCTGGAGTACGGCTGGGACGAGGGACAGTTCGGCTGCCTGGACCAGATCTGGAGCCAGGAGTCCAACTGGACTACCACCGCGCAGAACCCGTCGTCGGGGCCTACGGCATCCCGCAGGCGCTGCCCGGCACCAAGATGGCCACCGTCGCCCCCGATTGGCAGACCAACCCGGCGACCCAGATCGCCTGGGGCCTGGGCTACATCGCCGACCGGTACGGGACGCCGTGCTCGGCCTGGAGCTTCAAGCAGTCCACCGGCTGGTACTGAGCCGGCCCCGCTCCCCGGGCGGATCAACCGGTACGGCGGGCCCGGACCACAGCGTCGTGGATCATCACCGGCCGACCCTGCGGGTCGCTCAGCTGCCGCGGCCGGGCCTGCTCGACCAGGAGCTCCCAGTCCCCGATTGCCAGCCCGGCAACGACGTCCTGCGCGCGGTAGAACAGCTGCGGCCACGGCGGCCGGTGCGCGCTGGTCTGCAGGTCGGACGGGTCGTGGCCGACGATGAGCAGGGTGCCGCCGGGCGCGACGGCCGCAGCCAGCACCCCGAACAGCGCCGTCCGGGGCTCCCGCGGGAGCTGGACGTAGTGCGCGGTCACCAGGTCATACGTCGAGTCCGGGGGCGCGCTGCCCAGATCCGCCTGGCGCCAGTCGATCCTGGCGGCGATGTCCGGACCGGCCGCCGCTGCGTGCGCGACGGCCCGCCCGAGGGCGACCCGGGACAGCTCGACGCCGGTCACCGTCCAGCCGCGGGTGGCCAGCCAGATCGCGTCGGCCCCCTCACCGCAGCCGACGTCCAACGCCCGCCCGGGTGGCAGATCGCAGATCTCGGTGACGAGCTGGACGTTGGGATTGCCGCTCCAGATCGAGTCCCGCGCGCGGTAGCGCTCGTCCCAGAACTCCCCGTCCAGGACCGGGAGGGTGTCCGGGTCAGGCGCCTGATGGCCGGCATGCTCCTGCGGTGGGATCCGAGCGTCGTTGGCCACAGGCGTCACCTTCCGTACGGTCCAGGAACTCCCTACCAGCAGCCTCCCGCGCAGGGCGGCAGCACTCCACACCCACGGAGGCCGGATGTTCGAAGGATTCCGACGCCGAACCGTCGACGGTGACGGCGCGCGGATCAACCTGGTGATGGGCGGCTCCGGGCCGCCGGCGCTGCTCCTGCACGGCTACCCGCAGACGCTGGCCATGTGGCCGTGCTGGACATCGTGCCGACCCGGCACGTGCTGGAGCACGTCGACTGCCGGCTGGCCGGTCGCTACTTCCACTGGTTCTTCCTCAGCCAGCCCGCCGAGCTGCCGGAGACGCTGATCGGTGGTGCGCCGCCGTCCGAACCGCTGGTGGTGTGGCGGGAGTACGCCGACGACGTCCGCGGGCACGCCGTGGACGCCGGGCACTTCCTGGTGGAGGAGCGGCCTGAGGAGACTCTGGATGCGCTGCGGGCATTCCTGGCGGACTGACCCAGGCGCGGACACCGCTCGCCGGTGCCGACCGACGGGGTCGGCACGGCGGGCCTGAGCGGAGGAGGGTGAGATGGCGCTCCGCTGGTACAGCGTCGTGGTCGACTGCAGGGATGTTGCGGCCCAGGCCCGCTGGTGGGCCGACGCGTTGGGCTGGCAGCCGGTGTACGAGGCCGACGACGAGGTGGTCCTGGTGCCTGGCTACGTGACGCCCGAGCTGAGGGCCGAACTGTCGTGGGAGCGGACGCCGCCCGGGCTGGTGTTCGTCCCCGTCCCCGAGGGCAAGACGGTGAAGAACAGGCTGCACATCGACCTGGCACCGCACACCGACGACGACCGGGAGGCCGAGATCGCCCGGTTGCTCGACATGGGCGCCACCCGGGTCGACGTCGGTCAGTCCCTGGCCGTGTCGTGGGACGTGCTCGCCGACCCCGAGGGCAACGAGTTCTGCGTACTGTCCTCGCGGGAGGAGTAGCGCGCCCCGGTGGCGCGCTAGGCGTTGTCGAGGCCGCCAGCGGGCTCCCTCCTCCGCGGTGGTCTCGGGCAGGTCGGCGACGAGCCGTCGTACGTCGTCCCAGCTGGCCACGGATGCACCCTAGAGCCGCGACACCTGCCCGCCCCGGCCCGGGCAGCGGTTGGTCTTGCCGGGCGGCGCCGGATCAGGGGCGCGGGGCCAGCTCCGGGGCGGCCCGGTCCGGCCGTTCCGCGCTCGACGGTGGACTCGACGCCGGCTCGGCGGCCAGCCGCTCGAGCACCAGGGCCACCGCGGCGTCCAGCTGCGGGTCGGTGTCACGGGCCCAGCAATGCGGGGGAAAACGGACCTCGACGTCCGGGTCCACGCCGTAGTTCTCCACGCCCCAGCCGGCGTCGCCGAACCAGAACGAGTACCGCGGCTGGGTGACCGACGTCCCGTCCACCAGGCTGTACCGGCCGTCGATCCCGATCACGCCGCCCCAGGTCCTGGTGCCGACGACTGGGCCGAGCCCGAGCTGGCGGATCATCGCGGTGACGATGTCCCCGTCGGAGCCGGCGTACTCGTCGGTGATCGCCACGATCGGTCCGCGCCGCGCACCCTCCGGGTAGCTCATCGGTCTGCCGTGCCGGACCGTCGCCCAGCCCTGGACGGTGCGGGCGAGCTTCTCCAGCACCAGGGACGAGACGTGCCCGCCGTTGTTGTCCCGGACGTCGACGATGAGGCACTCCCGGTCGACCTCGATCCTGATGTCGCGGTGGAACTGCGCCCACCCGTTGGCGACCATGTCCGGGATGTGCAGGTAGCCGGCCCGGCCGTCGGTCGCGGTGTGCACCGCGGCGCGCCGTCCGACCACCCAGTCCTGGTAGCGCAGCGGCATCTCCTCGGGCAGCGGGACGACCACGACTTCCCGGCGTTCGGTGCCGTCGGCCGAGGCCACGGTCAGCGACACCGGGGTGTCCGCGGCGCCGACGAGCAGCGCGTAGGGGCCGGCGACCGGGTCGACCGGGCGGCCGCCGACGGCCAGGATCGCGTCGCCGGCGCGTACCGCCACGCCGGGTGCGGCCAGCGGCGCGCGCGCCGACGGCGCCGAGGACTCCCCGGGCACCACCCGCGTCACCCGCCACACCCCGTCGGCGTCGGGTGCGAGGTCCGCGCCGAGCAGGCCCAGCCGGCGGTCGCGGGCCGCCGGCCTGGGAGGCGGGGATTCGTAGGCGTGCGACGCGCCGAGCTCGCCGATGACCTCCCAGAACAGCTCGGACAGGTCGTCGCGGGTCGCCACCCGGTCCAGCAGCGGCCGGTAGCGCGCTACCGCCGCGGCCCAGTCCACCCCGCCCATGTCGGCGATCCAGAAGTGGTCGCGCATCAGCCGCTCGTTCTCGTCGTACATCTGGCGCCACTCCGCCGCGGGGTCGATCTCGACCCGGACCCGCGACAGGTCGACGTCGACCCGGTCGCTCTCGCCCTCGTCGCCGGGCGGGAGCACGCGGTCGGCAGGGACCACCCGCAGCGCGGACTCGTCGCGCAGTACCAGCCAGTGCCCGTCGCCGCTGACCTGGACTGCATCGACCCGCTCGTCCAGCGTGGTCAGCTTCAACGAGCCGAAGTCATAGCGCTGCAACGACGATCGGGGGCGGTCCTCCGGGCCGGGCAGGCTGTCGCCCAGCTCGCCGAGCTGCGGGTTGCTCAGCCACACCAGACCGCCATGCGCGGCGCGCAGGGACGAGTAGTCCCCCGCCGGGACGGGCAGCGGCACCAGCCGCTCGGCGATCGCGTCCGGGTCGACGCTCACCTCGGGCACGACGGGCGCCGGCGCTGCAGGCTCGGAGGTCCCCGCCGAGGGGGCCGCGTCGGCCGGCGTACCCGGATCCGGGCGGCCCGCCGCAGATGGTGCGGCGCCCGGGGCAGCAGCCTCCGGCGCCTTGCCCTCGTCCGGCGTCATCGGGCGGCCGGCCGGGGAGGGGTCGAACGGCGACGGGGTCCGGGCACCCAGCGGCAGCAGGTAGGGGCGCGTCCCGCCGACGAAGGACAGGTCGAACACGAGCGCGTCGTAGACCGGGTCCAGGGTGCGGACCGAGAGCAGCGCGAGGTGCTTGCCGTCCAGGGTGAACACCGGCTCGGTGTCGGTGAAGCGCATCGGGGTCGCCTCCAGCACGGCGGTTCCCTCGGCCGCGAGCAGGTCGCACATCCTGATCTGCCGCAACGGCTCCGGACCGGCGTGGGACCACGCCAGCCACCGCGAGTCCGGGGAGAACGCGAGGCCGCCGGCGTCCCCGTCGGGGCTGGAGTCCACTTCGCGGACCGTGCCGGCAGCGAGGTCGACGAGCAGTACCCGGCCGTCGTGGGTGGCGACCGCGGCGGATCCGCCGTCGGGGGCGACGGCGAGGTCGAGCACCCGACCGAGCGCTCCGCTGGCGAGCCGATGCGGTGCCTGCGCACCGTCCAGGGCCGAGACCTCCAGGGCGTCGTCCCCGTCGGCGTCGGTGATCCAGGCGGCCCGCTGCTCGGGCTGCCCGAAGACCCGCGGCAGCCGGTGCCGGACTCCGGGTTCGGCTGCCAGGGCGCGGGCCGGTCCGTCGCGGTGGGCGACCCAGTGCACGCTGCCACGTACCTCGAGTGCGCTGGCCCGGCCGGTCCGGTCCGGCGCCACCGCGCCGAGGTGGTCGGCGGCCGCCACCGCGTGCCGGGCCAGTCCGGCCCGGGCGCCCCCGAGGACGATGTCCAGTCGTTGCGGTCGGGAGACCGCGGCGAGGTCTGGGAGCAGCCACAACTCGCCCGCGCACTGGTACACCAGCCGCGCGCTGTCGGCGTTGGCCGCCCGCGCGTAGAAGTCGGCATGGTCGGTGTGCCGACGCAGGTCGGAGCCGTCCGGCCGGCAGGAGTACACGTTGCCGTACCCCTCGTGGTCGGACAGGAACACCAGCCGTCCGCCGATCCAGGCCGGGTCCTCCAGCTGTCCGTTGATCCGGTCCAGGAAGGGCGTGAACTCCCCGCTGCCGGTGGCGTCGATCCACAACTTGCCGGACGTCCCGCCCCGGTAGCGCTTCCACGACGCGGCTC
>JBBPYA010000344.1:0-10138 GCA_038200385.1 Mycobacteriales bacterium
GCGCGGGTCAGCCGCAGTCCCTCGGCCATGGCCGTATTCCGGTTGTTCCTGATGGTCAGGTCCTCCCCGTCGATGTCGTCGTGCACTGCGTCGCGCTTGCTCTTGGGCCCACCCAGTCACACCGTCCTGGGGGCCAACGCCTCCTTGACCGCACGGGGCGCCCGGAAGGCCCCCAGCACCTCGACCGACGCGATGGTCGCCAGGGCGAGCTCAGGGCTCACGTCCTCGGCGAGGGTCGCCAGGCCCAGGACACGAAGGTCCACCATCCGCCCGGCCGAACGAATCTGCTCCAGCTCGCGGCGACCGTAGAACTGCGTACCGAGGGTGAGAGTGCGGCGGGCCACGCTCGTGTCCACCGCCGCGGACCGCGTCTCGAGCTGACGGCGGATCGCCGTCCGGATGAAGTCGGTGCGGTTGGCGTAGAAGCCCTCGTCCACGAGCAGGTCGATCTGGCCGAGGTCGACCGGTCCAATGTTGATCGTGATTTTCTCGCTGCGGTCGACCTCGGCCATGCTTGCTCCTATCAGCACTGTCCCGCGTCCCGCGCACCATCCTCACACCATCCAGTGGGATGGTCAATTCGGTGCTCACGGGTGCCGGCCGGGCGCTGTCCGTCGTCGATGAAGGGGATCTGCCATGCAGCCGTTCGTGCTCAACGGCAACGACCGGATCGTCCTGCCCTCCAACGTGCTTCCCGAGCTCGACCTCTCGGCCATAGACAGCCTCGACCAGCTCGACAGTGTCATCCGGCGCGACTTCGAGACCAAGAGCCCGACCGGAACCGACATCCTGCGGAAGATCGAGGCCGGTGGGTACGGCAGCCGGTACGAGCTGATGCGCGATCTCGCCCTCAACTTGTTCTGGACCGGGCGCTTCGCCCTCACGATGTACGAGAAGCGGCCGACCCGCTGGGGCGACGTGCCACGTCGGCGCAATGACGTCTTCCTGCCCGTCCTCACCCCCTGGGAGGACGGCGAGCACAAGATCGCCGCGGTCCACGACGCCTACGCCGCCCTGCCCGCCAGCTGGGACGCCGCCGCGGAGGACCGGATCTTCGCGATCCTCTTCGACGTGTTCGGACACCGCCGGCACCACGCCAGCGAGCTGTCGGCGATCAAGCCCACGGTGGCCGAGATCCTCTCCGATCCCCGTAACCTCACCTTTCGGCTGAACGGGCACGACGCTGACTTCCCGACCTTCGGTTACGACGACATCATCGACTGCGCCGAGGAGGCTCCCGAGCTCGAGGCGCTGCACCGCTGGGCGATGGTGCTGCACAACCAGTACCCGTGGGACCGGGCCGCGGCCGAACTGGTGGAGGTCGGCCGGCTGGCCGACGACGACTACGTGGTCGTCCTGCACCCTCGCGACCAGGAGGTGCGGCTGTTCCTGCGCCGGCTGGCCACCGGCGTCGCCGTACCGCCCCCGGTCGCCCCGGCACTGGAGGCGACCCAGCCGGTGCGGCCCTATCCGGCGGTGAACGTGCGCGCGCACTTTCCGGTCCTTCCGCGGATCGAAGCGTTGGCCGTGGTGCACGGCGAGCAGGTCTGCACCAACGAGGACCTGATCCGCAACGCCGCCTACAACTGGTCGCCGATGACGGCCGCCGACATCCTCGACAAGACCGGTATCGTGCAGCGGCTCTACACCTCGCGCAGCCTCGAGGAGATCGCGCTGTTGGCCGCCCAGCGCGCCATGGCGCACGCGGGCCGCGGCCCGAAGGACATCGGAGCCGTGCTGGTCTGCACCTGCACGAGTACCCGGATGATCCCGTCGGTGGCCACCTGGATCTCCGGGCAATTGGGGATCCAGCAGACCCACGCCTCCTACGACATCGTGGCCGCCTGCGCCGGGATGCCCTACGGCCTGGCCGATGCCACCCGGCTCCTGCAGGAGGTGCAGCGCCCGGTCCTGGTGGTGTGCGTGGAGAAGTTCTCCGACAAGATCGGCAACGTCCGGCCGTCCCGGATGATCTTCGGTGACGGGGCCGCGGCCATCGTCGTCGGGGTGGCCCCGGCCGGTGGGCCGCCCGACATCGAGTACCTGCAGACCTACGCCAGCGGCCCGGTCTCGGAGGTCAACTCGATCATCTGGCCCAACCCCGACTTCGACAACAACATCACCGTCTACGGCCCCGAGGTGAAGTCGCTGGCCGGGCGTTACCTGACCCAGATGATCGGCGAGCTGACCGCGCTGCCCGACCCGGACGGCCGGGCCGGCTCGCTGCTGGACAGCATCGATCTGGTCGTGCCGCACCAGGCGAACAAGACCATGGTGAGTCAGCTGGCCCTCAAGGCCGGCCTGTCCTTGGACCGCCTCTACTTCAACATCGCCCAGGTGGGGAACGTCTCCTCCGCGAGCATCCCGCTGGCCATCCACGACGCCGTGCGCGACGGCGTCATCGCCGCACCCATGCGGATCTTCGCCCCCGGTTTCGGGGCCGGGGCGGTGGCCGGGTACGGCGTGATGCGGATCGACCCGGCCGTGGTGGCCGTGTCCGGGCCGGCACCCCAGCGGATCCGCAGGGCCGGACCCGCGGCCCCCGCGCCCCGCTCCGCGCGCTCGCCGGACGACGTGCAGCTCGCCTTCGGGTGAGCGGACCCTCCATTGATCGGGAGCCCTCCGGTTCAGGAGGCTTCGGCCAGCGCCTTCGCGATGAGGGTGGTCTCCTCGTCCAACGACGCCGGGTGGTGGTACCCGTGCTCGGCGAGCACGTCGATCTCGGTGAGGTGGTCGCGGACGGCCTCGGCGGTGATGTCGGGGAGCACGACCCCCTGCGTCTCGGCCAGGAAGATCCTGGCCACCCGGCCCCCGGCCACGGAGTAGATGTTGCCGTTGACGGCGCAGTCCTGATGGGCCAGGTAGGCCACCAGCGGGCTCACCGACTCCGGTGAGACGCGGGCGGACAGCTCGCCGAGCAGGTCCTCGGTCATCCGGGTCGCGGCGATCGGGGCGATCGCGTTGACCTTGATGCCGTGCCCGCCGCCTTCCAGGGCCAGCACCCGCGTGAGCCCGGCCAGGCCAGCCTTGGCCGCGCCGTAGTTGGCCTGCCCGAAGTTGCCGAACAGACCCGAGGCCGACGTGGTGCTGATGATCCGGCCGTAGCCCCTCTCGCGCATCAGGCGGAAGGCCGGCTGGCCGACATACAGGGCGCCCTTGAGGTGCACGTCGAGGACGGCGTCGATCATGGTCGCGTCCATCTTGTGGAACGCCTTGTCCCGCAGGATGCCGGCGTTGTTGACCAGGATGTCAACCTGGCCGAAGGCGTCCAGGGCGGCCTGCACGATGGCCGCGCCTCCCTCCGGGGTGGCCACGCTGTCGTAGTTCGCCACCGCCTCGCCGCCGAGCGCGGTGATCTCCTCTACGACCCGCTGCGCCGCCGACGAGCCACCGTTGCCGTCGACCGAGCCGCCGAGGTCGTTGACCAGGACGGCCCCGCCGCGGCGGGCCAGCTCCAGGGCATGCGATCGGCCCAGTCCGCCGCCGGCGCCGGTGATGATGGCCACCCGTCCGTCAAACCGCATCTCGGGCATGTTGGAGAAGCCTCTCTGTCCTGGATGAGCCGCGGCGGGTGCCGCGGCCTGATACCTACGTTCAACGTCGGTGGTGCGTGCCGCCGGTCAGGCGCTGACGAGCCGCGGCTCCCGCAGGACCCCGCCGGCCAGGAACGGCTCCACGATCTCGACCAGCGACCCGGCCTGGCCGGCGCGTTGCAGGTCGTGTCCCGCCGGGAGCACGACCAACCGGGCGCCCGGGATGCGCCGGGCCAGCAGCGCGCTGTTCGTCGCCGGGACCATCCGGTCGCGCGCCCCGCAGACGACGAGGGTGGGCACCCGGATGGCGCCGAGGAACGGGATGCTCGACCAGCAGGAGATGGCCAGGATCCGCCACAGCGTCCCCACCGAGTCGGGCCAGGGCCACGGGTGGGCGGCCGGGCGGGGTAGCAGCCCGCGGAGAGCGCCCTGGTCGGCCGGGGTCGCGCCGATGCCGCAGGAGGTGGACACCAGGACCAGCCGACGGACCCGCTCCGGGGCGTCGACGGCGAGCTGCTGAGCCACCGCGCCACCGTGGGAGAAGCCCACCACGTCTGCGTCGTCCAGGCCGACCGCGTCGAGCACCGAGACCGAGAGGCGCGCGAGCGCGGACATCGACAGGGGCAGACGTGGGGTCGGGCTGGACCCGACCCCGGGGGCGTCGAAGCTGACCACGGTGCGCCCGGTCAACGCCCGGGTGACCGTCTCCCAGCTCTCCAGCGGCCGGGTCAACCCGTTGAGCAGCAGCAGCGGCGGGCCCTCACCCTCGACCCGGACCCGCATCCGGCGGCCATCGACGTCGACCAGGTCACCCTTGCGCTCCCGCACTCCCGGCAGAGTCACGCCCGGGTGCGCACGTAGCTGCCCGGCGCGGCCTCGATCGGGGGGTGGGCCTTGCTGCCGAGGCGGCGCGGGGCGGGCACCTTCGGGCCGCCCTGCCCGGCGATCCAGGTGGTCCAGTCGTCCCACCACGTGCTGTCGTGCAGCGTCGCCCCGTCCTTCCACTCCTGCGGATCGGACGGCAGCGCGTCGTTGGTCCAGTGCTTGGCCTTCGGCCCCGGCGGGTTGACGATTCCGGCGATGTGCCCGGACGTGCTCAGCACGTACCGGTTGTGGCCACCGAACAGCTGCGTGGTCTTGTAGCCCGCGACCCACGGGACGATGTGGTCGTCGACCGCGGACAGGACATAGGTTTCGACGTCCACCTTCCGCGGGTCGAGCTTCTGTCCGTCGATCTCGAACTCCCCACCGGAGAATTCGTTGTTGAGGTAGCACGACCGCAGATACTCGGAATGCATCTTGGCCGGCATCCGGGTGCTGTCCTTGTTCCACACGAGCAGGTCGAAGGCCGGTGGCTTCTTGCCGAGCAGCCAGTTGTTCACGACGTAGCCGAACACCAGGTCGTTGGCCCGCAACGCGTCGAAGGTGTGGGCCATCTTGTCCGAGTCGAGATAGCCCTTCTTGGCCATCTGCTTCTCCAGGCCGGCGATCGTGGCTTCGTCGGTGAAGGTGCCGAGCGCCCCTGGACTGGCGAAGTCGGTGAGGGTGTTGAGGAACGTGGCCGACTTGATGGAACGGTCGCCGGTCCCGGCGTTGTGGGCCAGCGCGATGGCGGTGAGCGTCCCGCCCAGGCAGACCGACAGGACGTTGACCTCCGGTGCGCCGGTGATCTCCCGGACGACCCGGACGGCGTCAAGGGGTCCTTGCCGCAGGTAGTCTTCGAAACCGAGGTCGCGCATGGAGGCATCGGGATTGCGGTAGCTGATCGCGAAACAGGTGTGCCCGTGCTGGACGGCCCACTCGATCAGTGACTTACCGGGGGCCAGATCCATGATGTAGTACTTGTTGATCCACGGCGGGCAAAACAACAGCGGAACGGCGTGCACTTTTGCGACCTGCGGCTCGTACTGGATGACCTCGATCAGGTCGCTCCGGTAGACGACCGAACCGGGAGTGGCGGCCATGTTGAGGCCGACCTCGAATCCGGATGCGTCGACCTGCGAGGGCCAACCCCCGTTGTGCCGGATGTCGCCCAGCATGTTCCGGGCGCCCCGGAGGAAGCTCTTGCCGCCGGTGTCGAAGGCCGCGCGCATGGCCGCGGGATTGCCCGGCAGCACGTTGGTGGGAGCGAGGGCGTCGACGATGAACTTCGCCGCGAACCGCGCCTTGACGTCCTGGGCGGCCTCCAGCCCGGCCGCGTCGAGCAGCTCGGTGACGAGCTGGGCGGCCAGCAGGTACTGCTGCTCCAACAGGAAGTACAGGGGGTTCTCGGCGTAGGCCGGGTCGGCGAACCGTTTGTCCCCTTTGACCGGGGAGGCCGGCCCCTCGCTCGGACGTCCGATCGCTCGCCCGGCCGTCGCGCGCACGGCCGCGGCCATGCCGACCACCAGCCGGGCGTGGGCCGCGGCGGTGCCCATCGGGTTCTTGACCATCCCGGCGCCGGCCGCGGCGAGCGAGCGCAGGAACGCCACCGGATCCGCTCCGACCAGGGGGTCCTCGGCAATGCCGAGCCGATCCAGGACCGAACGGCCCGCGGTCTCGGGACCTTGGGTGGGTGTCACGGCGTCGCTCTCCTCTGCGGTCGGGGAGCCCCCGGGGTGCACTCCCCAGGGGCTATGACTCTGCCTCGGTTTCCTCCACGTAGCTGCGGTACACGCTCAGCAGTGCCCGGCGCTGCGCTTCGGTGAGCCGCCGGTCGTGCCGGATCGCGGACTCGGTGGCCACGTCGTCGGGCCTGCCGGTGGCGTTGACCAGCCCGGCCTGCTCGAAGAGCGTCTCCGCCGACATGTTCAGCGCGTCCGCGATCGACTTGAGGACGCGCACCGACGGCTCGTGCAGACCGCGCTCGACCTGGCTCAGGTAGGGGTTGGACACCTGGGTCAGGACCGACAACTGCCGCAGCGACAGATTGGCCAACTGCCGCTGCCCGCGGATGAAGGCACCCAGCATGCGCCGGGGTTCGTCCTCACCTGCGGTCGTCAACGCGTCGTCCCGTCGGTCGTGGCTGGAACTGGACGCTCACCATACGTACCAGGTGCTTGGCATTGCAAGCAATTGGCACCCGGCTACATATCCATGCCGCCGTTGACGCCCCAGACCTGACCGGTGATGTACGCCGAGGCGTCCGCGGCCAGGAAGTGGACCACCCGGGCGATCTCCTGGGGACGGCACAGGCGGCCCAGCGGGATCTGCGCCTTGATCTTGTCCAGCACCTTCTCCGGGACGCTCTCGAGCATCTCGGTGGCCACGTAGCCGGGGGTCACGGTGTTCACGGTGATGCCGACGCCGTCGTCGACGAGCTTGCCGGCCCGACCGAGCAGGAACGCTGCCTCCTTCGCCAGGGTCTTGGTCAGGCCGAGCAGGCCGGCCTTGGAGGCGGCGTAGTTGGCCTGGCCGATGTTGCCGGTCTCCCCGATCACCGAGGAGACGAAGATGATGCGGCCGGTCCCGCGTTCGACCATGTGCTGCAGCGCCGGCTGGGCCATGTAGAACGAGCCCGACAGGTTCACCGCGATCACGGTGTTCCAGTCCTCCACCGACATCTTCATCGCCATCTTGTCCATCGTGATGCCCGCGTTGTTGACCAGGATGTCCAGTCGACCGTGCGCCTCGAGCACCTCCTGGACCACCCGGTGACAGTCCTCGGGGTGCGAGACGTTGCCCTGGTGGACCGTCGCGCGACCCGCACCGGGGAAGTCTGCCTGGATGTCGGTGAGGAAGGACTCCGCGCGTTCGCGGTTGCCGCTGTACCCTGCCGCCACCGACGCCCCCTGGCTGGCCAGGCTCCGGCAGATCGCGGCGCCGATCCCCCGGCTGCCCCCGGTGACCAGGGCCACCCGGCCCGCGAGCTTGTCCCCGGCCCGGCCGCGCGTGCCTGTGTCGGAAGAGGCGGTGTCGGAAAGGGCTGTGTCGGAACTGGCTGTGTCGCTCATGGGGGTTCCTCTCAGGATTGCCGGTTGATCGCCGCCCGACCGCTTCGTCGTGAGGCGTGGCCTGGCCCCGGGACGCAGCACATGGCGTGCGGCACGGGGCGTGCGGAAATCCTGCCAGGTGTGACAGACCCCACGACCGGTCACCGAGTGCTTGACATCCCTAGCAAACTACGTAGTATCTCAATCGCAGGTATTCATGTCGACCCGAGGAGAGTGCGCAGATGACCATTCAGGACACGTACACCAGCACCGTCCGCCAGGCCCAGGACAGCTGGTCCGGCATGCTGGAGTCGATCATCGACAACCAGCAGAAGGCCTTCGGCCGGCCGGTGAACCCCTTCGCCCGCATGGACGCCGGTGCCGCGATCGACCAGATGTTCGACTTCTGGAACAAGACGCTCGAGGTACAGCGCGACGCCGTCAAGACGCTGGCCGGCGTCACCGCCTCGGTCGGCGAGACCGTCCGGGCGCAGGCCCAGGCGCAGGCCCAGTCGGTCGGCGAGATGGTCCGCGAGCAGACCGAGACCGCGACCCGGGTTGCCCGCGAGCAGCTCGACCTGGTCACCGAGGCGGCGCAGGAGCAGGCCGCCAAGGGCTACGAGACCCTGACAAAGGCCGAGCTGCAGGACGAGCTCGACCGTCGCAACCTGCCCAAGACCGGCAACGTCGATGAGCTGCGCGCCCGCCTCGTCGAGGACGACCACAAGAGCGTCTGACCACCACGACCCGGGTCACGCCCGGATCGTGAACACCCGACAGTGCCTTTCCCGCGCACGGTTCGCCTCTCCTCGTGAGTGGCGGATCTGCGGCGGGGGAGGCACTTCGTGCGTTTGCCGGCCGATCCGGTCCGGCGAGGGCTCAGGGCAGCAGCCCGGCCAGCCAGTCGTCGCTGATGCGCCGGGCGATCGACACCGGTGGGGGCAGGCGCTCGACCCGCACGGTGCCCGCTCCCGCCCGGTGGCCAGCAGCTCGTCGCGGGTGAACCAGCCGGGGTCGGCGATCTCGTCGTCGTCCAGGCGCAGCTCGGTCGCTCCGACGCCCCGCGCTGTGTAGCCCAGCATCAGCGAGCAGGGGAAGGGCCACGGCTGGCTGCCGGCGTAGGTGACGTCGGTGACGGCCAGGCCCACCTCCTCGAACACCTCACGGGTACCGCCGCCTCGGCCGACTCCCCCGCCTCGACGAACCCGGCCAGGATCGAGAACCGGCCGGGCGGCCAGATCGGCTGCCGGCCGAGCACCTGCCGGTCACCGTCGTGCACCAGCATGATCATCGCGGGGTCGGTGCGCGGGAACGTCTCGTGCCCCTCTCGGCAGCGGCGAACCCAGCCCGCGTCGGCGGACTCCGTCGGGCGCCCGCATTGCGGCAGAACGGGTGCCGGCCGTGGAAGCGGGCCAGGGCGACGGCCTGGGTGAACAGACCGGCCTCGAGGCTCGTCCTGGCCCACCGGCGCGGTGGCCATCCGGCCCAGCTCGTAGCGGGTCTCCAGCAGGGCTGCACCGGTGACGTTGGTGGAGACGTCGGCGTCCACGGTGAGCAGCGCGGCGCGCTGGGAGCTGATGAAGGCCGTCACGGTCACCGGCCCATCGCCGCTTTCACCCAGAGCGCCGCCGAACGCTTGAGCACAGCACGCTCAATCGCCAGTTCGGCGTTGTCCCGCCGCAGCCGAGCCAGCTCAGCGCGTTCGGACTCCGACAACGGCGCATCCACGCCGTCGCGGGACTCCCGATCACGAGCCACCCAGTTCGTACATCGTTGGCGTCGGCGAAGGTGCGCACCGCCTCACGAAACCGGGTGCCCATCTTCTCCACACCGCCGGTGAGGGGATCGGGAACCCCCGCCGGGCCAGGAACTGCACCACCTGCCCGGGGACCTGCACCGTGGGCAGATACCCGTTGAGGTACATCCTGTCCAGGCACTTGAGGTCCAACGTCACATGCCCTGCCAAGATGTCATCCACCGTGACCAACCGCCTAGCCATCACGCACCTCCACAAGCCGACCGTCGTAGACCACAGTGCGCTCAGAGCCAGCCGTCAGTCACCCCACCCCGGCCAGTCACCTACCTCAACGGTCCGAGGCGGAGCCTCGCTAGAACCTGCCCATGCCGCGCAGGGGTCAGGGGTCAGTTTTTCACGTGCCGTCGACACGGGGCCTGGTGTGGTTGCCTTGGGCGCCGGCACGAGGAGATGAGCCGCTCGGCCGTCCCCGGTTCCGTCTCGCGCGTGACGCCGGTAGCGTCGGGCGAAGATTGAAAGAGCCATCAGAGAGGCACATGACGATGCATGAGGGACTCGCGCTGCGGGAAGACTCCGGTAGGCAACAACTGGAGGAACAATCGAAGAAGATCAGGTCAGTGCGCGACACAGTGACTTATCGAAAGACAAGCACCGGGCCGCCGTCTCCGATGAGCAGCGCGACTGACTGGTGTGGCGGCTATCGACGTTCTTCATCGGTATGGAGCGCATGACCACCCAGAGCTCGGGCCTCGTCATGGCCTACGAGAACGAGCGGGAGGGCTTTCTCGTGCCTCACCTGTGGCTCGGGGTGATCTCGGTGCCCCTCCCGGGAACACTGGCGGGGATATGAGGGTCAGCGGACAGACACAGGCCAAGCCGGACACCAGAAGTGGATCTGCGAACCCTGCGGATTCATCTACGATCCCGAGGAAGGCGAC
>JBBPYA010000345.1:0-11801 GCA_038200385.1 Mycobacteriales bacterium
GGCGCGCAGTCCGCGGAATCCCGTGATCTGCCAGAGGTACTCCCGCGCCGGGTAGTCCCCGAACGAGCAGCGCACCGTCCGGTCGAGGTCGTCCAGCGCCTCGACCGCCGCGCACGCCTGGTCGACCATGATCGCGAACGCGGCCCGCGCGTTGTCCCCCAGCAGGTCGCCGCGGAACTTGTCCGCACCCACGGCGTCCATCGTGTGGCCGGCAAGCATGTCCGGCACCCACGCGTCGTCGTAGGCGTGGCTGTTGATCACCTCCCGCAGGCTGACCGACTCGTGCCCGGACATCATCTGGAACTCGGCGGGCATCGACATCTCCCACTGGTCGTCCTTGATCTGCCCGACCACGTCGCTCAAGGCACGATCGGCGAGGACGAAGACCTGCTGCTCGTTCATTTGACCTCCACTGGCTTGCGGGAGGCTCAGCGTAGAGAGCGGGACCGACAGATCCGCTCTGCCGTTGATCAAAACGTGGTGCCCGACCGGGCAGCGCGGGTTGCGTCCGGCAAGTCTCAACCGGGGGTCGAGAGAGTTTCAGCTGAAACGCTTTCTGTCGGTGGGGCCGGGCAGTATCGAACGTATGAGCGAACGATGTGGTGGGGAACGCGGGCTGGACGAGCTGGCGGCCGAGATCCGGACCTGCGCGGCGGGGCTCGCGGCGGCGACCGGGCGATGGCTGGGGATGGTCGCCGAGTTCGATCGGCGCGACGGGTGGGCCGGCCAGGGGGTCAAGTCCTGCGCGCACTGGCTGTCGTGGACGTGCGGGTTGAGCGCCAACGCAGCCCGGGAGCATGTCCGGGTCGCCCACGCCCTCGCCGGACTCCCGCTGCTCGCCACGGCGTTCTGCGCGGGCCGGCTGTCCTACTCGGTGGTCCGTGCGCTCACCCGGATCGCCGGGCCTGACAACGAGGCCGACCTACTCGAAGTCGGGCGCTCCGGCACCGTCGCCCACGTAGAGCGGATCGTGCGAGGCTGGCGACGCGCGGATCGGTGTACGGACCCCGAGCCGTCGCCGGATTCGGGCCGCCTCGGGCTGCGGCTGCACTGGGACGAGGACGGCAGCCTGCGGGTGTCAGGCCGCCTCTCGGCCGAGGACGGGGCGCTGCTCCAGACCGCACTGTCCGCAGCCGCCGACCGGCTGGAGTCCCAGCGTCCCGCACCCAGCGCCGAGGACGTCGTTGCTGCGAAGGAGTGGGCCGCCGGGGGACCCGGGCCCCACACCCCGCGGCGACCGATCGGAGCCGGCGAGTGCCTGGGCGAGGTGGCCCGGGGCTATCTCGATCCGGCGCCGGCCAAGCAGTCCGCCGCCGCGCGGCATCAGGTGGTCGTGCACGTGGATGCCGACGTGCTGGCCAGTGACACCGCAGCCGGGGCGGCCTACCTCGAGGGCGGTCCGGCGCTCAGTGCCGAGCAGGTGGCCCGGATCAGCTGCGACGCGTCCCTGGTCGTCATGCTGCGCCGCGGTACCGAGGTACTCGATGTCGGTCGATCCACCCGCAGCATCCCGGCCGCCCTCAACCGGGCGCTGTGGGCGCGGGACGGGGGTTGCCGGTTCCCCGGCTGCCAGGAACGACGCCGCAGCCGGGTTCAGGCCCACCACGTCAGATTCTGGTCGCGCGGTGGCCGTACGTCGTTGGCCAACCTGGTCCTGCTGTGCCGATGGCACCACAGGCTCATCCACCACGACGGTTTCACGATCACGGTCGAGCCCGGAGGGATGGTGCGGTTCGGCGAGCCGGCCGGCGCCGTGCTCCCCGACCAGCCACTGCCCCTAACCGCGCACGACGGTGCCCTCCCGGACGCCGCAGAGGGTCTGATGCCGCTGTGGTCAGGGGAGCGCCTGGATCTGGACTACGCCGTCTCGGTGTTGGTCGGCGACCACCGCCGGCGTCGGCGACAGCGACGGAATGAGGCCCAACCCACGGCCGCCTGAGCCCGGCACCCCGCTTGGCCCGGCACGGCCGCCGGCCGTTGCCCGGGCGGGCCTGCTTGAGTGACGGCATGGACGTCGACTCGCTGTGGCGGTTGCCGGCGATGCGGCGGCTGTGGGTGACCAGCCTGCTGGGCTTCGTCAGCTTCACCCTGACCCTGGCGGCGCTTCCGGCGTACGCCGTCTCGGTGGGGATCGGCGCCGGTACGGCGGGACTGGTCACGACGGTGATGCTGGGCAGCACGGTCGCCATCCAGGCTGTCGTCCCCGCCCTGACCGAGCGGTTCGGCATCTGGCCGGTGTTCGCCGTCGGCCTCGTGGCGTTGGGTGCACCGGCCCCGCTGTACCTCATCAGCCCGCAGCTGTGGTGGCTGCTGGTGATCGGGGTGGTGCGTGGGGGCGGCTTCGCGGTCCTCACCGTGCTCGGCGCGACGGTCGCCGCCGCGCTGGTCGGCCCGGCGCGGCGGGGCGAGGCGGTGGGGATCTACGGGCTGTCCTCGGCCCTCCCCGGGTTGCTGGCCTTGCCGGCCGGGGTGGCCCTGACGCTGGACGGCCGGTTCGGGTGGGTCGCGGTGCTCGCCGCTGCACCGGTCCTCGTCGCGCCACTGGCCTGGGCGCAGCGCCGCAGTCCGGTCCAGGCGCTGCCCGAGGAGACCGCTGTCGGTAGGTCCAATCGCGCCGCCGCGCTGGCCTGCTTGGCTCCGGCGGTCGTGCTCGTCTTCACCACGCTGGCCGGAGGCGGCGTGATCACGTTCCTGCCGATCGAGCGACCGGACGGTGTGATCGCCTCGGTCGCGCTGCTGGCGTTCGGGGTCACCGGCGCGGTGGCCCGCTGGCAGGCAGGTCGACTGGCGGACCGCATCGGCACCGGCCTGCTGCTGCCCTCGGGGCTGCTGCTGACCATCGGCGGGCTCGTGCTGCTCGCCGTGGGGTTGTGGCAGGGCAGCGACCTGACGATCGTCGGGGGCGGCGCGGTCGTGGGTGCCGGCTACGGCACCGTCCAGAACCTCACCCTCGTGTTGTCCTTTGCCCGCGCCGGGCCACGCCGGGCCACCACCGCAAGCGCGGTGTGGAACGCCTCCTTCGACCTCGGTACCGCGATCGGGGCGGTGGCCGTGGGCGCGTTGGCGCTGTCCGGCCTGGGCCTGGCCGGCAGCTTCGTGGTGTGCGCGGGAGCCGTGCTGCTCACCGTTCCGGTCGCGCTCGCAACTTCACCGGAACGCCACCGCGGGCGCTCTGCTTGACTGCGGTCGTCCCACCGCCGCCGTACCGGGAGGCACCATGACCCGTCGAACGAGCCCGCCGTTCCGCGCCGATCACGTCGGGAGCCTGCTCCGGCCGGCCGCGCTGATCGCGGCCCGGGAGTCCTTCGCCGCGGGCCGGCTCACCGCCGATCAGCTGCGGGCCGCCGAGGACGAGGCCATCACCGCCGCGGTCGCGATGCAGGAATCTGTGGGACTGCAGAGCGCGACCGACGGGGAGTTTCGTCGCAGCTCCTGGCACATGGATTTCATCTACCAGCTGGGCGGGATCAGCAAGGTGGAGCAGAACATCTCGGTGACGTTCCGCAACGCCGGGGGCACGACCGACTTCACCCCGCCGGGGCTGCTGGTCGACGCGCCGATCGAGCTGGAGCACACCATCTTCGGCGCCGATTTCACCGCGCTGCAGGGGATGGTGACCGCGGCGCTGCCGAAGCAGACCATCCCGTCCCCCAGCATGGTCCACTACCGCGGCGGCCGGGCCGCGGTGGATCCCGACGTCTACGCCGAGATGGACCAGTTCTGGGCGGACCTCAGCGCGGCCTACGCCGAGCAGATCCGCCGGCTCGCTGAGCTCGGCTGCCGCTACCTGCAGCTGGACGACACCAGCCTGGCCTACCTCAACGACCCGGCCCAACGGGCCGAGCTGGCCGCCCGCGGCGACGACGCCGATCGGCAGCACCTGGACTACATCCAGCGGATGAACGTCGCGCTGGCCGGGCGGCCCGAGGGGCTACGGGTCACCACGCACCTGTGCCGCGGCAACTTCCGTTCCTCCTGGGTCGCCGAGGGCGGCTACGACTTCGTGGCCGAGGCACTGTTCAACGAACTCGACGTGGACGGGTTCTTCATGGAGTGGGACGACGAGCGGTCCGGCGGGTTCGAGCCGCTGCGCTTCGTCCCACCCGGCAAGTACGTCGTCCTGGGTCTGGTCACCACCAAGTCCGGGGCGCTGGAGGACAAGGACGTGATCAAGCGGCGGATCGACGAGGCCGGCCGGTACGTCGACCTGGACCAGCTCTGCCTGTCCCCGCAGTGCGGCTTCTCCTCCACCGTCGAGGGCAACGCACTCAGCCAGGCCGAGCAGGAGGCCAAGCTGCGGCTGGTCGTGAAGGTGGCCGGGGAAGTGTGGGGCTGATCCCGAGCGGCTAGGGGCGCAGCGGCAGCCAGGCCAGCACGTCCTGGATGGTGCGGTCCCAGTAACCCCAGTCGTGCCCACCGGAGCCGAAGTCGCTGGTGAGGTCGACGCCCTTCGCCACCGCGGCGCACACGAACGACCGGTTGCCCGCGATGAGCTCGTCAGCGGTCCCGCAGCCGACGTACAGCCTGGGCAACTCCGGTACGTCGGCCCGTCCCAGCAACCAATGCAGGTCGTCGGGACCGCCGGAGACCCGGGAGGTCCCGAACACGTTCTCGACCAGATCCGGCCGCCAGTCCCGGGAATCGGCCAGGGCCCCTACGTCGAGTGCTCCGGACAGCGACGCGGCGGCGGCGAACCGCTCCGGTTGGCGCAGCGCCCACTTCAGCGCGCCGTAACCCCCCATCGACAAGCCCGCGACGAAGGTGTCCTCGCGACGCTCGGACAGCCGGAAGAACTGGGCCGCCAACGAGGGCAGCTCCTCGGACAGGAACGTCCAGTACCGGTTGCCGTGCACCTCGTCGGCGTAGAAGCTGCGGTTGACCTGAGGCATCACCACGGCGAGCCCGAGTGGTGCGACGTACCGCTCGATCGACGTACGACGCAGCCAGATCGTGTCGTCGTCGCTGAGCCCGTGCAGCAGGTACAGCGTCGGGTACGGGCCGCCGCGGGCGCTGCCCGACATCCCGATCTGCCCCGAGGTGGCCTGCGGCAGCAGCACCGTCATCGAGGTGCTCAGCTCCAGCGCCTCGGAGAAGAAGTCACACCGGATCAGCGCCATCAAGCGGCATGTTACGGCAGGCGTGGCATTTGCCCGCGGGTCACCCTGTGGGAATGTCGAGCCGCTCCGAGCTGCTAGCGAACACCGGACCGGATTCGACCGGCGCGAGCGGTCCGCTGCCGGGGAACAGCGGCCGCTTCGTGGTGTACATCGCCTCGTCGTAGATCGGGCCGGACCGCGGCTTGCCGACCGCGAAGAAGCCGAACGCCCCGGCGCCGACGTAGGACGTGGAGATGTAGTCCCCGACGAAGTAGCCGCCGGCGAACGCGAGATCGCGCAGCTTCATCGGCCCGGCCAGCAGCCGCAGCCGGGTCCACGACTGGCCACCGTCGGGGGAGTCCACGAACGCGACTGAGAGCCGGCAGGTACGGGTCGAGCACGAGGAATCGGTGTAGAAGTAGTACGTCAGCGCCAGGTGCGCGCCGCCGCCGGAGGTTCCCGGCTGGACGGCCAGCCCCGGCAGGAAGTGGTCGGCGCGGGTCGTGACCGGATCCAGCGGGATGCGCACCGGGTCGGTCCAGGCCAACCCGTCCTCCGAGGTGCTCAGCACCAGGTCGTTGGACCGGCAGTCGCGCCGGAAGCGACAGTCACTCCACACGACGTACACCCGTCCGGACGCGTCGACATCCACCGACGGGAACGGCGGGTCGCGCAAGGCGTTGGTGACGCTGACCTGCAGGTCGGCCAACAGGATCGGCACGGACCAGCTCGCGCCGCCATCGGTGGAGCGGAAGCTCACCAGCGCCGGTTGCAACGCGTCGACGATGGGGACGATCACCGTGCCGTTCGGTTGGACGATCGGCTGGCCGCCGATCGCGACGATGGGCTGGCCGCCGTAGTCGATCTTGACGGCGGGGGCCCAGCTGAGCGCGCCGTCCGTCGACGTCGCCATGTAGGCGCGGCTGAATCCGCCGGCCCGGTCGAACTCGGTGTAGCAGTGCCCGTAGAAGGAACTGCTGGCGGTGTTGTCGCAGACGATCCAGTCCTTGTCCAGGGTCGCGCCCTGGAGCACCGGAACCGGGTCCTGCCAGGTCAGGCCGCCGTCCGTTGACCGGCTGGTCACGATTGCCTCGTTGCCGAAGGTAATGGCGATTACGGAGATCAGCCACACGTCGTGCGCGGCGTCGTAAGCGACCGACGGGTCCGAGGCCCGATCCGCGGGTCCGCCGGCGGCCACGGTGATGCCGGGCAGGAGGCCGTTGGTCCACGAGCGCCCGCCGTCGGTCGTCGTCGCCCAACCTATGTTGACCGCACCACCGTCGACGTAGCGGCCGACCTGGAAGGCCGTGACGACGGTCGAGCCGAAGCTGAACGAATCCGGCTCGACCTCCGTGGCGTACTGCGCCTTCACCGGGACCGTGTACGGATCCGAGCTCAGTTGCTGCAGCGGTGGCTTGCTGATCGGCGACGGCGGCGCCGCCGTCGCGGGCGCCGCCGCCGCTAGCAGAAGGGCCAGCGCGCCCACCGTGCTCGAAGCGACGAAACGTTGACGGTGCATGCCGCCCCCAAGAGCACCGACAGACACGATCCGGTGTCGGCCTTCGTCCGGTTTGCCAGATAGCGCCTAATTATCCCAGCTCCCACCGGCGGCGCACAAGCCCCCGGCAGCGAACGTCGGACCGACCGGTCAGAACGTCAGCGCGAGCCCGGGATCGGCCAGGACGCCGGCCAGGTCGGCGAGGAACCGGCTGCCCAGCTCGCCGTCGACGACGCGGTGGTCGAAGGACAGCCCCAGCGTGGTCAGCTGACGTTTCCTGATCTTTCCCTTGTGGACCCAGGGCTGTTCCCGCACCGCACCGAAGGCCAGGATCGCCGACTCGCCGGGGTTGAGGATCGGGGTGCCGGTGTCGACGCCGAACACGCCGACGTTCGTGATCGTGATGGTGCCGCCGCTCATGTCTGCCGGCGCGGTCCGCCCCGAGCGGGCCACCTCGGTCAACTCGCTCATCGCCGAGGCCAGCTCCTGCAGAGACAGCCGGCCGGCGTCCTTGATGTTCGGCACGATCAGCCCACGCGGGGTGGCCGCAGCGATGCCGAGGTTGACGTCCTGCTTGACCACGATCTCCTGCGCCGCCTCGTCCCAGGACGAGTTGATCATGGGGTGCCGGCCGACGGCGAGCAGCAGGGCCTTCGCGACGAACAGCAGCGGCGAGACCTTCACTCCGCGGAAGTCCCGGCTCGCGGCCACCCGGTCGCGCAGCTTCATCATCGGCGTGACGTCGACGGTGATCCATTCGGTGACGTGCGGCGCGGTGAACGCGCTGCCCACCATCGCCGCGGCGGTCAGCTTGCGGACCCCCTTGATCGGGATCCGCTGCTCCCGGCCGGCACCGAAGTCCGGCACCGCCGTGATCGACAGGTCGCTGCCGTGGGCCACCGACCCCGACGACGAGGACTGCGACACCGGCTCGCCGGGCCGGGCTGCTGCCTCCGCCGCCAGGTCGATGTCCGCGCGGGTGATCGAGCCCTGCGGGCCGGTCCCCGCGAGGGCGGCCAGCTCGACACCCTGGGTCTTGGCGTACTTGCGGACCGGTGGCTTGGCCAGCGCCTGCGCACCTGCCGCCTGGGCACCTGCTGTTGGTGCCGCCGGAGCCGGCTCCGGGTCCGGCTCGGTGGACTCCGAGTCACCGGGGGCCAGGGACTGCACCTCGTCCGGGGACAGACCCACCGCGTTCATCCGGATCGGATCGTGGGCGGCCGCCCGCAGCGCGCCGCCAGCCGCGCGCCGGGCCGCCAGGGCCTCCCGGGCCGCCTCCGGCGACGAGGTCGCCTTGCGTGGACGGCGCTTGGCCTCCACGGTGCGCGGGCCGTACCCCACGAGCACCGACGTACGTCCGCCCGGTGCCGGACCGCCGATCAGGCCGGGCTCGACCGCCTCCTCGTCCCCGGCCACCGAGACCTGCTCGAGGGTCTCCGCTGATGGCGCCGGTGCCTCGGCCGCGGCACCCTGCCGCTCGATCGCGGTGGGCGGGGTCCCGACGGCGGGCGGTGTCTCGACGACGGGCGGGGTCCCGGTGTCGATCGAGATGATCGCCGCGCCCACGTCGACGGTGGTGCCCTCGTCGAAGTGCAGCTCGGTGACCACGCCGGCGTAGGGGCAGGGCAGCTCGACCGCAGCCTTGGCCGTCTCCACCTCCACGATCGGCTGGTTGACGGTCACGGTGTCGCCGACCGAGACCAGCCACTGCAGGATCTCGCCCTCGGTCAGCCCTTCCCCGACGTCAGGCAGCTTGAACTGTTTGATCTGCGCCATCTGGGACGAACTCCGATCAGAACGAGAAGGTGCGGTCGACCGCGTCAAGGATGCGATCGAGGTCGGGGAGGTAGTCCTCCTCGAGCTTGCTGGGTGGGTACGGCGTGTCGTACCCGCCGACCCGGAGGACCGGGGATTCCAGGGAGTAGAAGCATCGCTCGGTGATCCGGGCGGCGATCTCCGCGCCGAGCCCCAGGTTCGTCGGGGCCTCGTGCACGACAACGCACCGGCCGGTACGGCGTACCGAGTCGTACACCGGGTCCAGGGCGAGCGGGGACAGGGCGCGCAGGTCGATCACCTCCAGCGAGCGGCCCTCGGACTCGATCGCCGCGGCGGCCTGCAGCGCCGTCTTGACCATCGGCCCGTACGCCAGCACGGTGCAGTCGGTGCCCTCGCGGACCAGCCGCGACTCGAACAGCGGCCCCGGCTCGGCCGTGACGTCGAGCTCGGCCTTTTCCCAGTAGCGCCGCTTGGGCTCGAAGAAGAGCACCGGGTCGTCTGCCCGGATCGCCTGCTGGATCATCCAGTAGGCGTCGACCGGGTTGGAACAGGAGACCACCTTGAGCCCGGCGGTGTGGGAGAAATACGCCTCGGGGCTCTCGCTGTGGTGCTCGACGGCACCAATCCCGCCCCCGAACGGAACCCGGATCACGATCCGCATCGGGAGCTTGCCCTGGGACCGGCCGTGGATCTTGGCGACCTGGGTCACGATCTGGTTGTAGGCGGGGAAGATGAACCCGTCGAACTGGATCTCGCAGACCGGTCGGTAGCCGCGCATCGCCAGCCCGACCGCGGTCCCGAGGATGCCCGACTCGGCCAGCGGGGTGTCGACGACGCGGTCCTCGCCAAAGTCCTTCTGCAGCCCGTCGGTCACCCGGAACACGCCACCGAGCCGGCCGATGTCCTCGCCCATGAGCAGGACCTTCGGGTCCTCCTCCATCGCCCTGCGCAGCCCCATGTTGATGGCCTTGCCGAGGGTCACCGAGGTGGGTGCGGGCATCTCAGGCCTCCTGACCGGCGGTCGCGAGATCGTCGTCGGCCCCGGCGAAGGACGAGTGGTACTCGGCGAACTCCGCGCCCTGGTCCTCGAGGTAGGCGGTCTGCTCGGCGTACACATGGGTGAACATCGACGCCGGCTCCGGGTCGGGCATCTCGATGGTGCCCTTGCGGATCCGGGCCGCGAGTTCGTCGGCCTCGGCCTCGATCGAGGCGAAGAAGGCGCTGTCGGCGTGCCCGGAGCGGACCAGGTAGGCCTTCACCCGCTCGATCGGGTCCTTCAGCTTCCAGGCCTCCATCTCGCTGGCCAGCCGGTAGCGGCTGGGGTCGTCGGAGGTCGTATGGGCGCCCATCCGGTAGGTATAGGCCTCGATGAACGTCGGGCCCTGCCCGGTGCGGGCCGCCTCCAGCGCCTTGCGGGTCACCGCGAGCACGGCCAGCACGTCGTTGCCGTCGACCCGGACACCGGGGAAGCCGAACCCGCGGGCCCGCTGGAACAGCGGGATCCGGGACTGCTTCTCGATCGGCTCGGAGATCGCGTACTGGTTGTTCTGGCAGAAGAAGACCACCGGCGCGGAGAACACGCTGGCCCAGACGAAGGACTCGTTGACGTCGCCCTGGCTCGTCGCGCCATCACCGAAAAAGGCCAGCGCCGCGCCCGCGGCGCCGTCGCGCTGCATGCCCATCGCGTAGCCCACGGCGTGCAGGCACTGCACCCCGATGACGACCGTGTACAGGTTGAACTTCGTCGCGATCGGGTCCCAGGCGCCGTTGTCGCAGCCGCGGAACAAGCTGATGATGTCCAGCGGGTCGACGTTGCGGGTCCAGGCGACCCCGTGCTCGCGGTAGGTGGGGAAGGCCATGTCCTGCTCCTCCAGCGCCCACCCGGCGCCGACCTGGGCGCCCTCCTGGCCGAGCAGGCTGGCCCAGATCCCGAGTTCGCCCTGGCGCTGCAGCGCGGTGGCCTCGACATCGATCCGGCGGACCAGCGCCAGGTCGCGGTACAGGGCGCGCAGCTGCTCCGGGCTCAGGTCGACCGAGTAGTCCGGGTGGGAGACGAGTTCGCCCTCGGGGGTGAGCAGCTGGATGAGTTCGGGACCGGCCTCGGCGAAGCTGCTGTCCCCCGGCGTCACACCCGTCGCTCCGGCGCGGGCGCTCGAGCCGGTCTCACCTGGCGACATGGACATCTCCCTGCTCCCTCTGCCGGCGGGATCGCCGCCGTGACAGTGCCCGAGCCTGCGCGCACCGTGATGCCGTGGTAGGCACGACGGTCCGCCTCCGCCCCAGCGGGACGGATGTAGGTCGAGTCCATCCTGGCACGACTGGTCAGGTCGTCGTCACAGGCAGGTGTGGGCGCCCGGTCCATAGGGTAAGGCTCCCCGACCGGGGGCGAGATCATGCCGTAAACGGAAGGAGTCCGACCATGACAGGACCCAGCACCTGCACGACCGTCGACCGCACCGGAGGGCAGCGCTGATGGGCGGGCTGCGCTCGGTGTTCGGCGGGCTGGCCGCCGGCGCCGCCGGCACGACGGCACTGAACGCGGTGACCTACCTGGACATGACGGTGCGGGCCAGACCGGCCAGCAGCACGCCCGAGGACACCGTCGACGCGCTCGCCGACAAGGCCGGCGTCACCATCCCCGGCAACGAGGAGGACCGCAAGGCCCGGTTGCAGGGGCTCGGCCCGCTGTCCGGGATCGTCACCGGCGTCGGCGTCGGCGCCGTCCTCGGAATCGCCCGCGGGCTGGGCTGGCGGCCACCGGTCGGCGTCAGCACGCTGGTCGCGACTGCGGTGGTCCTGGTCGGCGCGAACGGCCCGATGGCCGCCCTCGGGATCACCGACCCACGGAAGTGGGACCTGAACGCCTGGGTCAGCGACGTCGTGCCGCACGTGGCGTACGGCGTGGTTACCGCGGCCACCCTGGACGGGCTGGATTGAACTCTCGGTCCTCAGTGAGCTGGTGATGGAGCAGATGGAGGCGATGGCGCCGGGCTACTCCCAGCTGCGGGCGACCGGGTAGGCGGGCGGTTGAACTCAGCAGTCCAGGCGGATCATCGACCGGACCGCGGCGAACTCGGCGTCGGAAGGCTCATACCTCGCCGGGATCGTCAGACCGAGACGCGTCGGTGAGCCCGGGCACCCGGTACGCCGCGCCAGTCCGCCGACCGCGGACCTCCAGGAGTACGGCCGAGGGGACGAGCCGCCAGAGCGGCGAGCGCAGCAGGCCGCACATGCCCGGATTTGCCACGTGTCGCATCGGCCACACCGGCGGTAGGCGCGAGCTGACCCGCATCGTCGTTGTCATCCTTGCCCCACCACGTCGTCCACTGCGGCAGCCGCGGACGGGCACCTGCGGCCGGGGGTCTCTGCGGCCGAAGCCGCCGACGTGCTCTGGGCCTACAGCGCCCCCGAACTGTTCGACCTGCTGGTCA
>JBBPYA010000346.1:0-2768 GCA_038200385.1 Mycobacteriales bacterium
CGGTGGCGGACGAGTACCCGGACCGAGTCCACGCCGCGCTCGGCGCGGACCCGGTCGACCGCCTGGATCCAGCATGGCCCGTGCCCGTCGGTGCGCACCTGCGAGATGCCGGCGGCCAGCTCGGCATCGGCTGCCCCGGGCACCCGGACCAGCTCGTACGCCGCCGGCACCGGCGCCGGGCGGATGAGGTCCACCCCGGCCAGGGCCAGGCAGCACAGGGTCTCCCGGTACGCCGGTCGGTAGCCCATCGCCGCGGCGAACCCGCCGCCCGGGCCGCTGTCGGGCACCCGGGTGAGCACTGTCGTCCGACCGACGGAGTAGCTCAGCCGTACCGCCTCGCTCAGCAGCTGCCGCCCGGCACCGAGCCGCCGCTTGCGCGGCACCACATCGATGTGGATGTGGGCGGTGTCCGCGCCGGGTCCACCCGGCATCGCCAGGGAAATCAGCCCCACGGCGGAGTCGCCGTCGCGGCTGAGCCAGTACGCCATCCGGGTGTCGGGCATCGGGGCGGCCAGCTCTGCGCGGAACTCGGCCAGGCTGGCGACGGGGGCCCACGGCGTGTCGTGGCGCAGCGAGGCCGCCCGGACCCGATGCATCGCGGCCGCCTCCCGCTCGGTGGCCCGGCGCGGATCGACGGCGGTGACACGCATGGGCCGTGCCTACCATGCCGCCCGCGGGGAGTGGGTCGGTTTCGCCCGCATCGTCGCGCCGCCGAGCGGGCGCACGGGCCCCGCCGGGCACCGCGGTCGGCGACCGCCTGCGGCCCGTCCGCGGTGCCCGGTGCGACGATGAGCCGGTGACCCTGTACCGCGACGAGGGGGTCGTCCTCCGGGTCCAGAAGCTCGGCGAGGCCGACCGGATCGTCACCCTGCTGACCCGCCGCACCGGCCGGGTGCGGGCGGTGGCCAAGGGTGTGCGGCGTACGAAGTCCCGGTTCGGGGCGCGGCTGGAGCCGTTCAGCCACGTCGATCTGCAGCTGTACGCCGGCCGGTCCCTGGACATCGTCAACCAGGCCGAGAGCATCCGGTCCTACGGCGCGCAGCTGGTCGGGGACTACCCGCGCTACACGGCGGGTACGGCGGTGCTGGAGACCGCCGAACGGCTGACTGGCGAGGAGCGGGAGCCCTCGCTGCGATTGTTCCTGCTGCTCATCGGCGCGTTGCGGTCGCTGGTCGAGGCCACCCATCCGCCCGGGCTGGTCCTCGACGCGTTCCTGATCCGCGCGATGGCCGCGTCCGGCTGGGCGCCGGCATTGCAGGAATGCGCGCACTGCGGGCGACCGGGCCCGCACCGCGCCTTCTCGGTGCCGGCCGGCGGCACCGTCTGCCCGGACTGCAAGCCGCCGGGGGCTAGCCACCCCGCACCGGCCGCCGTCGCGCTGGCCCAGGCGCTGTTGTCAGGGGACTGGGTCGCCGCGGAGTCCACCGCCCCTGGCACCCGGCGGGAGGCCAGCGGGCTGGTCGCGGCGCACCTGCAGTGGCACCTCGAACGCGGGCTGCGCTCGCTGCCCCTCGTCGAGCGGCGGTGACCCGGTGACAAGACGGCCGTCGCCGCACCCGTCCGGGGCCCGCCCGCCCGACATCCCGGCCGACCTCGTGCCCCGTCACGTCGCGCTCGTCATGGACGGCAACGGGCGGTGGGCGCGGGCCCGCGGGCTGCCCCGCACCGCCGGCCACGAGGCCGGTGAGCACTCGCTGTTCGACTGTGTCGAGGGCGCGATCGAGCTGGGGATCGGCTGGCTGTCGGCGTACGCGTTCTCCACCGAGAACTGGCGCCGCTCGCCGGAGGAGGTCCGGTTCCTGATGGGCTTCAACCGGGACGTGATCCGCCGCCGCCGCGACGAGATGCACGAGCTCGGGGTCCGGGTGCGGTGGGCCGGGCGCCGGCCGCGGCTGTGGCGCAGCGTGATCCGGGAGTTGGAGATCGCCGAGGAGCTGACCCGGGACAATGGCGTCCTGACCCTGACGATGTGCGTGAACTACGGCGGCCGGGCCGAGATCGTCGACGCGGCGGCCGCGCTGGCCCGGGACGTGGCAGCCGGCCGGATCGACCCGGGGCGGGTCAACGAGCGGACCTTCGCGCGGTACCTCGACGAGCCGGACATGCCCGACGTCGACCTGTTTCTGCGCCCCTCCGGCGAGCTGCGCACCTCGAACTTCCTCCTGTGGCAGTCGGCCTACGCCGAGCTGGTGTTCCAGCACACGCTGTTCCCGGACTTCGACCGCCGCGACCTGTGGGCGGCCTGTGTGGAGTACGCCTCCCGCGATCGCCGCTTCGGCGGGGTGGCCGAAGAGCCGCAGGGCGTGCAGCAGTGACTGCCGAGGAGTTGCTCGCTGCCGCACACGCGGCCCTGGAGCGTTACGTCGAGGTGCACGTCGACCCCAGTGGTGCCCTGGCCTTCGTGCACGCCGAGATGCCGTGCGCCGTGCAGTCCACCCAGCTCGCCAAGGGGGTTGTCGTGCTCTCGGTGACCTGCGTGCTGCTGTGGGACCTCGACCGCACGCCCACGCTGGACGCCGCGGTGGCTCGTGCGGGCTCCAGCGTGCAGTTCGGCGGGATCGGTCTGCTCGACGACGGCGAGCGCGCCGACGTCACCCTGCGCTACGCGTTTCCCGCCGCCGGCCTGGACGACGATGCTCTGGGCACGTTGCTGTTGCTGCTGCTGTCCGCGGCCTCCCATGCCCGCGCGGAGCTCCGTACCGCGCTGGCCTGATCCGCGGGATCAGTTGGCGCAGGACGGACAGGTGCCGAACACCTCGACGGTGTGA
>JBBPYA010000347.1:0-11662 GCA_038200385.1 Mycobacteriales bacterium
TGGCCGGCCAGGACGGCAGTGATGACAAGGCGACGCTTCGACATCCCGCAGCCTGCAGAGCAGCTGCCATGCCGATGACCTGCGACACGCTATGCCGATGTCGCGAGACACCCCATTCCGATGTCCTGAACCAGAACACTGTCGTCCCGACAGAGAACCGCAGGTCGGCGGGGCATAGGTTGTTGGATGACCGTTGCTAAACAGCCGACTGCTCACCAGATGCTCACGAACCCGCGCGCTACCGACCTAGCCTGAGGGCGTCTGCTCACGGATGCTCACGGATGCTCACGGAACGTAGATGACGTGAAGGTTCGGCGGTGCAGCGTTGCCCCTGCTCGGTGCGCAGGAATGACGGTCGACGGATGGCCTGCGGCAAGGCGCACGGATCCTGGTCCCACATCGTCGACGTGGCGGCGACCTGGTCACAAGCGGCGCCAGATCAGCAAGGGCGGCTTCGCGACCCGAAACGCGGCAGAAGCCGCTCTGTCCGAGGTTCTGACGCAGGCGGCTCACGGCGACCTGGTTGTCGGCGGCCGGAGCACCCTCGGCGACTACCTGGCGGAGTGGCTGACCGGCATGAGGGTGAGCCTCGTCGTGTCGGCTTGGACCAGCTACCGGAGCATCCTGGCGCTCTAACCAGTCACGGATCGGACACATCCGGCTGTCCGCGTTGACGGGTTCGACGCTGACGGCGCTGTACGGCGAACTGCTAGCCGGCGGCGGGAAAGGCGGCAAGCCGCTGTCCCCGACGACGGTGCGACTGGTAGGCCGACGGGATTGCCGACGTGGTCAGCCCGCGGGCGCTGACGTACAGCGGCACCTGTCACCAGTGGTTCACCAGCGGGGCCGTGCGCCAGCCGGATCTTGCCGACGATCTGCGCCCACTTGTGCGGCGTGTCCCGGGTGGCCGTCCAGTCCGCCCCCGGAGGCTCGGCCAGTCCCCGAGGGGGCTCATGGAGTCCCTGTCGGTCATGCCGATCGGTCTCCCGCCCTGCGCCGCCCGGCGACAGGGGTAGTGCGTGGTCAGACCTGCTCGCGGGCGCGCAACTCCCGCCGCAGGAGCTTTCCGGTCACCGTCTTGGGCAGCTCGGGCAGCACCTCCACCTGCCGCGGGTCCTTGTACGCCGCCATCCGCTCCTTGCAGAACGCGATCAGCTCCTCGGGCCGCACCTGCGCGTCGGAGCGCAGGCTGACGAACGCCTTGACCGTCTCCCCGCGGTACTCGTCCGGCACCCCGACGACGGCGGCCTCCCGCACCGCCGGGTGCTCGTACAGCACGTCCTCCACCTCCCGCGGCCAGACCTTGTACCCGCCGGCGTTGATCTGGTCCTTCTTACGGTCGACGATGTAGAACCAGCCCTGCTCGTCCATGTAGCCGACGTCGCCGGTGTGGAGCGCCCCGCCGGGGATCGCCGTGTCGGTCTCCGCCGGCTTGTTCCAGTAGCCGGCGACGACCTGCGGCCCGCTGGTCACGATCTCACCCACCTCGCCCGGGGGCAGGTCGGCACCGTCGTCGCCGACGATTCGCACGACCGTGCTGTAAACCGGTACGCCGACCGACAGCGCACCCGAGGCGGCGTCGACGGGTGCGTCGGCGTGCAGCGGGACGCCGTGCGACGGCGAGGTCGTCTCGGTCAACCCGTAGATGTTGTGGATGTAGGCACCGAACTGGGTCTGGAAGGCCTTGACCGTGCTGGGCGGGATCGGGGCGCCGCCGGAGTAGATCGTCCGCAGGGTGGCCAGCGCCTCCCGCTCGGCGTTCGGCGCGTTCATCAGCGCGATGAACACCGTGATCGCTCCGACGGTGAACGTCGCGCCGCTCTCCCGGATCATGTCGATGCCCAGCGACGGCTCGAACCGGTAGAACAGCACCAGCGGAGCCGGGAGCAGCAGGGCCAGGGCCACGTGCCCGATCAGGCCGGTGATGTGGAACAGCGGCGCCACGCCGAGGATCACGTCGTCCCGGCCGAGCCCCACCCAGTCCCGGTAGGTCTGGGCGTTGAACACGACGTTGCGGTGGGTGTTCATGGCGCCCTTGGGCGGGCCGGTTGTCCCCGACGTGTACGTCAGGACCGCCACGTCGTCGAGGGACAGCGACACTGCCGGCGGGGCCTGCCCGCGGAAGCGCTCGATCAGCCCGGCCATGTCCATCGTGCCGTCCAGGGTCAGCCGCTCGATCCCGCCCAGGACGCGCTCGTCGTCGCGGGTCTGGTACTCCAGCTCCGACGTCGTCACCACGGTGCGCACGGCGGTCCCGCCCACCACGTCGGCCGCCACGTCCCGGAACAGCGTCTCGTGGCACACCAGCACCGTCGTGCCGGAGTCGGTCAGCAGCAGCTCCAGCTCCCGCTGCTTGTTCATGGGATTGATCGACACCGCGACCGCGCCCGCCTTCCACGCCGCGATCAGTCCGATCACCCACTGCGGCACGTTCTGCAGGTAGAGCGCCACCCGATCGCCGGCGCTCACGCCCAGATCGAGCAGCGCCGAGGCGAAGGCGTCGGACAGCTCGTCCACCTCGCGCACGGTCAGCTGCCCGTCGAAGTACCGGATCAGCACGCTGTCCGGCGCCGCGTCGACGGCCGCGGCGAACATCGCCAGCGCGCTGTCGAACTCCGGTTCGATGTCGTGCGGCTGCCCCGCGGCGTACCGGGCCAGCCAGGGTCGGTCGTCGTATCCGCTCACGTCGGACCTCCTGTCACTCCGCATCCATCCTGGACCCGGACGCGCCAGGGCGCTCGACTTGACAGCCTCCCGGCGACGGCCCAAGGTCCGGAGCAGATCGCAGTTGCTCGAGAGCGGGTCGCGGGGGCCCGGTCCCTGACCTTTGGGAGTGGCGATGGCCTCCGGTACGACGGTGAAGATCCTCCCGTGCGGCTCCATGACGGCCGACCTGACCTGGCTGCTGCTCCAGCCGGGCCGAGCCATGCGCAGCCGGCAGGACAAGGACAAGCCGGCCGAGTGGGTCGACGTACCGACCCACTGCGTCCTGGTCGAGACACCCGAGGGGCGGCTCCTGTGGGACACCAGCTGCCCCCGCGACTGGGAGGAGCGCTGGGGACCCACCGGCCTGCAGGACTTCTTCCCGTACGACAAGGTCAGCGACGACGAGTACCTCGATTCCCGGCTGAAGCAGGTCGGCGTCGCCCCGGGCGACATCGACTACGTCGTGCTGTCGCACCTGCACTTCGACCACGCCGGGAACGTCGGGCTGTTCAAGGGCACGTCGGCGAAGCTGGTGTGCAGCGACATCGAGAAGAACTTCGCGTTCGGGTTCGACGGGCCGTTCACCGGCGCGCACCTCAAGGCCGACTACGAGGACCTGGAGTTCGAGACGGTCTCCGGGGATGCGGAGTTCCTGCCCGGCGTGACGCTGCTGGCTACGCCCGGGCACACCGCGGGCTGCATGTCGATGCAGGTCGACCTGCCCGACAGCGGCACGATGATCTTCACCTCCGATGCCGTCTACATGGGCGCCAGCTACGGCCCGCCGGTCGTCCCGGCGTCGATCGTGGCGAACCTCGAGGACTTCTACGCCTCGGTGGAGAAGCTGCGTGGCATCGCCGAGCGGACCAACGCCACCATGGTTTTCGGCCACGACGCGGAGCAGATCCACCAGCTCCGGGTCGCCCCCGACGGCAGCTACACCTGAAGAACGGAGCCGCGCGATGGACGAGGAGGCCGTACTCACCGAGGAGACGATCTTCACCTGGGGCGCCCCGCCGCTGAAGTTCGGCGCGGGAGCCAGCGACGAGATCGGCTTCGAGATGACCCAGCTCGGGGCCTCCCGGGTGCTGGTGCTCACCGACCCCGGTCTGGCCGCCACCGAGATCCCGCACCGGATCATGGACTCGTTGACGCGGTACGGGATCACCGCCGAACTGTTCGACGGCGTGCACATCGAGCCCACCGACGACAGCATGGACAAGGCGATCGGCTACGCCCGCGAACAGGGCCCGTGGGACGGCTTCGTGGCCGTCGGCGGCGGCTCGGCGATCGACACCGCCAAGGCGGTCAACCTGCTGACCACCCACCCCGGCGAGCTGATGGACTACATCAACAAGCCGGTCGGCAGGGCGCAGGCGCCGCCGGGACCGCTCAAGCCGTTCATCGCCGTCCCGACCACCGCCGGGACCGGCTCGGAGAGTACGGCGATGTGCATCCTCGACGTACTGTCGATGAAGGTGAAGACGGGCATCAGCCACTGGCGGCTGCGCCCGACGCTGGCGCTGGTGGACCCGCTGTTGACCATGCAGCTGGCACCGGAGGTCACCGCGGCCACCGGGATGGACATCGTCTGCCACGCGCTGGAGTCCTATACCGCCCGCTGGTACACCACCTTCGACCGCAAGACACCCGAGGAGCGGGTCACCTACTGCGGCTCGAACCCGGTGTCGGACCTGTGGTGCGAGCGGGCGATGAGCCTGCTGGCGAGCTCGTTCCGGCGGGCGGTCCACCACGGCGCCGAGGACCTCGAGGCCCGGTCGAACATGATGATGGCCGCGACGTTCGCCGGGATGGGCTTCGGCAACTCCGGCGTGCACATCCCGCACGCCAACGCCTATCCCATCGCCGGCATGGTCAAGGACTACCGCCCGGCCGGCTACCCCCAGGACGAGCCCATGGTGCCGCACGGGCAGTCGGTGTCACTCACCGCCCCGGAGGCCTTCCGCTTCAGCTTCCAGAGCGCGCCGGAGCGTCACCTGCGGGCGGCCGGCCTCCTGGGTCCGGAGCAGGACACCCACAACGACCCGGCCGAGCAGCTGCCCTCGGTGCTGGTGCACCTGATGCGCGACATCGGGATCCCGAACGGCATCGGGGGAGTGGGGTACGACGAGAGTGACGTCCCCGACCTCGTGCCCGGGACGATGAAGCAGCAGCGGTTGCTCGCGACCTGCCCGCGGCCGGTGACCGAGGACGACATCGCCGACATCCTCACCAAGTCGGTCGAGAACTGGTAGCCGGTGCCGATCTACGACTACCGCTGCGGATGCGGCCGGCGCTTCGAGGTAATCCAGTCGCTGACCGCCCCGGACCCCGGCTGCCCGGACTGCGGCGGTCCCAGTGCGAGGGTGCCCGCCGCCCCGGCGCTGGGCGGGCGGGCCTCGGCTGGGCGGTCCCGGGAGTACATGCCGCAGACCTGGCGCGGCACCCGCGGCGGCAACCGGGAGCACCTGACCGCACTCCGCCGCGAGTGGGCCGCGCGGGAGCGGCTGGAGGCCAAGCACCCGGAGCTGGCCGGCGACACCCGACCGGTGCTGGCGCACGAGGGCCGCTACCACGGCGCCCCACTGCGGGCCGGGGACCCGATGCCCGGTCCGGCCGCGGCCGGCGACGCGCCGGGTCCCGGCCGTTCGATCGGGCAGGGCCACTCCGGCGGGCACGGCCACTCCGGCGGGCCCGGCCACTCCCATGACGGTGGGCCCGGAGCGCGGGACATCCCGAGCACCTAGCCTCGGGCAGGTGACCGATACGCGGGCGCTGGCCGCCGATCTGGCCGCGGCCGTCCGGGGCCGGGTCCGCGCCGACACCGCGACCCGGGCCGTCTACGCCGCCGACGCCTCGAACTACCGGCACGTCCCGATCGCCGTCGTCGAGCCGGCGGACGCCGACGACGTCGAGGCCGCGCTGACGGTCTGCCGAGCGCACGCCGCCCCCGTACTCCCACGCGGCGCGGGCACCAGCGTGGCCGGCTCGGCCGTGAACACCGCGGTCGTCCTGGACTTCACCCGCTCGATGTACCGGGTGCTCGACGTCGACCCCGAGGCGGGTACGGCCCGGGTGCAGCCCGGCGTCGTACTCGACCGGCTGCAGGAGGCGGCCGCGCCGTACGGGCTGCGGTTCGGTCCCGACCCGGCGACCCACGACCGTTGCACGCTCGGGGGGATGGTCGGCAACAACTCCTGCGGATCGCACTCGGTGGCCTGGGGCAAGACCGACGACAGCGTCCTAGACCTCGACGTGCTGACCTACGGCGGGGCCAGGCTGACCGTCGGCGCCACCACCGACGAGCAATGGCGGCAGCGGGCCGGGCAACCCGGCCCGGTGGGGGCCATCTACTCGGGTCTTGCGCGGCTGCGCGAGGAGACCGCGCCGCTGCTGCGGACCGGGCTGCCCCGGCTGCCCCGGCGGGTGTCCGGCTACGCCCTGGACGCGCTGCTGCCCGAGCACGGGGGCAACGTGGCGCGGGCGCTCGTCGGTACCGAGGGCGGCTGCGTCACCGTCCTCGGGGCCACCGTGCGCCTCGTCCCCGCGCCGGCCTACCGGGCGTTGACCGTCGTCGGCTTCCCCGACGTGTACGCCGCCGCCGAGGCCGCGGTCGCGTTCCGCGACGTTCGGCCGCTGACCGTCGAAGGTATCGACGGCGCGCTCGTCGACGCGCTGCGCGCCGCCCGACCCGGCGAGACGGCCAGCCGGATGCTGCCGACGGGTCGGGCCTGGCTCTACGTCTCGGCCGGCGGGCGGTCCGCGGCCGAGGCGCAGGCCGCCGCCGAGGGCTTCGCCCGCACTGCCCGCGGTCTCGGCGGCACTCCGGTCGTGCTCACCGTGCCGGCCGAGCAGCGGGCGCTGTGGCGGGTGCGCGAGGACGGCGCCGGCATCGCGACCCGCACCGCCCGGGGGACAGAGGCCTACCCGGGCTGGGAAGACGCCGCCGTACCGCCGGAACGGCTCGCCGAATACCTGCTTGAGCTGCACGCGCTGCAGTCCGCGCACGGGGTGGTCGGGGCGATGTACGGGCACTTCGCCGACGGCTGCATCCACACCCGGTTGGACTTCGACCTGCTGACCCGTGACGGCGTACGGGTGTTCCGCTCGTTCATGGAGCAGGCCGCAGATCTCGCGGCCGCGCACGGCGGCTCGCTGTCGGGGGAGCACGGCGACGGGCAGGCCCGCTCGGAGCTGCTGGCGCGGATGTACTCGCCCGGGGTGATCGCCGCGTTCGCGCGGTTCAAGGACATCTGGGACCCGGACCGGCAGATGAACCCCGGCGCGGTCGTCCGGCCGCGACGGATCGACGACGATCTGCGGGTCTTCCTCGGTACGCCGACGCTGGCGTCGCGTACGCAGCTGGCCCTCGTCCACGACGGCGGTGACTTCCCGTCGGCGACCCGCCGCTGCGTCGGGGTGGCCAAGTGCGTCACCGCGGCCGGCGGCGTGATGTGCCCCAGCTACCGGGTCACCCACGACGAGCAGCACTCGACTCGGGGGCGGGCCCGGCTGCTGTTCGAGATGGCGTCGGGGCAGCTGGTCGGCGGTGGCTGGCGCTCGACCGAGGTCCGCGACGCGCTGGACCTGTGCCTGTCCTGCAAGGGCTGTAAACGCGACTGCCCGGTCGGCGTGGACATGGCGACGTACAAGTCGGAGTTCCTCGCCCAGCACTACCGGCGGCGGTTGCGCCCGGCCTCGCACTACTCGATGGGCGCGCTGCCGCGGTGGCTGCGGCTGGCCGGGCGGGCGCCGCGATTGGTCAACGCGGTGGCCGCCCGTCGGTGGCCGGCGGCGGCGCTCAAACGGGCCGGCGGCATCGCGCCCGAGCGGGGCATCCCCGCTCTGGCGCAGGAGAACCTGCGGCAGTGGCTGGCCCGGCGCCCCGCGCCGTCCCGCGCGCCGGAGCGTCGGATCCTGCTGTGGCCGGACACGTTCACCACGTACTTCGATCCGCAGGTGGGGCAGGCGGCCGTCCGGGTGCTGGAGCGGCTCGGATACACCGTCGAGGCCCCTGGCCGCGCGGTCTGCTGCGGGCTGACCTGGCTGACCACCGGCCAGGTGGGGGCGGCCCGCCGGGTGCTTCGCCGCAGTGTCACCGCACTACGCCCCTGGCTGGACGCCGGCGTACCGGTGCTCGTCCTGGAGCCCAGCTGCGCGGCGATGCTGCGCACAGAGGTGGCGCAGCTGCTGCCCGCCGATCCGGCCGCGGGAGGACTGTCGGCGTCGGTGCGCACGTTCGCCGAGGTGCTGGCCGGGCACGCCGACGAGCTGGGGGCGATCGCGGGAGGCGGGGGTGCGGGTGCGGTCCTGGTCCAGCCGCACTGCCATCAGTACGCAGATCTCGGCACCGCAGCCGACGATGCCGTGCTCGCGGCGATGGGTGCGAACCCGACGACGATCGAGGGCTGCTGTGGCCTGGCCGGCAACTTCGGCTTCGAGGCCGGCCACTACGAGGTGTCGATGGCCGTGGCCGAGCACGCGCTGCTTCCTGCCATCCGCGCGGCGGGTCCGGGGGTCCCGGTGCTGGCCGACGGCTTCAGCTGCCGCACCCAGGTCCGGCAGGCCGGCCACGGCTCACCCCGGCACCTGGCCGAGCTGGTGGACGACAGCCTGCGCTGAGTCCCCGGTCGACGGTGCCGGCCGACAGGCTGGGCCGCGGGCCCGGACGGTCGGAGCCGCGGTCGGCTCCGGGTCCGGCCCGGCGCCAGTCAGCCGACCCCGTCGGGCGGAGGTACGGCGGCGAGGAGTCTGGCCGCCCGCAGCAGCGGCAGGAGGAGCAGCGCGGCACGCCGTCCCCGCTGGGCCGGCCGGTTCCAGCGCCGGGGGCAGGCCCAGCATCCGCGCCGCCAGGGTGGCCACCGGGCGCCGATCGGCGGTCGCGATCGGGCAGCCATGCGGGTCGAGGTCGCCGAAGTGGGCGAGTACGACGACGGCCGCGAGCGCGGTCAGCGCGTCCAACACGATCGGCGTTCGCCGTTGCTCCGCCTGCGCCATGACGCCGGTGGCGGTGGCCAGATCGGCGTCATCGAGGCTGCGCAATGCCGCGTCCACATCCCCGGCCGTGTCGCCCGCCGCAGGCCGTCGCGCACGGCCACCGCGCGGCGTACCCACTCCTCGTCGGTCCACGGGTCGGTGATGACCCGGTCGCGGGCGGCCCGCCGCAGCGGTCCCCTCAGCAGGCCGTAGCACGCTCGCACCGAGTAGGGGCCAAGGGTGCCGCGATAAGACTTTGTGCGGCGTGTGGGGCGTCGACATGGCGGCGTGCGACGATGCGTAACGACGAACGTGCGGTGCGGAGCTTCGGCTGGACATGGGAGGTGCCGGTGGGGTGGGTCGGATAGCGAAGGTCGAGCAGGAGGCGCGGGCTCGGGCGCGCAGGACGAGGCTGGACGAGGACCGGTCAGCGCGGGATGCTGGTGCCGTTCTCCGCCTACCTGGGGATCGGCTTCGCCGTCGCGCTGATGTACGCCGGCAGCCGCGCCTACCGACGCCAGCACCGCGGACTGTCCTTGGCCTCGATGGCAGCCGGCCTCGCGGTGACGCTCTACGCCCTGTCCTGGCTCTTCGATGTTCCTGGAGCATTCGGGCAGGCCGGCTTCGCGTGCGAGATCGGCGTCTACGTCGGTCTGATCGGCTCGGGCCTGCTGGCCAAGGAGCCGGAGAATGACCCCGAGCACGACCGGGTGCACCACAACCACACCCGCGACTCCGACGATGACAGTGGCCGAGGGGGCTCCGGGCGCTGACGCACACTCTTCGAGCCCTGGGGCGCGCCGACAAACTTGCCGGCGCGCCCCAACCAACTCGTGTGCCTGGAGGCTCATCGAATGAGTGCTGTGACCGTTGCCGAGCCACGCGCTCGGAAGGGCAGTGACTATGCCGGCCTGGCTCGCCAGGTCCGCGCCGCCGGTCTGCTCGACCGTCGCCCTGGCTCCAACGCCATTCGGATCGGGCTTACCCTTGCTTTCTATGCCGGCATCTGTGCGGCCGTGGTGTGGGTGGGAGACTCCTGGTTCCAGACCGTCGTCGCCGTCCTGCTCGGGGTCGCGTTCACCCAGATCGGGTTCTTGGGTCATGACTGCGGGCATCAGCAGATGTTCACCAGCCGTCGCGCCAACGACCTCCTCGGCCAGGTCCTCGCAAACCTGCTGATCGGGTTGAGCTACGGCTGGTGGGTCGGCAAGCACAACCGGCACCACGCTAATCCCAACAAGGAGGACCACGACCCCGATATCGGTGCCGGGGTACTGGCCTTCACCACCGGGCAGGTAGCTGTCCGAACCGGCCGTCTCGGCCGAATCATCGCCCGCCGACAAGCCTGGCTGTTCTTCCCGCTGCTGACGCTTGAGGGCATGAACCTGCACGTTGCCAGCGTGCTGTCGCTGCGAGCCGCGGCCGAGCGCAGCACCCGCGGGGGTACCCGCGCCGCGGAGGCGCTGCTGCTCACCCTGCACCTCACCGCCTACCTGGCTGGGTTGGCGCTGGTGATGTCCCCGGTGAAAGCGTTGGCGTTCGTCGCGATCCACCAGGGTGTGTGGGGCTTGTACATGGGTTGCTCCTTCGCCCCCAACCACAAAGGCATGCCGATCATCGCCGCGGACGAGGACATCGATTATCTGCGCCGGCAGGTGCTGACCTCACGCAACGTTCGCGGGGGAGCATTCACCGACCTGCTACTCGGTGGCTTGAACTATCAGATCGAGCACCACCTGTTCCCGAGCATGCCCCGAGCCGCACTGCGCAACGCCCAGCGCCTCGTCCGTCCCTACTGCGCTGAACTGGGCATCCCTTACTGCGAGACCTCACTTCTCGGCTCCTACACCGCCGCGGTCCGCCATTTGGACACCCTCGGGGCGCCGCTACGCAATGGAGCCCAGCAACCCACAACCAGCGCGGCCCACTGATACCTCGACCTTCGGACGTAAAACCCACCTGGCGATACGCCGGTAGGTCGGAACTGACCAACGAAGCAGCCACTACCCTGCCACCCGAGAAAGGTCCACCATGGCTGAACCGGCCGACACGCAGCACACCAGCGGCAAAAAGATCGCAACGGAGGAGCAACCGTCCAGCTCCGGAACGGAACCGATGCCTGGTGTGGATCCGCGCGCGACCGATCACCCGACCGGCAGGGCGCAAGCCGCGGAAAACGCCGAGAACGAATCGGCAGGCTGACCAGTCGTGAGCACTGTCGACTGCTACATCGCGGCCAGCCCCCCGCAGGTGTTCGCCACGCTCAGCAACGGCTGGTACTACAGCAACTGGGTGGTAGGCACCTCCCACGTGCGAGCCGTTGACGAGAATTGGCCTGCCGTCGGTAGCCGGATTCACCACGCCGCGGGCGTCTGGCCCCTCGTGGGGCGGGATGAGACCGTCGTCGACGAGGTCGAATCCGATCGGCTTCTTGTGCTGACCGCCCGAGGGCGACCCATCGGACAAGCCCGAGTCGTCATCGAACTCGCCGCCGAACATGACGGAACCCGGGTCACGATGCACGAAACCCCAATCGCCGGACCCGGCCGGTGGCTCCACAGCCCGGCCACCGAGGCGTTACTGAGCCGCCGCAACACCGAATCGCTGGCTCGCCTCAGCGCCCTCGCCGAACGACGCACCCGCCCTACCACCTAGTGGTGTGTCGCCTAAATAGCTAGCTGATTAGGCGGTAGGCTGTGCAGCATGAGGAGTCCGGCGCCGGCGCTTTCGATGACCGATGCTCAGCGCGACATGTTGGCCAAGCTGGCGGTCTCCCAGACCGCGCCGATCCGCCAGGCGCAGCGGGCCAAGGTGCTGGTGCTGGCCGGGCAGGGGGTGGCGAACTCCAGGATCGCCGAGCAGGTCGGGGTGACGGTGAGCACGGTGCGTTCCTGGCGGGACCGCTTCGCGGTAGACGGAGTGGCCAAGCTGGGTGCGGTGCGGGCCGGGCGCGGCCGCAAGACGATGATCCCGCAGGCCA
>JBBPYA010000348.1:0-6766 GCA_038200385.1 Mycobacteriales bacterium
GGGAGGACGCCGTGGAATGGACGACGAGGTTCCTCAAGCTGCACCGCGACCTGTGGCCGGGATGGGAAGGGGAAGCCGACGTGCTCAAGGTGTTCGGTCCCGAGGACTTCCCGGCTCCCGGCGACGCGGGCCCGCCGGCCTGAGTGCGCACGTCACACGCCGCGGTCGAGGCGGTCTGGCGCATCGAGTCCGGCCGCCTCGTGGCGGCGCTGACCCGCGTCACCGGTGACTTCGGGGCTGCGGAGGACCTGGCGCAGGACGCGCTGGAACGCGCCCTGACGCAGTGGCCCGCCGACGGAATCCCGGACCACCCGGCGTCGTGGCTGATGGCCACCGCCAAGCACCTCGCCGTCGACCGCTACCGGCGGCAGCGCAACCTGACCCGCAAGCTCGCCGAGTTGGCGCACCGGCAGACCGCCGTCGGGCTGGAGGAGGAGGACCCGATGCGCACCGTCGACGACGAACTCGACACCGCGATCCCGGACGACCTGCTCCGGCTGATCTTCACCGCCTGCCACCCGGCACTGACCATCGAGTCCCAGGTCGCACTGACGTTGCGCACCCTGGGAGGCCTGCGGACCGCTGAGATCGCGCGTGCCCTGCTCGTGTCGGACACGACCATCGGACAGCGCATCTCGCGGGCGAAACGGACGCTGGCCGACCGGCAGGCGCGTTTCGAGGTCCCCCCGGTCGAGCAACTCGGCGAGCGACTCGGCGCCGTCCTCGCGGTCATCTATCTCATCTTCAACGAGGGCTACTCGGCGTCGGCCGGTGACACCTGGACGCGGCCGGCACTGTGCCATGACGCGTTGCGGCTGGCCAGGCTGCTGGCCCACCTCCAACCCCGCCAGCCCGAGGTCCACGGGCTCGGGGCGCTGCTGGACCTGCAGGCCTCCCGGATCCCGGCCCGGACCGGCCGTGCCGGAGAGGCGGTCCTGCTGGCGGACCAGGACCGGCGGCGGTGGGATCGGCTGCTGATCCGCCGCGGTCTGTCGTCGCTGCGCACCGCCGAGGATCTCGGCGGCGGCCCGTACACCGTGCAGGCGGCAATCGCGGCCTGTCATGCGCGGGCCCGGACCGTCGCGGACACCGACTGGCCGCGGGTGGCGGCGCTGTACACGGTCCTGAGCTACCTGACCCCCTCCCCCGTCGTGTCCCTCAACCGGGCGGTCGCCGTGGGCTACGCCGACGGTCCCGCCGCCGGCCTCGCCCTGACCGACCCGCTACGGGACGAGCCCGCACTGGCCGGCTACCCACAGCTCCCGGCGGTGCGAGCCACCTTCCTGGCCCGGCTCGGCCGGGTCGGTGAGGCCCGGCAGGAGTTCGCGGCAGCGGCCGAGCAGACCGGCAACGCCAGCGAACGCCGGCTGTACCTCGAGCAGGCCGAACGGCTGCCGGGCCCGACCGGCCGCTTGCCCGACCCGTGAGCTACATCGAGGCGATCAGCTTGTCGACCCGTTCGTCGACGGAGCGGAACGGGTCCTTGCACAGCACGGTGCGCTGCGCCTGGTCGTTCAGCTTGAGGTGCACCCAGTCCACGGTGAAGTCGCGGCGGCGCTCCTGGGCGCGGCGGATGAACTCCCCGCGCAGCCGGGCCCGGGTGGTGCGCGGCGGCAGGTTCTTGGCCGCGAACACGTCCAGGTCGCGCACCACCCGCTCGACCATGCCCTTGCGCTCGAGCAGGTAGTACAGCCCGCGGTCGCGGTGCACGTCGTGGTAGGCCAGATCCAGCTGGGCCACCCGGGCGCTGGACAACGACAGGTCGTGCTTGCCGCGGTAGCGCTCGATCAGCTGGTACTTCGTGGCCCAGTCGATCTCCCGGTCGATCAGGGTCAGGTCACCGGAGTCGACGGCCTTGAGGGTGCGGCCCCACAGCTCCATCATCCGGCGGTACGTCGCCCCGAGTCCCTCGCGCTCGACGAAGTCGTGGCAGCGGGCGTGGTACTCCGACTGGATCTCCAGCGCGGACAGTTCCCGGCCGCTGGCCAGCTTGACCCGCTTCCGGCCGGTCATGTCGTGCGAGATCTCCCGAATCGCCCGGATCGGGTTCTCCAGGGTCATGTCCCGCAGCGGGATCCCCGCCTCGATCATCTGCAGCACGATGTCGGCCGTGGTGACCTTGAGCAGGGTCGTGACCTCGTTCATGTTCGAGTCGCCGACGATCACGTGCAGCCGGCGGTAGCGCTCGGCGTCGGCGTGCGGCTCGTCGCGGGTGTTGATGATCGGCCGGGACCGGGTGGTCGCCGAACTCACGCCCTCCCAGATGTGCTCGGCGCGCTGGCTGACGCAGAAGATCGCCCCGCGCGGGGTCTGCAGCACCTTGCCGGCGCCGCTGATGATCTGCCGGCTGACCAGGAACGGGATCAGGATGTCGGCCAGCCGGCTGAACTCCCCGTGCCGGCTGACCAGGTAGTTCTCGTGGCAGCCGTAGGAGTTGCCGGCGGAGTCGGTGTTGTTCGTGAACAGGTAGATGTCACCGGTCACGCCCTCGTCGTGCAGCCGTTGCTCGGCGTCGACGAGCAGCCCCTCGAGGATCCGCTCCCCCGCCTTGTCGTGCGCCACCAAGTCGGTGACGTCGTCGCACTCGGGCGTGGCGTACTCCGGGTGCGAGCCGACGTCGAGGTAGAGCCGCGCGCCGTTGCGCAGGAAGACGTTGGACGAGCGACCCCAGCTGACTACCCGGCGGAACAGGTAGCGGGCCACCTCGTCGGGGGAGAGCCGGCGCTGGCCGCGAAAGGTACAGGTGACGCCGTACTCCGTCTCGATCCCGAAGATGCGCCGGTCCATGCCGCGAGCCTAGGCGTTGCCCTCGGGCGGGGGGCCGGACTCGCCCTTGCCGGGCTCCCCGTCGGCGTCCCGTGCGGCGACCTCGGCCGTCTCGTCCCCCGCCGGGACCTCCGGGTGCGGCATGGACGGCGGCTCCCCGGGGTGCGGGTCGGGCGTCGAGCCCGGTGGTACGAGGGTGTCGCCCCGGCCGACGTCCCCGGCGTCGGCGGCGTCGGCGGCCGCGGGCTCGGCGGCCGGCTCCGTGGCGCTCGGCTCCGGAGCGGCCGGCGCCGGAGCGGGCAGCAGGTCGGAGAGGCCGGACCCGGTGATCCGCCGGAACGCGCGCTGCGGCCGGCTCCGGTCGAGCACGGCGACCTCGAGCTGTTCGGCAGGCAGCGTCCGGGGCGCGCCGTTGGCACCTCCGACCGAGGCCAGCGCGCGCACACCGAGCGCCAGGGCATCAGCCAGCGGCAGCCCCGGCTGGTAGGTCCCACGCAGGGACGTGGTCATCGCCTCGGCCTGTCCGCCCATCACGACAAAGCCGGGCTCGTCGAAGATCGAGCCGTCGTAGATGACCCGGTACAGCTGGTCCTGGGCCGCCGTGGCGCCGACCTCGGCGACGCACAGCTCGACCTCGTAGGGCTTCTGCTGTTCGGTGAAGATCGAGTTCAGGGCGTGCGCGATGGAGTTGGCCAGTTGCCAGCCGGTGACGTCGCGCCGGTCGTAGGAGTAGCCGCGCATGTCGGCCAGCCGGATCCCGGCCGTGCGCAGGTTGTCGAACTCGCTGTAGCGCCCGACCGCGGCAAACCCGATCCGGTCGTAGATCTCGCTGACCTTGCGCAGCGCCGTCGAGGAGTTCTCGGCGATGAACAGCACGCCGTCGGCGTAGCTGAGTACGGCGACGCTGCGACCGCGCGCGATGCCCTTGCGCGCCAGTTCGGACCGGTCGCGCATGATCTGCTCGACCGAGGCGTAGAACGGCATCGTCACGGGTGGCTGGTCTCCTCTGGCGGGGTGTGGTCAGTCCTGGCGCGGCGCGGCGGACCGCTCGGCGACGATCGCCTCGGCGACCGCGACGACCTGGGTCTCGGGGATCCGCTCGGCCCCGGCCGCGCTGACCGAGAACAGGATCGGGAACAGCCGCCGGACCAGGTCCGGGCCGCCGGTCGCGGAGTCGTCGTCGGCGGCGTCATACAGCGACTCCACCACGGCGCGCACGGTGGCGTCCCGGTCGCCGCCGGGATGCCACAGCTTCTTCATCGCGCTCTTGGCGAACATCGAGCCGGAGCCGATCGAGTGGAACCCGAACTCCTCGTAGACCCCGCCGGTCACGTCGTAGCTGAAGATCCGTCCCGGTCGCCGCTCGTCGTTGGTCTCCGGGTCGACGCCGACGAAGATCGGGACGACGGCCAGGCCCTGCATCGCCGCGCCGAGGTTGCCCCGGATCATCGTGGCGAGCCGGTTCGCCTTGCCGTCCAGCGAGAGCATGGCGCCCTCGATCTTCTCGTAGTGCTCGAGTTCGACGGTGAACAGCCGGACCATCTCGATGGCGATCCCTGCGGTGCCGGCGATCCCGACCGCGGAGAACGCGTCGGAGGCGTACACCTTCTGGATGTCGCGCTGGGCGATGTAGTTGCCGGCGGTGGCCCGGCGGTCGCCGCCGAGCACCACGCCCCCCGGGAACGTGCCTGCGACGATCGTCGTCGCGATGGGCGCGAGGTCGTGGGCGGCGGTGGGCGGCAGCGCCCGCCGGCCCGGCAGCAGCTGCGGGGCGGCGTCGGCGAGGAAGTCGGTGAACGACGACCCCGACGCGCGGAACGCCGCTTCCTGACTCGTCATGGACGCGGCGCGGTCAGTCACCGTCCGACCCTAACCTGCGCCCCGATCCCGCCGTGGCCGCGCCGTCAGGTCGGCGGCGCGCTGGTCGCCCAGCGGATGGCCGCGGTCACCGCGCGGCCCCCGACGCGGCCGACGGTCGATTCCAGCAGCGGCAGGTGCGGTAGGCCCAGCGGGCGCCTGGCCCAGCCCGGCAGCAGCCCGACGGCGGCACCGCCGAGCACGGCGTACGCCGGCCACGCCGGCCACGGCAGGGGTGCCCGTGCCAGCAGGTACCGCGCGGCCTGCCGCGCCTGCTCGGTGCCGGTCAACTCGGGGCGGAACGCGGCGAGGGACTCGACGAGTCCGGCCTCGCAGGTCGGCGGGTCGAGGACGCCGAGCTTGCCCGCGATCACCGCGGTGTCGGCGACGTAGCCGTCCCGCTCTGCTGCCGTCAGCGGCGGCCCGCTGCCGTACCGGCGGTGGGCGGCCAGGAAGCTGTCGACCTCCGCGACGTGCACCCACCGCAGCAGGTGCGGGTCGGAGGCGGCGTACGGTCGCCCGTCGGCCGCCGTCCCGTGCACCGTGCGGTGGACGCCCCGCACCCTGGCCACCGCCCGGCGGGCTTCCGCGTCGGGCCCGAAGGTGGTGACGGCCAGGAAGAAGCTGGTGCGCTGCAGCCGGCCCCACGGGTCGTGCCGGTAGTCCGAGTGCCCAGCCACGCCGGCCATCGCCAGTGGATGTAGGGACTGCAGGAGTAGCGCCCGCAGGCCGCCGACGAACATCGAGGCGTCACCGTGGACCCGCCGGATCGGCCGGTCCTCGGCGAACCAGCGCGGACCGGCGGACTCGAAGATCCGCTCGTGCCGGTCCGGCCCGTCGGGCCCCGCGACCCGGCGGAAAACCTGCTTGCCCGCGCGGGCGCGGACGTCACCGGCGTAGGACCGCACGGTCCCCGCCAGCGACGTGCTGCCGGTTACTGCCCGCCCTTCTGGACGTAGCCGCGGACGAACTCCTCGGCGTTCTCCTCCAGCACGGAGTCGATCTCGTCCAGCATGGCGTCGACGTCCTCGCTGAGCTTCTCGTGCCGCTCGGCGGTGTCGGTCTGCGCGGTCTCCTCGACCTCGGGGGCCTCGGTGTCGCGCCGGTTGGCGCGCTGCTGCCCGCCGGAGTCCCTCGTGCTCATGGTCGGTGCTCCCGTCTGCGCTGCCTCGTCGGGCCGACAGTACCCGCGGTGCCCCCCGGACGGCGGTTCAGCCGCCGGTGAGGGTGTCCACGAGTTCCGCCGCGGTGGCCGAGCGGTCGAGCAGGCCGAGCACGTGCTCGCGGGTGCCCCGCAGCGGCTCGAGGGTGGGGATCCGGACCAGGCTGTCCCGGCCGACATCGAAGATGACCGAGTCCCAGGACGCGGCTGCGACGTGCCCCGGGTACCGCCGCAGGCACTCGCCCCGGAAGAACGCCCGGGTGTCGTTCGGTGGTGTGAGCATCGCGGCGTCCACCTCGGCGGGCGGGATCAGCGTCTGCATGGACCCGCGGGCGACCAGCCGGTGGTACAGCCCGCGGTCGGGTCGGACGTCGGCGTACTGCAGGTCCACCAGGGCAAGTCGCGGGCTGCCCCAGCTGAGGTGGTCACGGGCTCGGTAGCTGTCCAGCAGCCGGAGCTTGGCCGGCCAGTCCAACTCCCCGGCCAGCAGCATCGGATCGCGCTCGAGCCGCTCCAGGACCGATTCCCAGCGGTCGAGCACGTCGGCGGTCTGCTCGTCGCGGTCCGCGCCGTAGCGCCGCTCGACGTAGGCCCGGGCCAGCCGCAGGTACTCCAGCTGCAGCTGGATCGCGGTGATCCGTCGCCCGTCGCGCAACCTGACCAGGGTCTTCAGGGTCGGGTCGTGGGACACCGCGCGCAGGGTGTGGACCGGCTCCTCGACGGTGAGGTCGACGTCGATCGCGTCGTCCTCGATCATCGCCAGCACCAGCGCCGTCGTCCCGGCCTTGAGGTAGGTCGAGAGCTCGGACAGGTTGGCGTCGCCGATGATGACGTGCAACCTGCGGTACTTCTCGGCGTCGGCGTGCGGCTCGTCGCGGGTGTTGATGATGGGTCGCTTCAGGGTCGTCTCCAGACCCACCTCGACCTCGAAGAAGTCGGCCCGCTGGGAGACCTGGAAGCCCTCGTCGCGGCCGTCCTGAC
>JBBPYA010000349.1:0-8964 GCA_038200385.1 Mycobacteriales bacterium
CTCGACCCGCTTGTTGATCTCGAAGGAGAGCCGGCGGCGGCCCCAGATGTCGACCTTCTCCACCGATCCGCCGTCCTTGGTGACCACGGTCAGGAACTGATCCAGCGAGGGCGCGATGGTGCGCTCTTCCAGATCGGGATCGAGGATCACCATCAGTTCATAGCGACGCACGAAGTACCCACCTCCTACGGACTCAACGGCCGCGGGCTTTCCGCGACAAGAGGGACGTTCGCGTCGAAGCAAACGTCGGCAAGGTTACCAGCGCCGCGCGGGTCCGCCGGACCACCGCGTGCCCTGTGGACGGCGGACGCCCCTTATGGACGACAGGGCCGGCGGGTGGGGCGCTGCCAGGCGTTCGAGGCTGGGTCAGCCGCGGCCGACGTACGGCATCGTCGTGGCGTGCACGGTCAGCCGGGCCACGTTGGCCGTCAGCGGCAGCCCGGCCATGTACAGCACCGCGTCGGCGACGGCCTGTACGTCCATGACCGGCTCCGGCCGCAGGCTGCCGTCGGCCTGGGGTACGGCGGTGGAGATCTGCGCCGTCATCTCGGTCGCGGCGTTGCCGATGTCGATCTGACCGGCGGCGATCCCGAACGCCCGCCCGTCCAGCGCCAGTGACCTGGTCAGCCCGGTGACCGCGTGCTTGCTCGCGGTATAGGCGATCGAGCCGGGCCGCGGGACCTGGGCGGAGATCGAGCCGTTGTTGATGATCCGGCCGCCGCAGGGATCCTGGGACCTCATCACCCGGAACGCCGCGCGGGCGCACAGGAAGGCGCCGGTCAGGTTGACCGCGATGGTGGCCTGCCAGTCCGCCGGGTCGACCTCGTCCGGCGTGCCGCTCGGGCCGAACCGGCCGGCGTTGTTCACCAGCAGGTCGACCCGGCCGTGGGCGTCCACCGCGTGCGCGAACAGCGCGGCGACGGCGGACTCGTCGGTGACGTCGGTGGGCACCGAGTCCAGCCGACCGCGCAGGTCCGCGCCGCGGCGCGCGACCGCGGCCAGCGGCTGCTCCCGCCGGCCGGCCAGCAGCACGCTCCAGCCCGCTCCGGCCAGGGCCAGCGAGACGGCCGCACCGACCCCGCTGCCCGCGCCGGTGACGACGGCGACGCCACAGGTCGGCGGGGTCATCGCCGCACCGTACGCCCGCGACGTCAACGGGCCGGCTCGGCCGGGATCGGCCCGCCCGCGGGTTGTCGCCCGTCGCCCGTGGGCCCCGTGGTGTCGGCGAGCCGGGCCGGCATCCGACCGCACCGCGGACCGTCCGGAGGCTGTCGGTGGGTCGCACTACGCTGCCCGGCATGGCTGGAGCATCGGAGATCGGCGCGCACCTGCGCGACGGCGACCCGCTCGCGCACGCCGCTGAGGTCGGCGCGCAGGTCGTGCAGTTCTTCCTCACCGACCCGCAGGGCTACAAGGCGCCCAAGCCGCGCGCGGACGCCGCGGCGATCCGCGATTCCGACGTGGGCGTGTTCATCCATGCCCCGTACCTGGTGAACGTGGCAACCACGAACAACCGGATCCGCATCCCGTCCCGCAAGCTGCTCGTGCAGCACGCCACGGCCGCCGCGGAGGTGGGGGCGCGGGGAGTCATCGTGCACGGTGGCCACGTCGGCGGCGCGGAGGAGATGGACGCCGGGATCGACAACTGGCGCAAGACCGTCCAACGGCAGGCCGACGACGGCGGGTACGCCGTGCCGATCCTGTTGGAGAACACCGCCGGCGGCGACCACGCGATGGCGCGGCGCTTCGACATGCTGGCCCGGCTCTGGGACGCGATCGGGGAGTACGGCGTCGGCTTCTGCCTGGACACCTGCCACGCGCATGCCGGGGGCGAGGACCTGATCGGGCTGGTCGACCGCGTCAATGCGATCACTGGGCGGATCGACCTGGTGCACTGCAACAACAGCCGCGACGAGTTCGACTCCGGCCGGGACCGGCACGCCAACCTGGACAAGGGCCGGATCGACCCCGAGCTGCTGCTGACCGTGCTGCGCGAGGCCGGTGCACCGGTGATCTGCGAGACGCCGGGCGACGGGATCGCCGTGGATGTGGCCTACCTGCGCGCCAACCTCTGACCGGCTGCTCCTCTCCACGCCACCTGCCGTCGTCGGTCAGGGCGGCGACACCGGCCGGGCCCACCCCGACGATGTCGACGGTCGAGTCGTTCGCGGTGGTGTAGGCGTACGCCGCGGGCCGAGCTCCCCGGACAGGCCGGTGGCAGCGCGGCCACCCGCTCCGGGGCACTACACCCGGTCAGGGCCAGGAGGAGCGCCACGAGTCCCGCGACCGCCGCCCGCATGGACACCCCCCCGTCCGGCTTCAGGCCGGCTGGACCCGTTCCCGGTGCCGCCACACCACGACGTCGGGGGACCCGTCAAGTATCCCCCCGGCGGGGTCGTCCACCCCGTCCCGCCGTACGACGTCCGCTGCGGGCCGCAGCGCGTCCCGCACGACGAGGGCCATCAGGGCTATCACCGCGATGTCGCGGATCGTGACCGCGAACAGGAAGTACTGGATCTTGATCCCGTTGTGGTCCGTGCCGAGATACCACAGCAGCCGCGGGATCCACAGCACGGCCTCGGTGAGCTGCCAGATCAGGATCGGCTTCCAGCGGGGCAGGGCGAGCACGGCCAGCGGGAGCAGCCACAGCGAGTACTGCGGGCTCCACACCTTGTTCGTGAGCAGGAAGCCGGCCACCACGAGGAACAGCAGTTGCATCAACCGCGGGCGGCGCTGCGCCCGCAACGCGAGCATCGCAACGCCGGCGCAGACCGCGACGAAACACAGCAGCGTGAGGGCGTTGAGCAGCACCGGCGCCGGGGCGTTCGCCGGGTCGGCCGGTGCCGGGCTTCCCGGGGGGACCCCGGTGGAGTTCAGGAATCCCGCGCCCAACTGCACGGCGATGTTCCACACCGTGTCCGGGTCGGCCAGCCGGGTGGTGTTCAGCCGGAAGAACAGCGACCAGTTGTCGCCGTACAGCAGGGCGACCGGCAGGTTGATCGCGGCCCACGCGGCGACGGTGGCCGATGCGGCCACCGTCCACTCCCGCAGCCGGCCGGCCCGCAGGCACAGCACGAGCAGCGGGCCGAGGAAGAACAGCGGGTACAGCTTGGCCGCCGCGCCCAGGCCGAGCAGCACACCGGCCAGCACCGGATGCCGTCGGGACCACGCCACCAGCCCCGCCCCGCCGAGCGCCACCGCGAACAGATCCCAGTTCGTGAAGGCCTGCACGAGCAGCAGCGGCGACAGCGCGACCATCGCCGCATCCCAGATCCGCCGCCGCGACAGCAGCGCGGTACTCCAGGTGAGGACGAGGGCACAGACGCTGAGCAGCAGCACGGTGACCAGGTAGTAGCTCTGCACGGCGGGCAGGTCGGGCAGCAGCCCCGAGCCGGCCGCGACCGCGTCGTAGCGGCGGGCGAGCACCGCCGCGAGGTACATGAACCCGCCGGTGAGCACCGGGTACTCCACCGGCGCGCTGGCGTAGGGCACCAGGCCCTTGTCCAGACCGTGGATGCCCCAGAGCGGGATGCTGTCGGAGTAGCAGAAGTGGGTGTACTGCTTGAAGCCGGTCCAGTTCCCGTCCGAGCACGGGGCCTGTTTGATCCAGGCCAGCGCGAGAGTGGCCAGCGTCATCAGCAGTAGTACCCGCAGCGGCGTCCAGAACCAGTTGCGGCCGGTGAACGCGTGCCGGCCGATCGGGCCGCCGATCATCGTGCTGGCCCGCATCGCCACCGGGTCGTCCCACGTCGGGAAGACCCGGGGCGAGCGGGGACCGGGCGCCGCCGCGTGCACGGGGTCCGACGCGGCCAGCAGCTCGACCGGGCGGTCCCCGGTCGAGGGGTCAGCCACCGAACCCCGCGGGCGGGCTGGACGTGCTGGGCGGTGGCTGGGTGCTCGGCGGTGGCTGCGTGCTCGGCGGAGGCGGCGGCTCGGTCGTCGTGGGCCGGGTGGGCCGGGTCCGGGTGGGTTCGGTGGTGGGCGGCACCGTGGTGGTCGGCGGCGTGGTCGGCGGCGGCGTGGTCGGCGGCGCCGACGTCGTCGGAGCCGAGGTCGTCGGTGGCGTCGACGTGGTCGGTGTCGATCCCGTCGAGGCCGGGGGCACGGTCTGCGTCCCACCGCCGCCACCGCCGCCGGTCGGTGGCGGTGCGGCGTTGCCGCCGCCGTCACCCTGGATCAGGGCGCTGTCGGGCCGCGCCAGTTCCGGTTGGCCGGCCAGGACGGCGTCCATGTAGGTCTTCCAGATGTCCGAGGGCAACCCCGAGCCGTAGACCAGACGGCCCTCGTTGGTCCGGATCGCCTCGTTGCCGTCGCTGCCTATCCAGGTGGCCGTCACCAGCGTCGGCACGTAGCCGACCATCCAGGCGTCCTTGTTGTCGGTGTCATTGAGCTGCGTCGTACCCGTCTTGGCCGCGGACTGCCGCCCGTCGGCCAGCGAGTCCGACCCGTACGCCGCCACGTCCTCGAGGGCGAACGTCACGTCATGGGCGACATCGGCGGGGACCGCCCGGGTGGCCTTGCCCGCGTCGTGCTGGTAGATCACCGCGCCGTTGCGGTCGGTGACCGTGGCGACGAAGTACGGCTCGCGGTACATGCCTCCGTTGGCGAACGTCGCGAAGCCACTGGCCTGGTCGATCGGGCGCACCTCGTACTCCCCGATGCCGATCGCGCCGCCGGTGACGCCGTTGCGCTCCAGGGTCGCAGTGCCGTCCGGGCCCGTCGGCGCGATGCCCGCGCGATGCGCGAGGTCCGCGACCTTGCTCGGGCCGACCTCCAGCGCGAGCCCGTAGAACGCGGTGTTCAGCGAGCGGGTGATGGCCTCCTTGACCGTGCAGTTCGAACACGCGCCGCCCTCGGAGTTGCGCACCGGCTGGGTCCGGTCCGGGAAGGTCTGGGGCTGCGAGCCGTCCCGGCGGGCGTAGACCCCGATGCCCTGCTCCAGCGCCGTGGCCAGGGTGTAGGGCTTGAACGACGAACCCGGCTGCCGGTAGGCCTGCGCGTAGTCGAAGCCGGTACCGCTCGGGCCGCCGTAATAGGCCACCACCGCGCCGCTGCGTGGGTCGATGGACACCAGCGCGGTCCGCAGATTCGCCGGTTGGCCGTCCAGCGTCGTGCGCACCGCCCGCTCGGCCTGCCGCTGCGCCCCGGCGTTCACCGCCGTGGTGATCCGCAGCCCCTCCCGGTAGATCCGGGACTCGTCGATGCCGTTGCGGGCCAGCTCCTCCTGGACCTGCCGGATGATCAGCCCCTCGGGGCCGCCGGCCTGGTTCAGCGTGACCGGGCCGAGCGGCCGGACCTCGGGGTAGCTCAACGCGTCCCGGTCGGACTGGCTCAGCCATCCCTCCTGGACCATCCCGTCGAGCACGAAGCCCCAGCGGCCGCGCGCGGCCTCGGGATGGTTCTCCGGGTCGTACAGCGCGGGGCTGGCGATGCTCGCGGCCAGGACGGCACCCTCAGCGACGCTGAGCTGGCTGACCGGCTTGCCGAAGTACGTCTGCGCTGCTGCCTCGATGCCGTGCGCGCCGCGACCGAAGTAGATCGTGTTCAGGTACCACTCCAGGACCTGGTCCTTGGCGTAGTTCCGGTCGATCTTGACCGACAGGATCAGTTCCTCGAACTTTCGGTTCAGGCTCTGCTCGGAGGTCAGGTAGGCGTTCTTGACGTACTGCTGGGTGATCGTCGAGCCGCCCTGCGTGGAGCCGCCGGTGACGTTGTTCCACGCCGCCCGGGCGATGCCGGACACCGAGAATCCCGGGTCGGTGTAGAAGCTGCGGTTCTCCGCGGCGAGCACCGCCCGGCGGACGTGCTCGGGGACCTCGGCCAGCGGTACGTCCGTGCGGTTCTCCTCGCCGAGGCGGGCCATCTCGGTCTTGCCGTCGCTGTAGTAGACGATCGAGACCTGGTCGGTCTGGATGTCGGCGGGGCGCGGCACATCCGTCGTGGCATACACGACGCCGAGGAACGTCAGCCCCATCGCCACGAGCAGCCCGATGGCGCCGAGAACGACGCGGCGCCGGAGCTTCCGCTTGCGTCGGCGTACCGGGTCACGCCGGCGTTCCCGCCAGCTGGGCTTGCCGGCGGCGTTTTCTCCTTCGGTGGGCACTGATCTCCTCGGTACGTCGTCCGCCGCGGTCGCGGCGTCGGGCTATTCGGTGGCGACCCGCCGGCCACGACTGCCGGCGCTCACCCGGCCCAGGACGAATGACGTCATCAAGTGGTTCCATCCGCACTCGCGGCAGACCTCGACCTGGTAGACAGTGAACTCGCCGGTCCGGGCGGCCAGCTCGGCGAGTTCGGCCGGTGACTTGGCCTGGCCCGACGTGGTCTTCAGCGCGTCGCCGTACACGTAGCTGACCTGGCGCAGGTCGTCCTTGCCGCACACCGGGCAGGGCACCGGGCAGGACAGACCGTGGAAGCGGGCGGCCCGCAGCAGGTAGGGATGGGCGTCGCAGACGTCGTGTCGGCTGGCGCGCCCGGCGAACAGCGCGGCCAGCCGGGCCCGCCGCTGCAGGGCGTAGTCGACGACGCCGCGGCGCTGAGCCGAGGGGTCGCCGCCCGAGGTCCGCTCGCCGGGCCGCCTGGTCACACGGCGAGGGTACTGGGCCCCCGCGCACGATCGCCCTACCTGCCCGAGTGAGCGTTCGGCGACTCGCGGTGCCGGCCCGGGTGGCACACTTCGGGCGCGGCCTATAGGCTCCGATATATCGACTCGATACAACGAGCGGCATCACTGCGGTGACCGGAGGTGGAGGACGTGCTGGAAATGGCTATCCTCGGCCTGCTGAACGAGGCACCCCAGCACGGCTATGAGTTGCGCAAGCGGGTGATGGCGATGCTGGGTGGTTTCCGGGCACTGAGCTACGGCTCGCTGTACCCGGCGCTGAAGCGGATGCGGGCGCAGGGCTGGATCAGCGTCCAGGATCCGGTACATCCCGGATACACGCTGCCCGCCGATGCACCACCGCTGACCGGCAAGCGCGGCAAGGTCGTCTACGCCCTCACCGCCGAGGGCAAGGAACGCTTCGCCGACCTGCTCGCCGAGAGCGGCCCGCAGCAGTGGGAGGACGAGCGGTTCGACGTCCGGCTGGCCTTTTTCGCCCAGACCGACGCCGACCTCCGCCTCCAGATTCTGGAAGGCCGCCGGCGGTGCGTGGAGGACCGCCGAGACGGCCGGCGCGCAGCGTTGTCGCGCACCCGGGAACGGGTCGACCGCTACACCCTGGAACTGCAACAGCACGGCCTGGACTCCGTTGACCGCGAGGTCCGCTGGCTGTCCGAACTCATCGACCACGAAAAGGTCGATCGCACCCGAATCGACCGAACGGTCGGAGACTGATGAAGGAGGACCCCATGGGTTCGGTACGAGTTGCCATTGTCGGCGTCGGCAACTGCGCCGCGTCCCTCGTGCAGGGCGTCGAGTACTACCGCGACGCCGACCCGGCCGCGAGCGTGCCCGGGCTGATGCACGTGACGTTCGGGGACTACCACGTCCGCGACATCGAGTTCGTCGCCGCGTTCGACGTAGACGCCAAGAAGGTCGGCCAGGACCTGTCGTACGCGATCGGCGCCAGCGAGAACAACACGATCCGGATCTGTGACGTCCCCGAGCTCGGCGTCCCCGTCCAGCGCGGGCACACGTTGGACGGACTCGGCAAGTACTACCTGCAGACCATCACCGAGGCCGACGCGGAACCGGTCGACATCGTGGCGGCGCTGCGCGAGGCCCGGGCCGACGTCGTGGTCTGCTACCTGCCGGTGGGCTCGCAGCGGGCGGTGGAGTTCTACGCCCAGTGCGCGATCGACGCCAAGGTCGCCTTCGTCAACGCGTTGCCGGTCTTCATCGCCGGTACGCCGGAGTGGGCGGCGAAGTTCGAGGCGGCCGGCGTGCCCATCGTCGGCGACGACATCAAGAGCCAGGTCGGCGCCACCATCACCCACCGGGTGCTGGCCAAGCTGTTCGAGGACCGCGGAGTGGTCCTGGACCGCACGATGCAGCTCAACGTCGGCGGCAACATGGACTTCATGAACATGCTCGAGCGGGAGCGGCTGGAGTCGAAGAAGATCTCCAAGACGCAGGCCGTGACCAGCAACGTGTCCCACGACATGGGCGCGTCGAACGTACACATCGGGCCGTCGGACTACGTGTCCTGGCTCGACGACCGCAAGTGGGCCTACGTGCGGCTGGAGGGGCGTGCGTTTGGCGACGTACCGCTGAACCTGGAGTACAAGCTGGAGGTCTGGGACTCGCCGAACTCCGCCGGCGTGATCATCGACGCGGTGCGCTGCGCCAAGATCGCCCTGGACCGCGGCATCGGCGGGCCGATACTGTCCGCCTCCTCGTACTTCATGAAGAGCCCGCCGGAGCAGTACAGCGACGACATCGCCCGGGAGAAGGTCGAGCAGTTCATCCGCGGCGAGCTGGACCGGTAGCCCAACACTAACCTGCGAGCACCGATGGCCGACCCGTCGAAGGTGCAGATCCCGGCGGAGCCGGTGTGGTGGCGGCGGCCGGGGCGGCGGCCGGGCCGATGGCCGCCCGGGCCGACGAGGGGCAGCCGGCCGCACCCGAACAGGCCGTCCCGCTCCCGGCCCGCTACCCAAGCGCTACCTGCCGGCGCGGTGACGACGAGCTGGGCTGGCTGGCCATCGCGTTGCGGGCCGGGGACCCGTTGAGCTACTTCATCGTCAAGGGCAGCACTCATGTGTGGGCCAAGGACAGCGAGGTCGAGCTCTCGCTCTGACGCCTGGCCGGTGGCCTTCGGGGTCGCCGGCCCTGGTCCGCGCGGCGCCGGGCCCACCCGTGGGCCGGCCGATCGGCTTGTTTGCTCGACCGCTGGCCCACCCGCGCAGGGAGCGCGCACGCCTCATCGCGGCCCCCACCGCAGGCAGGGCAGAAACTCGCTGTCCGACACCCGAGACACGTCGAGTGTCCCCAGCGTCCGGGACGATCCATCCGGAAGAACC
>JBBPYA010000350.1:0-14857 GCA_038200385.1 Mycobacteriales bacterium
GCTGGGCTGCCGACCGTGCCGCCGCACGTGATCGGCCAGATCCACTGGGGACGGTGGCAGCAGCCGCAGCCCGGAACCAGTCGCGGTGGCCGTGCTCATCGGGTCCGGGCCAGGGTCCTGGTGGCACGACGCCGGCCGTCGTCGTACGCCGTCCCGATCGCGGCCGGGATCTCGGGGCGCTTGGCCCGCGACCAGCGCCAGCCCGCCGCGCCGACCACCGCGGCCGCACAGCCCAGCGTGATCCACCGCAGCAGACCACTGCCCAGGTCGGTGCCCGCGGCCAGGGCGTGCAACACCGCCAGGGGCAAGGCGGCGTACTTCCACACCCGGGGACCGAGCCTGGTCCGCAGCAGGCTGGTCGCGACAATCGCGAGGGTCAGATCGAAGGCCACCGTGCCCAGCCCGACGGCCATCGGTCGCCAGCCGGACGTGAACGGGACCACGGCACTGACCACCCCGATGTCCACGTAGTTGTCCAGGACGGCGACGCCGACGTGCACGACAAGGAAGCTGACCGCGAGCAGTCCGGCGATCCGGTGCAGGCCGATCCCGAAGGTCCGCGCAGCCGGGCCGGCCGGTGGCCGTCCTCCGAGCAGCAGGCCCAGGACTGCGACCAGGGTGAAGAGCAGCAGCGAGACGACGCCGGTGGCCCGGTTGAGGTACCACAGCGCCGCCAGACTCATGCCGCACGCTCCGACGGCCAGGCCACGACCGGGTACACGGTCCCGTCGATGTGCACGAGCCGCGCGGTCAGGCCGCGCTCGGCTAGCCACTCGGGCGCGGCCCACCCCAGGACGATGGAGGCGGTGCTGGCGATGTTGGCGTCCAGGCAGCTGGCCGCGGCGACGCTGACGGTGCGCCACGGCGACACCGCGGGGACGCCGGTCAGCGGATCGATGATGTGGTGCTGCCACAGTCCGTCCCGGCACCAGCGGCGCGCCGTCGTACTCGACGTGGCCAAGCCCCCGGACTGCACGGTGATCAGCTGCGAGGACCCGGTGGCGGGCTCGTCGGGATGTCCGGTGGCGTCCTGAACCCTGATGTCCCAGCCCTGCCGCGGCGCCGGACCGGCTACGGCGATGTCGCCGCCGAGGCTGACCAGCACCCCGCAGCCGCAGCGGGCGGCGATGGCGGCGGCGGCGCGGTCGGCGGCGAGCGCCTTGGCCGTCGCTCCGAGATCGAGCCGGACACCGGCCGGGACCCGGACGGTGCGGGCGGTCGGATCCAGGTGGATGTCCTGCCAGCGGTGCCGGGGTGCGCGGGCGACGCTGACCCGGGCGGGCCCGACCCGCGCCGCCCCCAGCCGTGCCGGACCGATCGTCCCGGAACCGACATCACCCAGCGGGACGTCGGCGAAGTCGCGGTCGTACCCGGCCTCGGCCATTGCCGAGGCGAGCGTGGGGTCGACGGTGCCGTCGGTCAGCCGGGCAGCGCGCAAGGCTGCCGCGAGGGCGTCGTACAGCAGCGGGCTGACCGGGACCGGAGTGCCGGCGGAGCCGTCCAGACCGGCGATCTCGGCATCGGGGCGGAATCGGCTGCAGGCCAGGTCCAGCGCGTCGAGATCGGTTGCCAGCAGGGCGACGGCCCGCTCGAGTCGAGCCGGTTCGGTGACGACCACCCGGACGCCGACTCCGATCGCCCGCCAGTCGGCACTGTGCACCCGCGCGGCAGCCACCGGGGTCACCGCGAGCCCCCCGACGTGGCCTGCGGCTGCCGCCCGGCGCCCGGCCCGACGGTGCCCCCCGCCTTGTTGCCGGTACCCGACGTGCTGCCGGTGCCCGACGTGCTGCCGGTGCCCGACGTACCGGCGGTGCCCGACGCAGTGCCGTTGCCCGAGGGCACCGTGGCGGAGGGCTGCAGCGAGTCGTCGACCGTCGCGCTTGTCGCCGCGGCGGACGAGGCCTGCGCGGCCGCTCCGGCGACGATGAGCCCGGTGCCGGCCAGCGACGTCACCGTCAGGCCCAGCGCGGCCGCGCCGAGCCGCTTGCGGACCTGCTCACGGGTACGCGCGGTGGGGGTCGGCACTGGTTGCCTGATCATGGACAGGACGTTAGGGACCGGCACTGTCGGCGCCCTGTGCCCTTCCTGTGCACGCGCTGTGTCCCTCGGCGCCACGCCCCGGCGTACCGCGATTCGCCCAGGATTCATCCCGCCCGGTGTTCCGTCGGGCTCGCAGGTGCGCTGGGATGGGTCGATGAGCCGACACCTGCGCCTGCGGCCCCTGTCCCTGCTCGCCACGGCAGCCGCCGTCGGAGCCGCGATCCTGGCCCCGGCGACCGCGACGGCGTAGTCCGGTCCGGTGCAGTCCGCGCCGGCGCCGGCCGGGGCGACGCAGCCCGCGGCGGCGCCGGCCGGGACGGCGCAGGAGGCTCCGGCACCGCCGACGGTGCGCTTCGCCTCGTTCAACGCCTCGCTGAACCGGTCCACCGAGGGCGAGCTGGTCACGGACCTGTCCACCCCCGACGACACCCAGGCGGCCAACGTCGCCGAGATCATCCAGCGCACCCGCCCCGACGTCCTGCTGATCAACGAGTTCGACTACGACGCGGCGGGTACGGCGCTGGCCCTGTTCCAGGACAACTACCTGTCGGTGGCGCACAACGGCGCCCCGCCGATCCGCTACGCCTACCGGTTCGCCGCGCCGTCCAACACCGGCATCCCCAGCGGGTTCGATCTGAACAACGACGGCACCATCGGCGGCCCGGAGGACGCGCTGGGCTTCGGCTTCTTCCCCGGCCAGTTCGGGATGGCCGTCTACTCCCGGGTCCCGATCGACACCGGGGCGGTCCGCACGTTCCAGACGTTCCTGTGGAAGGACAAGCCCGGAGCGCTGCTCCCCGACGACCCGAGCACGCCCGCGCCGGCGGACTACTACTCCCCCGAGGAGCTGAACATCTTCCGGCTGTCGTCCAAGAGCCACTGGGACCTGCCGCTGCAGATCGGGCCGCGGACCGTGCACTTCCTCGTCAGTCACCCGACGCCGCCGGTCTTCGACGGACCCGAGGACCGCAACGGCCGACGCAATTTCGACGAGATCGGCTTCTGGTCGGACTACCTCTCCCCGGCGCGCAGCGGCTACATCTACGACGACAACGGCCGCCGCGGGGGCCTGCGTCCCGGCGAGCTGTTCGTCATCGCCGGCGACCAGAACGCCGACCCGCTGGACGGTGACAGCATCCCCGGCGCCAGCCAGCAGTTGCTGGACAACCGGCGGGTCAATGACTTCCGGGCTCCGGAGTCCCGCGGCGCTGTGGAGGCGGCCCGCGTCCAGGGTGGGGCGAACGACACCCAGCGCAGCCCGGCCCGCACGGACACCGCCGACTTCTCCGACACCGCCCCCGGCAACCTGCGCACGGACTACCTGCTGCCAGCTGCGGGCATCAACATCGTCGACTCCCAGACGTTCTGGCCGACCTCGGGCAGCCCGCTGTACCGGCTGACCGGCGACGGCGTCACGTTCCCGCTGCCGAGTTCGGACCACCGGCTGATCTAGGCCGATCTGCGGTGTAGCCGCCTGATGGTTACGTTGCGGGCATGCCCCCCATCGTCTGGTTCCGACGCGACCTGCGACTGGCCGACCACCCTGCCCTCCGGGCAGCGATGGAGGGTTCCGAGCGGATAGTGCCGCTGTTCGTCCTCGACCCGGCGCTGCTGACACCGGCCGGCGCGCCCCGCGTCGCGTTCATGCTGGACTGCCTGCGCGAGCTCGACAGGGATCTCGGCGGCGGCCTGGTGGTCCGCACCGGCGATCCCGCGGACGTCGTACCGGCGCTCGCCCGCGAGGTGGACGCCGACGCCGTACACATCTCGGCGGACTTCAACCCCTACGGCCGTCGACGCGACGAACGCGTCGCCGAGGCGCTGGGCGAGATCCCCCTGACCGCCACCGGATCGCCGTACGCCGTCAGCCCGGGGCGCATCCGCAAACCCGACGGCGACCCGTACCGTGTGTACACACCGTTCTACCGGGCATGGAGCGAGCACGGCTGGCCGTCCCCGCCGCCCCGACCGCGCACCGTCAGCACGGTCGGCGGGCTGCAGTCCGACCGGCTCCCGGCCAAGCCGGACGTCGGCCCGGCGTCCCTGCCCAGCGCCGGGGAGACCGCCGCGACCACCCGCTGGAAGGATTTCCGCGACGAGCACCTGCAGGGGTACGCCGGGGACCGCAACCGCCCGGACCTGGCGGCCACCAGCCGGCTCTCGCCGTACCTGCGGTGGGGGTGCCTGCACCCGCGGACCGCGCTGGCCGACCTGCGGGGGCGCACCGGAAAGGGTGCCGAGGTCTTTCGCAAGGAGCTGGCCTGGCGCGAGTTCTACGCCGACGTGCTCTTCCACCAGCCCGGGTCCGCCCGCGACCACCTCCAACCGCGCTACGCCGAGCTCAAGGTGGACACCGGAAAGTCGGCCGACGAGCGCTTCGCCGCCTGGTGCGAGGGGCGGACCGGCTATCCGATCGTCGACGCCGGGATGCGCCAGCTCCGGGACGAGGCGTGGCTGCACAACCGGGTCCGGATGATCGTGGCGTCATTCCTCGTCAAGGATCTGCACCTGGGCTGGAAGGAGGGCGCGCGGCACTTCATGCGCTACCTCGTCGACGGGGACCTGGCCAGCAACCAGCACGGCTGGCAGTGGGTGGCCGGGTCGGGCACCGACGCCGCGCCGTTCTTCCGGGTGTTCAATCCGGTGCTGCAGGGCCAGAAGTTCGACCCGCAGGGCGAATACGTCCGCCGCTACGTCCAGGAACTCCGCTCGGTCGACGGGCCCGCCGTCCACGAGCCGTGGAAGCTTGACGAGCAGCCGGCCGGCTACCCTGAGCCGATCGTCGACCACAACGACGAGCGCCGGGAGGCGCTGGCGCGCTACGAGGCGGTGAAGTCCTGACCGCGTCCACGACCGAGGCCGCCCGGGCCGCAGCCACCTTCGTCGAGCTGGTCGACACCGGGGCGCTGCGGCTGCCCGTCCCCGGCTCGGGCCGGACGTGGGAGCGCTGGCAGGCGCTGATCGGGATCGCCCGGACCGACCTGTCGGTCGCCCGGCTGGCCGAGGGACACGCGGACGCGCTGGCCATCCTGACCGAACTGGGTGGCGCGATCCCGCCGGAGCGCTCGCGGTGGGGGGTCTGGGCCGCCGAACCTCCGCAACCGGTGGTCGAGGCTGTCGAGGACGAGTCCGGCTGGCGGCTGACCGGCACCAAGGCGTGGTGCTCCGGCGCGCACACCTGCACCCACGCGCTGGTCACGGCCCACACCGGCCCGGACCGCCGGCTGTTCGCCGTCGCCCTGGACGCCGAACACGCCGTCCCGGTGGAGGACAGCTGGCTGGCCGTGGGGATGGCCGGCAGCGACAGCGGATCGGTGACGTTCAGCGGGGCGCCGGCAGTCCCGGTCGGCGAGCCGGGCCGGTACGTCGACCGGCCCGGTTTCTGGCACGGCGCCATCGGGGTCGCAGCCTGCTGGTACGGCGGTGCGGCCGGGGTCGCGGACACCCTGCTCGGGCAGGCGCGGGCCGGCCGTCGGGAGCCGCATGCGCTGGCCCACCTCGGTGCCGCGGACACCGCCCTGCACGCCGCCGGCACCGTGCTGCGGGCCGCCGCTGACGGGATCGACGCCGACCCGTTCGACCGGGCAGGGACCGGCCGGGTACGCGCGATGCGCGCGCGGGCCGGGGTCGAGGCCGCCTGCACCGAGGTACTCGCGCGGGTCGGCCGGGCCACCGGTGCAGTTCCGCTGGCTGCCGACCGCGCGCACGCGAGGCGGGTGGCGGACCTGACGGTCTTCCTGCGGCAGAGCCACGCCGAGCGCGACCTGGCCGAACTCGGCAGCCTGCTCGCCGACGGCGCAGGTGCCGGATGGTGAGCGGGTCGCGGCTGCCCGACGACTACTTCGACGAGCTGTACGCCGGGAACGGGGACCCGTGGGGGTTCGCCGACCGGTGGTACGAGCAACGCAAGCGCGACCTGGCGATGGCCGTGCTGCCCCGCCGCCGGTACACCGCCGCGTTCGAACCCGGCTGCTCCCTGGGCATCCAGACTCTCGAGCTGGCGTCGCGCTGCGACCGGGTACTGGCCACCGATGTCTCCAGGGCCGCCCTGACCGCCGCGGCGCAACGTCTCTCGGGGCAGCCGGGAGTCGAGCTGCGCCGCTGGGCGCTCGGGGACCCCTGGCCGGATGAGCGCTTCGACCTCGTCGTCCTGAGCGAGGTCCTCTACTACCTGCAGGCGCCGACGCTCCTCGACGTACTGACCTCGGCTCGCGACGCGCTGGTGCCCGGCGGGCAGTTGCTCGCGGTGCACTGGCGGCACCCGGTCGCGGACTACCCGCTCGGCGGGGACGACGTGCACGCCGCGCTGGCCGCAGTGGACGAGCTGACCCTGGTGGCGCGCTACGACGACGCCGACGTGCTGATCGAGTGCTACCAGCGCATTCCGCCCGAGCCGGTGTCGGTGGCCGCCGCCGAGGGGTTGAGTTGACGGGGGCGTCCCGACGGAAGCCGACCGCTAGCGGGAGGCGGACAGTGCCTCGCGCACCTTGACCTTGCCGCGGGTGCGCAGGAGCGCACCGGCGTACACCCGACCGCCCAGCCGGACGACCGCCACGATCGCCACGAGCATCAACGCGACCGCGAGCAGGATCTCCCACCAGGGCACGTTCCCGGCCGCCGCCCGCACGGGCATCACCAGCGGCGACAGGCCAGGGACGAGGGACGAGGGACGTGATCCGGGCCAGCAGGCCGTCCGGGCTCTGGGCGGCCTGGATGGACACGACGAACGCGGCGACGAGCACCAGGATCGTCGGCAGCAGCACGGACTGCAGATCCTCCTGGCGCGCCACCAGGGACGCCCCGGCGGCGAACACCGCGGCGTACAGCGCATAACCGAGGATGAACCAGCCGATCACCGAGGCGACGGTGCCGATCGCGTCGCCCGGGACCGCGAGCACGTCGAACCCGATCGCGGCGCCGGTGCCCACCACCCCGATGATCAGCAACTGGGCGACCCCCAGCAGGCCCAGCCCCAGCACCTTGCCGGCCAGCAGCTGCCACGGCTTTATCGTGGCCAGCAGCAGCTCGACGACACGGCTGGACTTCTCCTCCACCACGCCGATGGCGACGTACTGCCCGATCAGGATCATCAGGCCGTACAGGACCACGACCCCCACGAACGCCACGACCTGGCGTTGCTGGTCGCTCTCGGCGTTCGGGTCCAGCGGCCGCACGTCCAGCGGCGGTACGTCGAACGCGGCGGCGACCTGGCCGGCGGCGACGCCTGACCGGGCCAGCCGTTCCCGGGCGACCACGCCGGCCGCGGCGGCGTCCAGGACCTGGCCCAGCTCGGGGCTCAACGAGCTGTCCACGATCACCGTGCCACCGTCCACGGCGGCATCCGCGGCACCGGAGCGCACCGCGGCACGGGCCGCCCCCGCGTCGGCGTACCGGCTGACCTGCACGTCGGCGCCGGCTGCGCCGGCCTGGGCGGTGATCGCCGACTCCAGCCCGGGCGCCGTCCCGACCACCCCTACGGTGTAGGACGACGAGCCGCCGGCCAGCACCGGGATCGTCGCGGAGCCCAGGATCACGACCATGATGAACAACGTCGAGAGCGGGAATCCCTTGTCCCGCAGCTTGGTCGAGACCTCGCGGCGGGCCACCAGCCAGACCGCTGCGGCCGGCCCGATGCCACGGTCCGCCCGGCCCGGGCTCGGCGTCTGAGTCGGCGTCGGCGTCGGCGCGGTCATGCGGCCACCGCCCCGCGGAACAGCTTGGTCAGCGTGGGTTCGCGCCAGCTGAAGTGCTCGACGCGCCCTGTTCGCTGGGCGGCGGCGAGGACGTGCTGGTCCCGGGCCGGATCGTCGAGTTCCAGCAGCACGTCGCCGCCGCGTTCGGACACCACGTGTGCGCCAGGCAACTCCCCGGCCCAGCCAGGCGCGGCGTCGGGGGCGCTCACCCGGAGCTGGCGGGTGCCCTCGCGGGCCCGCAGCTCGGCCACGCTGCCGTGGGCGACCAGCTTGCCGGCGTTGATGATGCCGACGGAGTCGCACAGCCGCTCGGCGAGGTCAAGCTGATGGCTGGAGAAGATCACCGGAACGCCGCTGCGGCAGCGCTGCAGCAGCACGTCGGCCAGTGAGTCGACGCCGACTGAGTCCAGCCCGCTGAACGGCTCGTCCAGGATCAGGACCTCGGGACTGTGCACCAGCGCGGCAGCCAGCTGCACCTTCTGCTGGTTTCCCAGCGACAGCTTCTCGACCGTGTCACCGGTCCGCACGTTGACCCCCTAGGGACCCGGGTGGCACCGCCCGACCGACCGTGCCGCCCGGGCGCCGTCCGCGATCAGGGCAGGGTGAGCTGTCCGCTGTAGGTCTCCCCGGTCCAGGCGAGGGCGACACTGGCGAACGCGGCCAGGGAGACCGCGGCGAGGCGGGTCTTGTGGGTGCGAGCATGGTTGTTCCCTCCTGTTGCGGGCGGGACGCTGGCCGCCCGGCGTCGATCGGATGACAAGACGGTGCAGCGGGTGACGTGCCGGACACGAGTGGACGTTGGTCGTAACACCGCCGCCCGACGCGCCGAACCGGGGTCGGCCGGCGACAATTCTCGGCAGGAGGTGCGCCGATGACAGCGACCGTCCCCGACGGGGTGGGATTGGCCGGATTGCGTTACGCCGCAAGGGATTGCCGGGCCTGCGAGCTGTGGGAGCCGGCCACCCAGACGGTGTTCGGGGTAGGCCCGGAGACCGCTCGCGTCGTGTTCGTCGGTGAACAGCCGGGCGACCAGGAGGACCAGCGCGGCGAGCCGTTCGTCGGCCCGGCGGGTCGGCTGCTGGACCGCGCCCTCGGCGACGCCGGCATCGACCGGGCCGACACCTACGTCACCAACGCCGTCAAGCACTTCAGGTTCCGGCCGACTCCCAAGCGGCGGCTGCACCAGACCCCGGACGCCGTCCACGTGCGTGCCTGTCGGCCGTGGCTGGACGCCGAACTGGAGCTCCTGACCCCCGACGTCGTGGTGTGCCTCGGCGCGGTCGCCGCCAAGGCGCTGATCGCCTCGTCGTTCCGGATCACCAAGGACCGCGGCCGGCTGCTGCCCCGACCCACGACGCTGGACGAGGAGGCCGCGGTCGGGCAGTCCTGGCTGCTGGCCACGATGCACCCGTCGGCGATCCTGCGGACGCCGGACGAGGAGCGTCAGGAGGCCTACGCCGCGCTGGTGGCCGACCTGCGGGTCGCTGCCTCGGTGCTCGCCTGACCGGGCCGGTCAGACCGCAGCGACGCCGAGCATGCCGTTGCGGGTGACCCGGCCGGCCAGCCGGGACTCGTCCCAGCCGTCCGTGCCTTCCGGCCGGCGCGGCAGCACCATGTACCGGGACTCCGCGCTCGCGTCCCACACCGTGATCTGCGCCCTCGGGTCCGGCTCGAAGCCGAACTCGCGCAGCACGCCCCGCGGATCGCGGACCACCCGCGAGCGGTAGGCCTCGCTCTTGTACCAGGTGGGCGACGGGCCGAGCAGCGCGATCGGGTAGCAGGAGCACAGCGTGCAGACGACAACGTTGTGGGCCACCTCGGTGTTCTCGACCACCTTCAGGCGCTGCTCCTGCAGGCCGCCGCCCATCGACAGCCCCACCTCGGGCAGCGCGGCGTTGGCGTCGGCGAGCAGCCGCCCCCGGAACTGCTCGTCGGCCCAGGCGTGCGCCACCACCTTCGCACCGCCCGCCGGGGAGGACCGGGCCAGAAACGCCGTCAGGGCGCGGTCCAACTCGACCGGGTCGACCAGGCCGCGCTCCTCCAGAAGGGACTCGACGTGGCGGACCCGGGCCGAGATGACCGCCGCCTCACCGTGGTGGTCTCCGCTCACGTCGCGCTCCCCTCGTCGGCGGACAGATGGCTCTCCCAGATGTCGACGGTGACCCGGTGCTCCCCGACACCGAACAGCTCCAGGGCGTCGAACCGCACGGTGTACACCGGTTCCGGTTCGGCGGGCAGGCCGCGGGCCCGGTCGTCGGCCAACGGGTGGCGGCCAGTTGCCTCGACCACGGTGCCGAGGGCGCCTCGCGCGTAGCGCGGCAGCCGGCAGTGGTGCGGCGGGTCCGACCGCGCCGTACGCACCCGGTCCCCGGCGACGAAGCGCTCACTCATGGGCCAGCTCCTCGGCCGTGCACACACCCTTGGCCGCCAGCAGCGTGGTCACGGCGTAGAACCACTTCTCGTAGTACGACGAGGCCAGGTAGTGCTCGGGCGGCATCTTCTCGATCGCGTCCCGGAACTCGTCGAGGTTGTAGACGCCCTGCCCGAGCAGCGCTCGGTTGAGCGCGAAGACGTGCGCCTCCCAGTCGGCGTGGAACGGCGGTTCGTCCAGCTCCTCGGACACCGGCGGGAAGCCCTGCATGCCGCCCACGTCGTTGATCCGGCTCATGAGTCACCCTGACATGTCCGGCGGGCTACCGGAACCTTCACGAAGCCGGAACCCGTACGTCGAACCGGCGAAATGCCGGGACCGCCAGGGCGACCACGACCATCGCCGCCATGATGAGCACGCCGCCGCTGACCAGTGCCACCTGCGGCGAGGTGAACGCGGCCATCCCGCCGGCCCGCAGGTCTCCGAGCCGGGGGCCGCCGACGACCACGACGATGAACACGCCCTGCAGCCGTCCACGCATCTGGTCCGGCGCCGCGGTCTGCAGCATCGAGCTGCGGAAGACGGCGCTGACCATGTCGGCGGCGCCGGCCACGGCCAGCCAGAAGACCGCGAGCGGCAACGAACCGGCCACCGCGAACAGTGCGATGGCACCGCCCCACACGACGATCGACACCAGGATCACCAGCCCCTGGCGGTTCGTCCGGCTCAGCCACCCGGACAGCAGGCCCGCCGCCAGCGCGCCAAGGGCCGTCCCGGCGAACAACCAGCCGAGGGCGTTCGCGGCGCCGGAGTACGTGGTGGCGGCGAGTTCGGGGAACAGTGCCCGCGGCATCCCGAAGATCATCGCGATCAGATCCACGACGAACGTCATCAGCAGGATCTGCCGGCCGCGAAGGAAAGCCAGCCCGTCCAGCACGCTGCGCAGCGGACCGGGCCGCGGGCCCGCGGACACCTCGTAGTCGGGCGGCATCGGCGGCAGTCGGACGAGCAGGAACAGCGCCACGGCGAAGCCGGCGGCGTCGATCAGGTAGATCCAGGGCAGCCCGCCGGAGCCGATCAGCAGGCCGGCGAGCAACGGACCGATGACGACGCCGACCGTGCTCACCGTCATGTTCAGCGCGTTCGCGGACGGCACCTGCGCCAGCGGCAGCAGCCGCGGGATCACCGCGCTGCGGGTCGGTGAGTTCACCGCGAAGAACGCCGACTGCACCGCGACGAGCAGCCACAGCGACCACAGCGGGCCGCGGCCGGGCAGCAGCGCCTGGCCGAAGAGCAGGACGCCGGTGCCCGCCGTTCCGGAGGCGGTGATCAGCAGCAGTACCCGACGGTCCATCGAGTCGGCGATGGCGCCACCGAGCAGCCCGAACACGACCAGCGGGACCAGCGCGACGATGCTCGTGATCCCGACGTCCAAGGATCGGCCGGTGATCCGGAACACCTGGGTCGGCACCGCGACCAGCGTCATCGTCGTCCCGGTGACCGTGATCGCCTGACCGAGCCAGAGCCGGCGGTAGGCCGGTGTCCGCAGCGGCGTGACGTCGACGGCGAGACCCCTCAGGACGGCGAGCGGCCTCACCGGGGGTACGTCACGGGGCGAGCCGCTCGACCACCCAGCCGGAGCCGGTACGCCGGTAGCGCAGCCGGTCGTGCAACCGGTCGGTCTGGCCCTGCCAGAACTCGACGGTCACCGGAGCCAGCCGGAACCCGCCCCACCCGTCGGGCAGCGCGACCTCCCCAGGGTAGGACTGCTCGGCCCGCCGCCAGGCCTTGTCCAGCTCCTCCCTGCCGCGCATCACCTGCGACTGGGGACTGGCCGCCGCCCCCAGCTGCGAACCGCGCGGCCGGGAGTGGAAGTACTGCTCGGACTGCTCCCGGTCGACCCGCGTCACGTCCCCGGCGACGACCACCTGGCGGGCCAGCGCGATCCACGGGAAGACGACGCCGGCCCGCGGATTCACTGCCAGCTCGGAGCCCTTGCGGGAGCCGTAGTTCGTGTAGAAGACCAGGCCCGCCTCGTCGTACCCCTTGAGGAGCACCGTCCGGGCGCTCGGGCGCCCGTCCGCGTCGGCGGTGGCCAGCACCATCGCGTTGGGTTCGGGCAGGTCCGCGGCCATCGCGTCGGCCAACCAGCGGTCGAACTGCTCCGGCCAGGCCGGTGCGAGATCGGCCTCGGTGAGCCCCGCCGCCTCATAGCTGCGGCGCATCGCGGCGATGTCGGGCCGGGAGTGATCCACGCACAGGACTCCCGTCCGGGCTGGGGAAGAAACAATGACCATTGTCACCGACCAGGCAGGCGGCGCGACATCGACCCGTCACCGGTCGCGACGATAGCCTCAGCCGGGGCCACAAGCCCCTCGTGGAGAGGAGCCGCGCCCGTGACCGAGGAGTTCAAGCCTGGCCTGGAAGGCGTCGTCGCCTCCGAGACCGAGATTGCCGAGCCCGACAAGGACGGCGGTTCGCTGCGCTACCGCGGGGTCGACATCGAGGACCTCGTCGGCCACGTGACGTTCGGCAACGTGTGGGCGTTGCTCGTCGACGCCCGATTCGGCCCCGGCATGCCGCCTGCGCAGCCGTTCCCGATCCCGGTCCACACCGGGGACGTACGGGTCGACGTACAGGCCGCGCTGGCCATGCTCACACCGATCTGGGGGCTGCGGCCGCTGCTGGACATCTCCGACGCGCAGGCCCGCGACGACCTGGCCCGCTGCGCGGTGATGGCGCTGTCCTACGTCGCGCAGTCCGCGCGCGGGCTGGGCAAGCCGGCGGTGCCGCAGGAGGAGATCGACAAGTGCGCCACGATCGTCGAGAGGTTCATGACCCGCTGGCGCGGCGATCCCGATCCGCGCCACATCGCGGCCGTGGACGCCTACTTCGTCTCCGCCGCCGAGCACGGGCTGAACGCCTCGACTTTCACTGCTCGCGTGATCGCCTCGACCGGGGCGGACGTGTCGGCCGCGCTGTCGGGGGCGATCGGTGCGATGTCCGGGCCGCTGCACGGAGGTGCCCCGACACGGGTGCTGCACATGATCGAGGAGATCGAGCAGAGCGGCGACGCCGACGGCTACGTACGGGATCTGCTGGACAACCGCGGCCGGCTGATGGGTTTCGGGCACCGGGTGTACCGCGCGGAGGATCCGCGGGCCCGGACGCTGCGGCGTACGGCGCTGGAACTCAACGCGCCCCGCTACGAGGTGGCGCTGGCGCTGGAGAAGGCCGCGCTCGCCCAGCTGCGCGATCGGCGCCCGGACCGGGTGATCGAGACCAACGTGGAGTTCTGGGCCGCGATCGTGCTGGACTTCGCCGAGGTCCCGGGCGATATGTTCACCGCGATGTTCACCTGCGCGCGGACCGCCGGCTGGTGCGCGCACATCCTGGAGCAGAAGCGGACCGGCCGGCTGATGCGACCTGCCGCGCGCTACGTCGGCCCCGGCCCCCGCAAGCCGCAGGACGTCGACGGTTGGGACGACATCCCGCACTACTGACCTCTAGGGGCGGCGGCCGTCCCGGGGGCCGAAAGCCTGCAGTACCTCGTCGTCGCCGGCCCGACCCTGGACGAAGTAGTCGGCCCATTCACCGGCGTCGGGGTAGCTGGACCCGGCCGCGATAGAGGCACAGGCTGCGGCATAGTCGAACTCGGTACGCCGCAGCTGTACACCGCCGTCGCGGTCGAGCAGTGCCCAATGGGCTCCGCGCCGCCCGTACGGCATGCCAACGCTGCCGGGGTTGACGACCAGCCGACCCCACGCCAGTCGGGTGAACGGCATGTGGGTGTGTCCACAGCACACTGTGGATATCTCCTCGCCGACGGCGGACAGCACCTCCTTCCAGCGCTGCATCCGGGTGTCGACGAGTACCACCTCGTCGTCGTCGCGCGGGCTGCCGTGGCAGAACAGCACCGGGCCGAAGCCGGCGACGTCGAGTACGAGCGGATGCGGCAGGTCAGCCAGCAGTTGCACCTGATCGGGACGCAACTGCTGCGCGGCCCACGGCGCGATCGGGTCCGGGATCGCGGTCGTCCCGCCGCGGGCCAGCGCCACCAGCTCGCGGTCGGCGTTGCCGCGGACCCAGACCGCCCGGTCCCCCAGCTCGACCAGTCGGTCCAGTGTCGGCACCGGCTGCGGGCCTGCCGCGATGTCGCCGATCAGCACTATCCGGTCGGCGCTCCGAACCGCCGGCTCGGCCAGTACGGCGTCCAGCGCGGGCAGTACGCCATGGATGTCGGCCAGCACCACGGTGCTCACGCCCGGTCCCCCGCCGCGACAGCCGATGGCAGCACCAAGGCGGTCACGCTCAGGAGCCCGCGCCGGGGGCCGGACGGCGCGGTGGTCATGGTCACAGCCTCTCCGGGCGCACCCGGCCGGGCAAGCGCCGGCAGCCATGGACAATCGTCGTCGTGCCCGCACCCGACATCACGATCCCCAGCGACCTGCTGCCTGGCGACGGCCGGTTCGGTTGCGGCCCCTCCAAGGTCCGCCCCGAGGCGCTGGCCGCACTGGCCGGCGCGGGTGCCGCGGTGCTGGGCACCTCGCACCGGCAGCGTCCGGTCAAGGACGTGGTGGCGCGGGTGCGGTCCGGGCTGGCCGAGCTGTTCACGCTGCCCGATGGGTACCAGGTGGTGCTCGGCAACGGCGGGACCACCGCATTCTGGGACGCAGCGTCGTTCGGGCTGGTCCGGGACCGGGCGCAGCACCTGAGCTTCGGCGAGTTCAGCGCCAAGTTCGCCGGCGTGACC
>JBBPYA010000351.1:0-8812 GCA_038200385.1 Mycobacteriales bacterium
GCAGCCCTCCGGCCTCGGTTGGCTGCCCGACGGCTCGTTGCTCATCGGGTCCATGACCGATCACCGGCTACTCCGGCGTACGGCCGAGGGCCGGCTCGAGGAGTACGCCGATCTCAGCGAGCACTGCGGGGGCAAGTTGAACGACCTCGTCGTCGACCCCGCCGGCCGGGTCTTCGTCGGCAACTTCGGCTTCGACCTGATGAGCGGCGCCGACCCCGACACGGCCTCGCTGGTGCGGGTCGACCCGGACCGCTCGACGCACGTCGCCGCGCTCGACCTGCACTTCCCCAACGGTTCGGTCGTCACACCGGACGGTTCCCGACTCATCGTCGGGGAGACCCTCGGTGGCCGCTACACCGCGTTCCGAATCGGGCCGGACGGGGAGTTGTCCGACCGCGAGATCTGGGCAGAGTTCGCCCCGCTGCCCGGCCCCGGCTCGCTGTCCGACGTGCTGGCCGTCGTGGGGGTGGCCCCGGACGGCTGCACCCTGGACGCGGAGGGCCACATCTGGTTCGCCGACGCCCTGGGCAGCCGGGTGGCGCGGACCGCGCCGGGCGGTCAGATCGTGGACGAGATCCCCGCGCCGGACGGCCTGAGCTTCTACGCCTGCATGCTGGGCGGCGAGGACGGCCGGACCCTGCTGCTGTGCGCGGCACCGGACTTCTTCGAGGAGCCGCGCAAGGCTGCGCGGGAGGCGGTGCTCCTGACCACGCAGGTCGACGTACCGCACGCCGGGAGGCCCTGAGTCGCGCCCTCAGGGGCAGGTCTCGGTGAGCTTCACGGCTGCGAACTCGATCTTCGAGTCAGCGCTGAACTCGGCGCCCGCCGAAACATTCTGCGAGCACACCTGCCAGTTCGAATCCAGGATCTGGCTCCGGCCGGCTCCGAGGGCGTCCACCGAACCTGTGAAGAATATGGCGTCCGCAGTCAGTGCCTGGATGCTGTCCTGGGCGTTCTGGAGCGTCCGGCCCACGAGATCCGGCATGATCCATGTGCTCGATGCGGGGGGCCGTGTCGAGGCAACGACCGATTCGTCCGGCGTTGTGTTCGCGTCGCCTTCGCTGGTGGCGCCCACCGATGTCGACGCGGGTTGCGACATCGTGGATGGTGCTGGACTTGCTTCCCGCTCTCCGGCAGCGGAACAACTCGTAAGGAGCCATGCGGCCGTGGCGGATGCCGCGAGAGCCTTGGCGGCGGCGGACGCTCGACTGACCGCGCAGGACACGCCGCCTCCTAACGTGTCCACTGACCGCAGCCAGAGCTGGTGAATCCCGTGTCGGACGGCCGAATCTCCACGACGGTCGGACTGTTGCCATTCACGATGATCCCCGAAATACCGCTCTGCGAGAAGTCGGACAGACGCGCCCAGTAGCACAGGTCGGACGGGGCGCCGTCGGCCCGGTAGGTCCCCGGTGCAATGTGCTTGCCCACCTGAAACGTCCCGTCGCCGAACGACCGGGCAGGAGCATCAGGGAAGGTCGCCTTCACCGGCACCCAGTCTCCACAACCCTGGGTCGTGAAGCCGGCGTCAGACTTGGCGATCGAGACGATCTCCAGACCCGAATTGCCGTTCCCGATGATGTCGGACAACTCGCCGGTGAAGCCAGACAACCTCGCCCAATAGCACAGACCAGTCCCTGTCGACCGGTAGGTGCCAGCGGCCACATCACTGCCGAGTCGATAGGTCCCGTCCCCGAACCCGATGACTTCGGGCGCTGGCGCTGGCGCCGGCGTTGGCTTTGGCTTTGGTGTCGGAGGGGGGGTCGGGGGCGGCACGGTGGTGATTTCGACAGGGGCAGGACTGGACGCGGCGGCGTTCTCCTCAGCCGACGTGCTGGCCTCCGTCGGTGCGGGATCAAGCGTGCGTTGCCCTAGCGACGAGTTGGTTGCCTGCTCATCGGCAGCGCGGTTCTTGGTGGCTGTCGAGATGGCCGAGATGGCGACGACGGTAACAATCGCCAGAACCCACCACCGCTTCCAGATCGGCTTCTTCCCGGCGGGCGGCAACAACGGGGTCGGTGTCCCCGGCGGATGCGGACCCCAGTTGCTCGTGCGTGGCGGTTGCCCCTGCTGCTCGACGTCGGCGTGCCCGCCCGGCCACGGTGTTCCTGACCCTGGAGACGGCGGCTCACCGCGACCCCATGCTGGCATCGGGACTCCCGCAGCTGGGTCCCCGTTGTTGTCACTCATCGCAATTCCCCCCGCTCGCAGAGGATGATTCCATCACTGTCAAGCACCGAGCAGTTACGCAATGCGTGCGTTCTCGTGCGGCCCAGCTCCGCTAGGGACGCCGACTCTGCACGCACACCGGCGGCGGTCGCTGACCGGACTGTGCTCAAACCCTCGACCCGAGCTTGAGAGAGTTTCAGCTGAGACGCCTAAGCCTCCTGGGCGATCCGGGGGCCCACCGCGATGAACGCAGGTGTCGACTCGGCGGGTCAGCGCACGACGAGCAGGTGCTCCCCGCGCGGGAGGAGTTCGCCGATGACTGGGGCGCCGGGGATCTCCCCGGCCAGCAGCAGACCTCCGGAGGTCTGCGCGTCGGCAAGCAGCAGCGCCTCGTCCTCGCCGATCCGGGAAAGGTCGCTGTGCGGGCGGACCCAGTCCAGGTTGCGGCGGGTGCCGCCGCTGACGTAGCCGTCGCGCAGCGCTCCCCGCGCGCCGGCCAGGTACGGCACCGCCGCGGCGTCCACCGCTGCGGTCAGTCCGCTGGCCCGGGCCAGCTTGAGCAGGTGGCCGAGCAGCCCGAAGCCGGTGACGTCGGTCCCGGCCCGGATGCCGGCCGCCAACGCGGCCTCGGCGGCCTCTCGGTTGAGCCGGGTCATCGAGTCGATCGCCTCGGCGGACACCTCCCCGGTGGCCTTGTGTCGGTTGTTGAGCACGCCGACGCCCAGCGGCTTGGACAGCGACAGCGGGAGCCCCGGCGTACCGGCGTCGTTGCGGATCAGCCGGTCGGGGTCGGCCAAGCCGGTCACCGCCATCCCGTACTTCGGCTCGGGGTCGTCGACGCTGTGCCCACCGGCTACGTGGCAGCCGGCCGACCGCCCTACGTCCAGACCACCGCGGAGCACCTCCCGGGCCAGCTCCAGCGGCAGCACGTCGCGCGGCCAGCCGAGCAGGTTGATCGCCACGATCGGCCGCCCGCCCATGGCGTAGACGTCGGACAGCGCGTTCGCGGCCGCGATCCGCCCCCAGTCGTACGCGTCGTCGACCACCGGCGTGAAGAAGTCGGCGGTGAGTACCACGGCCTGGCCTGCGTCGAGGCGGACCACGGCGGCGTCGTCGCCGGCGTCCAGACCGACGATCAGCTCGGCCGAACCCGGCGGCGGCTCGGGCGAGAGCAGGCCGGCCACCACAGCCTCGAGTTCACCCGGTGGGATCTTGCACGCGCAGCCCCCGCCGTGGGCGAACTGCGTGAGCCGGTACGTCGTCGCGGTCATGCTCCGACGCTATGTCAACTCCACGCGGGGCGAGATGTCAACTCCACGCGGGGCGAGATGTCAACTCCACGCGGGGCGAGATGTCAACTCCACGCGGGGCGAGATGTCGACGCCGAGCACGGCGAGCAGGGACAGCACGGTGTCGTGCACCGGGACGGCCAGCCCGGCGGAGGCGGCCAGTTCGCGGACCGCGCCGGCCATCCAGGCCAGCTCGGTGCGCCGACCCTGCAGGACGTCGGTGCACATCGACGTGTGGTGCTCGCCGGTCGCCGCGAACACCGCCTCGGCGTGCGCCCACTGCCCGGACCGGTCCAGCCGCACACCCTGCTGCTCCGCCACGTCGACGACCTCGTAGAACATCCGTCGGACCAGGCTCTGGCCCTCCGCACGGGACCACACCGCGCCCACCGTCATCCCGAGTACGGCGCTGACCGGGCTCATCACGGCCATCGCGAGCTTGCCCCACAGCGGGGCGGCCAGGTCCGCGACGTGCGCGGCCGGCAGGCCCGCCGCGCTGAGCACCGCGGCCACGGCGTCGCCCCGAGGGGCTGCCGTCGCGGCGCCCAACGCGCCGAGCTGGGTCACCGACCGTCCGCCGCCGGTGGCACCGGACACCGTGATGACCCCCGGCTCCCGCACCGTCGCCCCGACCGTCGTCACGCCCACCAGCGATCGGCTGCCGCCGAACGCAGCGGCGAGCACGGCGTCGTTGCCCAGGCCGTTCTGCAGGCTGACGGCCACCCCGTCGGCGGCCAGACCGGGCCGGACAGCGGCGCACGCCTCGGCCGTGTCGTAGGTCTTGGTCAGGACGATCAGGATGTCCAGCGAGCAGGCCGGCAGGTCGGTCGCGTACGGCGCGGCCGGGACGCGGACCCGTTCGGTCCCACCATCCGGGCGGAGGATGGTCAGCCCGCGCTCGGCCACCGCTCGGACGTGTTCGCCGCCACGTCCGATCAACACGACCTCGGCGTCGGCGACGGTCAGCGCTGCCGCGAAGGCTGATCCCATGCCGCCGGCGCCCAGTACGCCGATCCGGTCCGCCACCGGGTTCCACCCCCCTCTACTCGCATTGGTCGCTATGACACTAGCGACGATCGGGGACGCTTCCCTATGCTGAGTCGGCCGCGGCGTTGCCGCCGCTCGATCGGCAGCCGCGCGGGAGAGTCCAATGAGTCTCGTGGAGACCGCCACCAGTAGTCGTCGCGTCGTGAGCGAGAGCGATCCCCGGTTCCAGATCGCCGCCGCTCGGCGGATCCTGCACCGGGAAGGGCTGGACAGTCAGGTCGGCGGTCACGTCAGCCTGCGGGTCCCGGGGGAGGACGCTTTCCTCGTGACGCCGTTCCAGTACTTCGACGAGACCCTGCCCGAACACGTCAGCAAGGTCGGCTTCGACCTGCAGGTCCTCGAACCTGCGACGTTGCCGGCTTCGGTGGGGATCGCCTTCCACGCCTCGGTGTACGAGGCCCGCCCGGACGTGAACTGCGCAATTCACACCCACGCCAAGAACATGTCCGTACTCACCACGACCGGTGTCCCGTTCGGCATGTACTACGACTACGCCTCGCTGTTCCTCGACGACGTGGCTCCGTGGGTCGACGATCCGGACCTCGTCCCGTCCGAGGAGGGCCGGCAGATGGCTGCCGCCCTCGGCTCCCGACGAGCACTCCTGATGGGACATCACGGCTCCCTGCACGTGGGGGACACCCTCGAGCACACGACGATGGAGGCGCTGCTGCTCGAGCTGTGCGCGGGCTACCAGTTGGCGGCCATGGCGGTCAACGGCAAGCCACTGGACGAGCGCACTGCACGCAGCTACCGCAATGCCTATCTGCGCTACGACTTCCGTGAGCAGATGTGGGCGGCGAACTACCGGCGGTTGTTGCGCAGCGACCCCGACCTGTTCGAGACCCTGCAATCCGCCTAAACCTGGCTCCGGTCCGGGTGCTTAGGTCCTGGCGGCGCGGTCGCGCCGGATCCGCGGTGTCGTGGACGGACCTGCGGGATCGGGCCCGCCGCGGACGACCGCGGATGGTCTTCGACTTCGTCGACGGCGGTGCCGGGGGCGAGGTGACGCTGCGGGAGAACCGTCGCGTGTTTGACGATGTCGCGTTCCGCCCGCGGGTACTCCTCGACGTGGCCGAACGCCCACAGGGAGTGCGGGTACTCGGCCAGGACCTCGCGACGCCGGTGATCCTCGGCCCGACCGGGCTGGCCCGGATGCTCTCGCCCGAGGGCGAGACCGCCGCTGCCGTGGCTGCGCAACGGTTCGGGACCGTCAGCGTCGTCAGTTCTGGTGCCAGCGTGTCCCTCGAGGCCGTGGCCACCGCTGCCGGCGCGCAGTGGTTCCAGCTGTATCCCTGGGGAGATCGCTCGGCCATCGAGGCACTGATCGGCCGGGCGCGCGGGTCGGGGTACCGCGTCATGGTGGTCACGGTGGACGTCCCCGTCGTCGGCAACCGCGAGCGGGATCTGCGCAACGGGCTGACGGTGCCGCCCCGGATCGACGCGGGGGCCGCCTTGGACGTGCTGCGGCACCCGCGCTGGCTGGCCGGGCTCCTGCTCGGTCCCAGCGTCACCTTCGCCAACGTCGCCGCCGGCCCGCGCGGGAGGAGCACGGGCGGGCTGGCGGCCGCGACGCAGGCGCTGCTCAATCCCGGCCACCCGTGGGACGACCTGGAAGGGATGATCGCGCTCTGGGACGGCCCGGTCCTGCTCAAAGGTGTCATGACGGGCGAGGACGCGCGCCGTGCGGTGGATCTGGGCTGCGCCGGCGTCGCGGTGTCCAACCACGGTGGCCGGCAGGGGATTGCCTGCCGAGCACCCTCGACGTACTCGACGAGGTACTGGCGGCCGTCGGGGACCGCGCCGACGTACTGCTGGACGGCGGTATCCGGCGCGGCACCGACGTCGTCAAGGCCCTGGCGCTCGGCGCCCGCGCCTGCCTGGTCGGCCGACCCTGGCTGTACGGGCTGGCCGCTGGCGGTCTCCCGGGCGTGGAGCGGACGGTGCAGCTGCTGCGGGACGAGATCGACCGCACCCTGGCCCTGATCGAGCGTCCCGGTGTGAGCAGCCTGGACCGGTCCGCCCTCTGCGTCCGGCCCGACCGCGGGTGGCTGCCGGCCGGGCCGCCGCGGCCGTGGCCCGGGACCCATCCCGGCCGTCGCTAGCGTTCAGGCCACCAGTGTCGGATGCGCGCCGTCACGGGTCGAGCTCGGTACGCAACGGTTATACGCCGGCACGGCCACGACAGGCGGAGTTGGCGGCGTCATCCGTCGCTAGAGAGTTGACTACGTCTTTCCCGCCCTCCTACGATGCGGAGTCTGTGACAGCGCTCACGTCGGCCCAGCCCCGGAGGACGCAGATGGCCCGGTTGCAACGCATCGTCAGCGCCGCCGCGCTGCTGGTCCTGACCGCTTCGGCGTGCGGGAACGTCAGCAGCAACAGCGGGGGAGGCGGCGGCGGCGGTGAGGAGAACCCAGCCGGCGTCACGAGCGACTCCATCCTGATCGGTGCCACCATGCCGCTGACCGGGACCGCCGCAGTGGCCGGGCAGGGCCTGCAGGCCGGGATGCAGATCGCCGCGGACGAGATCAACGGGGCGGGTGGCATCAACGGCCGGAAGATCAAGCTCGACATCCTCGACGACGGCTTCACCCCGGACCGGGTGGTCACGAACGTGCGGCGACTGGTCTCGCAGGACGGGATCTACGCGCTGGTCTCGGCCGCGGGATCCCAGGGACTGCCCGGAGCGTGGCCGTTCATCCAGGAGAACGGGACGCCGGTGTGGGGACCGATCTCGCCGTCGGACCCGCACCAGCAGGAGGTCTACCTGCTGGGCGCGACCCGGACCACCCAGGACCAGGTGGCCATCGACTACTTCGCCTCGAAGGGGCTGAAGCGGCTCGCGGTCATCCAGCAGGACAACGACCTGGGTGTGTCCGCCCAGGCCGCCCTCGACCAGCAGCTACCGGTGCATCCGGACATGCAGCTCGTCGCGCAGGAGACCACGCAAACCGGTGGGACCGACGTGTCCTCGGCAGTGAACAAGGTGGTCGCCGCCAAGCCCGACGCGCTGCTCATCGCCAGCGACAACACCCAGGTGGCCCTGATCCTGCAGCAGCTTCGGGGCCAGGGCGTGACCATCCCGGTCTTCGCCGACCAGGGGGGCGCCGGTACCGGTGGGCCGAGCGCGGTCGGTCCGGCCGGCGCCGCGGCCGAGGGCTTCATCGGCGGTGTGCAGGCCGACGTCGTGTCGACCGACAACCCCGACGTCGAGCACTGGCGGGAGCTGGCCAAGAAGTACACCGGCGAGCAGGGCGAGAGCGGCTTCTCGCTGCAGACCTACAGCTACCTCAAGGCGTTCGCCCAGCTGCTCACCCGGATGGGCGACGACCTGTCTTACACCAACTTCAACTCCACCGCCGAAGGCCTCGTGGACGATCCGATCTCGATCGGCAGCGTCCCGGACATCGAGTGCGGGCCGCTGCCGGACGGGCACACCTGCGTCCGGCAGGCGGGACTCGCGATCTTCACCGGGGGGGCATGGCAGACCCTGCAAGGGTTCCAGGCCCCGCAGGAGTGACCGCCCGGCGGCGTCCGCGTGCCGTCGCTAGCTGATTGACCACGCTTGCCCCACCCGCTTACGATTTCCCGGCTCGGGACGCGTGGCCACGGCGAGAGCCGAGTCAGGAGGCGCCGATGCTCCAGTCGCTGCTGAGCGGGCTGGAGGCGGGCAGTTGGTACAGCCTGCTGGGCCTGGCCATCGTCGTGGTGATGAAGGCCGCCGACGTACCTAACTTCGCGATGGCCGAGATCGGGCTGTTGGCGACGTACGTCGGCGCCACGCTGGCCTCGGCGGGAGTGCCTTTCTGGGTCGCCGTGCTCGCCACCGTGCTGTCCGGCGTCGTGGCCGCGGTGGTGATCGACGTCCTGGTGATGCGACGGCTGGCGGGGCGCGGACACTTCCCGCTGCTGCTCATGACGATCGGGCTGTCCCTCGCGCTGAACGCCGTGATCGGGCGGATCTGGGGTCAGCAGGCCCGCCGGTTCGACGCCCCCTGGTCCGGCTCGTTCCTGGGCATCGGCGGCGTCGACGTCAGCTGGTCCCAGATCGTCACGATCGTGCTCGGCGCCGTGGCAGCGATCGCCATCACGGCGTTCTTCCGGTCCTCGCTGGGCGCACAGATGCGGGCCGTTGCCGAGGACCGGGCCACCGCCCGTCTGGTGGGGGTCAACGTGCGGCGGGTGTCGGCGTTCGCGTGGGGGATGGGCGGCGCGATCGCCGCCGTGGCGGTGATGCTGCAGGCCCAGTCGACCCTGGTGTCCACGCACTCGGCGTCGTCGCTGATCGTCTACGGCTTCGTCGCCGCGAC
>JBBPYA010000352.1:0-6790 GCA_038200385.1 Mycobacteriales bacterium
GATCGGCTTCCCGTTCCTGTCCGGCTACTACTCCAAGGACGCGATCATCGAGGCCGCCTTCGACAAGGGCGGGATCTCCGGCGTGCTGCTCGGCGGTGCCGCAGCCGTCGGCGCCGGACTCACCGCGTTCTACATGACGCGGCTGATGCTGATGACGTTCTTCGGGGAGGCCCGCTGGGACAAGGGCGTGAACCCGCACGAGTCGCCGACATCCATGACCGCACCGATGATCGTGCTGTCCCTCGGGTCGGTGTTCGCCGGGTTCCTGCTGGTGAACGTCTTCCCGCTCGAGCAGTGGCTGGAGCCGGTGTTCGGTCCGCGCCCGGAGTCCACGCACCTGATCCCGCCGATAGTCGTGACGGCCCTGGTCGTCGTGCTGGTCGCGGTGGGCATCGCCGCGGCGTGGTTGTTCGTCGGTCACCGCGAGGTTGCCCGCACCGCCCCGGTCTCGGTCACCGGCCTGGTGCGGGCCGCCCGGGCCAACCTGTACGGCGACGCCCTGAACGAGTCGGTGTTCATGCGGCCCGGGCAGTGGTTGACCCGGTTCCTGGTCTACGTCGACAACAAGGGGGTCGACGGGGCGGTGAACGGCGTGGCGGCCCTGATGGGTGGCAGCTCCGCCCGGCTCGGCCGCGCCCAGAACGGGTTCGTGCGCACCTACGCCCTCGGCATGCTCGGAGGATCGATCCTGGTGGTGGCCGCACTGCTCGCGGTGAGGTTCGGCTAGTGGCCATCCTGCTGCTCATCACCGTGCTGCTGCCGCTGGCCGGCGCGATCGTCGTGGCCGCGCTGCCCGGCGACCGCCAACTTCTGGCCAAGCAGCTCACCCTCGGGGTCTCGCTGGTGGTCCTGGTCCTCACGCTGGCCATGGCCGTCCGCTTCGACACCGGTGGGTCACGCTTCCAGTTCAGCTCCTCCTACACCTGGATCGCCGACTTCGGGGTCCGCTTCTCCCTCGGCGTCGACGGGATCGCCGTCGTCCTGATCGCGTTGATCGGTGTCCTCGTCCCGATCGTGGTCGCCGCCTCCTGGAACGATCAGCCGGCCGGCGAGCGCACGATGAAGGCCTTCTTCGCCTGGGTGCTCGTCCTGGAGACGATGATGATCGGGGTCTTCGCGGCCACCGACATCTTCCTGTTCTACGTGTTCTTCGAGGTCATGCTGATCCCGATGTACTTCCTGATCGGGAGCTTCGGGGGACCGCGCCGGCAGTACGCGGCAGTGAAGTTCTTCCTGTACAGCCTGCTCGGCGGCCTGATCATGCTGGCCTCGGTGATCGGCCTGTACGTGATCAGCAGCCGCCAGCTGGGCCAGGGCACGTTCGCCTTCGACGCGCTCCGCCAGTTGGACATCACGCCGGGCACCGAGAAGCTGCTGTTCCTCGGGTTCTTCCTCGCCTTCGCGATCAAGGCTCCGCTGGTGCCGTTCCATACCTGGCTGCCCGACGCCGGTGCCGAGGCGCCGATCGGCGGTGGTGTGCTGCTCGTCGGCGTCCTGGACAAGGTGGGGACGTTCGGGTTCCTCCGGTACTGCCTGCCGCTGTTCCCCGACGCCTCCCGGTACTTCGCACCGCTGGCCCTCGTGCTGTCGGTGGTCGGCATCTTCTACGGGGCGCTGCTGGCGATGGGGCAGAGCGACATGAAGCGGCTGGTCGCCTACACCTCGATCGCGCACTTCGGTTTCATCGGGCTGGGGGTGTTCGCGTTCACGTCGCAGGCCGCCACCGGTGCGGTGCTGTACATGGTCAACCACGGCATCTCCACCGGCGCGCTGTTCCTGATCGTCGGCATCCTGATCAACCGGCGCGGGTCCCGGCTGCTCAGGGACTACGGCGGACTGGCCCGCGTCGCGCCGCTGCTCGGCGGAGCGTTCCTCCTGGTCGGGCTGAGCTCGCTAGCGCTGCCCGGCACGAACAGTTTCGTCAGCGAGTTCCTCGTCCTGGTCGGGTCGTTCACCACGCAGCCGGCGTTCGCGATCATCGGGACGGTCGGCATCATCCTGGCCGCGCTGTACATCCTGCTGATGTACCAACGCACGATGCACGGGGCAACGAACCCGCTGTTGTCGGCAGTCCGCGACCTGGACAAGCGGGAAGTGGCTACTCTCGCCCCGCTGGTGGCGCTCATCATCGTCCTCGGCGTGTACCCCAAACCGGTCCTGGACATCATCACCCCGGCGGTGCAAGCGACGATGGTCGACCTGGGCACCGTCGACCCGCAGCCCACGGTCGCTGAGGAGGCTGGTCGCTGATGCCGATCGAAGCTCCCTCGGTCGACTACGCCGGGCTCGCCCCGGTGCTGTTCGTCCTCGGCGCGGCGCTGGTCGGCGTGCTCGTCGAGGCCTTCGTCCCCCGTGCCTACCGGTGGGGCACCCAGCTCACGGTCGCGCTGGTCGGCACGATCGGTGCGGTCGTTTCCGCCGCCGCCGCGGCAGGCACCCAGGAACTCACCGTCGCCCGCGCGGTCGCGGTGGACGGGCCGGCGTTGTTCCTGGAGGGCACCCTCGGGTTGCTCGGCGTGCTGGCCGTCCTGATGCTGGCCGAGAGGTCGCCGGACATGGGCGGCAGCGCCTTCGTGGCGCAGGCCGCGATCCCGGCCGGCACCGCCCGCGACCGCCAGCTGATGGTGCTCGGGCGCACCCAGACCGAGGTCTTCCCGCTGGCCAGCTTCGCGCTGTCCGGGATGATGATCTTCGCCGCAGCGAACAACCTGCTCGTGATGTTCGTCGCGCTCGAGGTGCTCTCGCTGCCGCTGTACCTCATGTCGGGGCTGGCCCGGCGGCGGCGCCTGCTGTCCCAGGAAGCTGCCCTGAAGTACTTCCTGCTCGGCGCGTTCACCGCGGCGTTCTTCCTGTACGGGCTGGCCCTGCTGTACGGGTACGCCGGCACCGTCGACCTGCGCGGCATCTTCGACTCCGCCGCCGGCACGGACAAGAGCGACGCCCTGCTCGTGATCGGCCTGGCGCTGCTGCTGGTCGGGCTGCTGTTCAAGGCCGGCGTCGCGCCGTTCCACGCCTGGACCCCGGACGTGTACCAGGGCGCCCCGACGTCGGTCACCGCGTTCATGGCGGCGTGCACGAAGGTGGCCGCGTTCGGCGCCATCCTGCGCGTGCTGTATGTCGGGTTCGGCAACAACGACTGGACCTGGCGCCCGGTGATCTACGGGGTGGCGATCGTGACCCTCGTCGTGGGGTCCGTGCTGGCCCTCACCCAGACCGACGTCAAGCGGATGCTGGCCTACTCCTCGATCGCGCACGCCGGGTTCATCCTGACCGGGACGATCGCCAACGATCCGGCCGGGCTGTCCAGCACGATGTTCTACCTGTTGACGTACGGCCTGACGTCGATCGGCGCCTTCGCCGTCGTCACCCTGGTCCGGGACGCCGACGGCGAGGCCGGACACCTCTCGGCGTGGGCCGGCCTGGCCAAGCGCTCCCCGCTGGTCGCCGGGGTGTTCTCGCTGTTCCTCCTGGCCCTGGCCGGGATTCCCCTGACCAGCGGTTTCACCGGGAAGTTCGTGGTGTTCCGGGCCGCACTGAACGCCGGAGCCGCCCCGCTGGTGGTCATCGCTTTGCTGGCCAGCGCCGTGGCGGCGTTCTTCTACGTCCGTGTCATCGTGCTCATGTACTTCTCCGAGCCGGCGGCGGAGGGCCCCACCGTGGCCGTGCCCGGCCTGCTCACGACCATTGCGCTGGCGATCGCCACGGCCGCCACGGTCCTGCTCGGTGTCGTCCCCGGCGCCGTACTGGACTTGGCGAACCAGGCTGCCCAGTTCGCCGGTTAGGAACTCGGTAGGTGATGACCGCATCCGGACTGCTCGGGATCGACGTCGCCGACCCGCAGCTGCAGGCGGTGATCGGAGCCGGGCTGGACGAGGTCGAGGAGAGCCTGCAGCGGGCGCTGTCCAGCAGCGACCCGTTCGTCCAGGAGACGTCCCGGCACCTGATGCTCGCCGGCGGAAAGCGGTTCCGGCCCCTGCTGGTGTTGCTCGCAGCCGCGGTGGGGGACCCGAAAAGGCCCGGCGTGGTGCCCGCGGCGGTGGTCGTGGAACTGACCCACCTGGCCACGCTGTACCACGACGACGTGATGGACGAGGCCGTCGTACGCCGGGGTGCGTCCAGCGCGAACAGCCGGTGGGACAACACGGTGGCGATCCTGACCGGCGACTTCCTCTTCGCGCGCGCGTCGGACATCCTGGCCGACCTGGGCCCGGAGGCGGTGCGGCTGCAGGCCCGCACGTTCGAGCGGCTCGTGACCGGCCAGATCCGGGAAACCGTCGGTCCGGCCGACGGGGTCGAGCCGATCGAGCACTACCTGCAGGTGCTGACCGAGAAGACCGGCTCGCTGATCGCCACCTCCGCCCGCTTCGGGGCCCTGTTCGGCGGGGTGCAGCCGGAGCTGGTCGAGGCGTTGACCCGGTTCGGGGAGCTGATCGGGATCGCCTTCCAGCTCTCCGACGACCTGCTCGACATCGCCTCGGACTCCGCTCAGCTCGGCAAGATCGCCGGCACCGATCTGCGCGAGGGCATCCGGACCCTGCCGATGCTGCACGCGCTGGCCGGGACCGATCCGGCGGAGAGCAGGCTGCGCGAGCTGCTGGACCAGGACCTGTCCGACGACGCCCGGCACGGCGAGGCGCTGCAGCTGCTGCGCCGATCCCCTGCGATGGTTCGCGCGCGGCAGACCCTGACCGACTGCGCCGACCGGGCCCGGGCCAGCCTCGAGGTGGTGCCGGCCGGTGCCGCCCGGGACGCCTTGATCATGCTGTGCGACTACGTGCTGGAGCGGACCGGCTGAGGCTTCGGGGCGCTCAGCCCGAGACGATCAACTCCCCGGACATCTGCGGGTGCACGGTGCAGATGAGGTTGTAGGTTCCCGGCTCCGAGGGGGCCACGAAGGTCGCGGACTCGCCCTGCTGCAGGACGGGCTCGCTGAATGCGCCGGCGGCGTCGTTAGCGTTGTGCGGTGCGCTGTCCTCGTTGATCACCGTCACGGTGGTGCCGGGGGCGACGGTCAGCGGGTCGCCGTAGGCGAAGTCCTTGATGGTGATGGTCGCCTCGGTGGTGGTGCCCTGTGAGCTGCCGGCCGCCGTCGAGCCGGTCGCGCTCGGCGAACCGGCGGTGGTCGGGATGGATCCCGATCCGGCGGTCGTGCCGCCGCCGGAGGAGCACCCGGCGAGGGCGAGGGTCACGCTGGCCAGGGCACCGGCGAGGACGAGTCTGCGGCGCTGAGTTGTCATGCCCGAGAATACGCAGCCAGGAAGCCCCCGGTTCACCGCGGACTGAACTGGGATGCTCGGCACAGCGTGTGGCTACCGGGAGGTGCGCCGATGCGGTCGGACGCGGAGTTGATGCGGGCGTTGCACGATGAGCACGCGCCGTCCCTGTGGTCGTTCACGCTGCGGTTGACCGGCGGTGACCACGCCCGTGCGCAGGACGTCGTCCAGGAGGCGTTGCTGCGGGCCTGGCGGCACCCGGAGGTCCTCGACCCCTCCCGCGGGTCGGCCCGGGCCTGGCTGTTCACGACCGCCCGCCGGATCGTCATCGACGAGTGGCGTCGCGGGGAGGTCCGCCCCGTCGTCTACACCGACCGGCTGCCCGAGATCAGCTCCCCGGACGGGGTCGACGCGGCGCTGCAGGCGTGGCTGATCGAGGACGCGATGGCCTCCCTCACCCCGGCGCACCGTGACGTCCTCGTCGAGTGCTTCCTGCGCGGTCGCTCGGTGGCCGAGGCCGCCGTCAGCCTGGGGATCCCCGCCGGAACCGTCAAGTCGCGAACCCACTACGCGCTGCGCGCGCTGAAGCTCGTGTTCGAGGAGAGGGGCGTGACGCAGTGAACGAGCGAGCCGGGGGACTGCGCGAGCGCGGCGAGCGATCCGGTGGTGTGCCGGTTCCCGCCGCGCACCGGACCACCGGCCGCCGGACGGTGCGGCCATGAGCTGCCCGCACGGCGTCAACGACGCCGCCTACGTACTCGGAGCCCTCGACCCACTGGACCAGCAGTCCTTCCAGAGCCACCTGTCCGGCTGCGGGCAGTGCCGGGCGGCGGTCCAGGAGCTGGCCGTGATGCCCGGTCTGCTGGCGCGCCTGCTGCCCGGGGCCGACGTGCCGATGCCGACGCAGCCCGCGCCGGACCTGCTGCCGGCCCTTCTGCAGCGGGTCGCCGCCCAGCGGCGCACCGCCCGGGTGCGCGCCATGTTCGGCGGCCTGGCGGCGGCCGCGGCGGCCGCGGTGCTCGTCGTCGTGCTCTGGGTCTCCCAGGCGGCACCGCAGACCGCTCCCACCCAGCTGAGGATGTCCGCAGCCACCGGCGTGCCGGTCGAGGCCACGTTGCTCGTCACCGACCGCGGGTGGGGTACCTCGATCGACACCGTCTGTCGGTACGACACGACAGGCCTGGGGCCGGCCACGGTCGGCCCGGTCGGCTACGAACTGGTGGCCGTGGACGGGTCGGGCGCGGAGGTCGTGGTCTCCTCCTGGAAGCAACTGGCCGACAAGGAGATCACGGTGCCCGGATCCACCTGGCTGGACCTGGACGACATCGCCCGGCTGGAGGTCCGGACCGCGTCCGGCCAAGTGGTACTGACCCGGACCCTGTAGCCGGCCGCGCACGGGGTCCCGCGGCCGCTAGCCTGCTGTGACAGCATCATCACTGTGCGTTATTGGTCAGGCAGCGAGAGGACTCTCATGGGGATACGTCGACGGACCGGGCCGAGGGTGCCGGCCGCCCTGGCCGCCACCGCCGCACTGGCCCTGGGGATCGGGCTGCTCCCGGCACCCGCACTGGCCGAGC
>JBBPYA010000353.1:0-11863 GCA_038200385.1 Mycobacteriales bacterium
AGGGCGTCGCCCAGGGTCATCGGGATCCGGTGGACCTCCTTGCCCTCGGCCAGCGCCTCGTAGATGTTGCGCTCCTCGGGCGGTCCGGGATCGAGGTTGCGCTGGATGCCGTCGGCCATCGCCTTGATCAGCGCGGCCAGCGAGAGGTACGGGTTCACCGCGGAGTCCACGGAGCGGTACTCGAAGCGGTCCGGGGAGCTGACCCGCAGCGCCGTGGTGCGGTTCTGGAAACCCCAGTCGGCGTACAGCGGCGCCCAGAACCCGGTGTCCCACAACCGCCGGTAGGAGTTCACCGTCGGCGAGGTGATGCAGGTCAGGGCATCCAGGTGCTCCAGCACGCCGCCGATCGCGGCCAGGCCGAGCTTGCTGGGCATCCGCGGGTTGTCGCCCTCGGGCATGAACGCGTTCTCCTCGCCCTGCCACAGCGAGATGTTGTGGTGGCAGCCGTTGGCCGAGACCCCCATGAACGGCTTGGGCATGAAGCAGGGGAAGGCGTTGAACTCCCGGCCGACCTGCTTGCAGATCTGCCGGTACGTCGTCAGCCGGTCGGCGGTGAGCTCGGCCCGGTCGAACTGCCAGTTCAGCTCCAGCTGGCCGGGGGCGTCCTCGTGGTCGCCCTGGATCATGTCCAGGCCCATCGCGGTGCTGTACTCCATCACCCGGTGGATCAGTGGCTGCAGCTCGGAGAACTGGTCGATGTGGTAGCAGTAGGGCTTGGTCATGCCCTCGATCGACGGCGTGCCGTCCGGGTTCTGCTTGAGCCACATCATCTCCGGCTCGGTTCCGGCCCGCAGGTGCATGCCGGTCTCCTGCTCGAACTCCTTATGGATGCGCTTGAGGTTGCCGCGGCAGTCGGAGGTGAGGAACGCCCCGGGGTTCTCCTCCTCCTCCACGCCGCGGAACAGGGTGCAGAACACCCGCGCCGTCTTGGGGTCCCACGGCAGGACGCAGAACGTCTCGACGTCGGGAATCCCGACCAGCTCCCGGGCCTCGGGGCCGTAGCCGATGTAGTCGCCGTGCCGGTCGGTGAACAGGTTCGCCGTGGAGCCGTAGACCAGCTGGAAGCCGCTGCGGGCGAACTTCTCCCAGTGCTTGGCCGGCGCGCCCTTGCCCATGATCCGGCCGGTGACCGAGGCGAACTGGTAGTAGATGTACTGGACGCCCTTCTCGTCGATCTCCCGGCGGACCCGGGCGACCTCGTCGGCCCGGCCGTCCGCAGCGACGAACCGCTCGATGTCGGTCCCGGTGTCGGTCCCGCTGTCGGTGCGCTTCTTCGTGTCGGCTCCCACGAAAACCACCCTCGTCTCGTTCGGCTGCCCGGTACGGTCGAATCCACGGACAGTAAACTCGGTATCGTGTGATGAGACAATGGCTTGCGCCGGGGTTATTCGGTCCATCGGCTACCATCGCGTCACATCAGCCCGTGCCCGGAGCCCAGGTGACATGAGCGTGCTGCAGCCGGCGTCAGAGGAGCACAGTCTGGATGCCGGGCGGCCGGCCGACGGGCTGGAGGAGTCGCTCGCGGCGGTCATCGCCGAGCGGGTCCGGGAGTTCCGGTTGCGGCACGGCTGGACCGTCGGGCGGTTGGCCGAGTTGTGCGGGCTGTCCAAGGGGATGCTGTCCAAGATCGAGAACGCGCAGACCTCACCGAGCCTGTCCACCCTGGCCCGGCTGTCCGAGGCGCTGGCGGTGCCGGTGACCGCGTTCTTCCGCGGGCTGTCCGAGGAGCAGGACGTCATCGTCGTCAAGGCCGGCTCGGGTCTGGACATCCAGCACCGCAACTCCGGTGCCGGCCACCGCTACCAGATCCTCGGCACGATGCGGGCCCCGCACGACAACCTCGAGCCGATGCTCGTGACACTGACCGAGCGCACCGACGCCTTCCCGCTGTACCAGCACGCCGGCACCGAGTTCATCTTCATGATCTCCGGCCGGATGGAGTACTCCTGCGGGTCCGGCCGGTTCGTGCTGGAGCCGGGGGACGCCATCCAGTTCGTCGGCGAGGTGATGCACGGCCCCAGCGAGTTGATCTCGTTGCCGATCCAGTTCCTGGCCATCAAGTCACTGGGGGCCCGCGGATGACAGCGGCGTCGGGGGATACCGACCCGGGTTTATCAGCAGTGGACACCGTTCACTGGGAACAGTAGGGTCTGCGGCACCGAGACGGGCCGGGCGGACGACCCCGCCCGCGTTGCGGCGGTAGGAGGCGACGGCGTGAGCGCTGGTAACGGTGCGATCGGCAACGGCAGTAGCAATGGGCACCCCGGCAACGGGCACCGCCCCGGGAACGGAAGCGGCCCGGCCGGACGGAGTACCCGCACCACCGGCTACTCCGCGTTCAGCCTGCTGCGGCACGGTCTGACCAAGTCCGCGTGGCCCCGCGCGTGGCGCGAGCACGACCTGCAGCGCAGCTACGACGTGGTGATCGTCGGCGGCGGCATCCACGGCCTGGCCACCGCGTACTACCTGGCACGCAACCACGGCATCCACAACGTCGCGGTCCTGGACCGGGCCTACCTCGGCGGCGGCGGATCCGGGCGCAACACCGCCATCCTGCGCTCGAACTACCTCACCCCCGAGGGTGTCCGGTTCTACGACCGCTCGCTGGAGCTGTACCGCCACCTGGCCGCGGACCTGAACTTCAACGTGATGTTCTCCCGGCGCGGACACCTCACGCTGGCCCACAACGACGCCTCGCTTCGGACCATGCGGTGGCGGGCCGAGGTGAACAAGCTGCAGGGTGTCGACTCCGAGGTCATCGACCCAGGCCAGATCGCCGAGCTGGTGCCCTACCTGGATACCTCCGACACCGTGCGGTACCCGATCCTGGGCGCGCTGTACCACCCGCCGGGCGGGATCGTCCGACACGACGCCGTGGTGTGGGGCTACGCCCGGGCCGCGGACCGGCTGGGTGTGCACCTGCACCAGCAGACCGAGGTCACCGGCATCGACGTAGTGGACGGCCAGGTCCGCGGTGTACGCACCAACCGCGGTGACATCGCCACGCCCATCGTCGTGAACTGCACCGCCGGCTGGTCCACGTTGGTCTCCGACCTGGCGGGGGTGTCCATGCCCGTGCAGACCTTCCCGCTGCAGGCCGCCGTCACCGAACCGGTCCGGCCGTTCCTGGACGCCGTCGTCGTCTCCGGGACCCTCCACGTGTACGTCAGCCAGACCGACCGTGGCGAGCTGGTCTTCGGCGCCAGCGTGGACCCGTTCACGTCGTACTCCATGCGCGGGTCCCTGGACTTCGTGGAGGGGCTGGCCGCGCACGTGCTGGAACTCATGCCGGCGCTGTCCAAGATGCGCCTGCTGCGGCAGTGGTCGGGGCTGTGCGACATGACGCCGGACTACTCCCCGATCATGGGGACGACGCCGGTCGAGGGCTTCTACGTCGACGTCGGGTGGGGGACCTACGGGTTCAAGGCCGGCCCGGTGTCCGGCGAGGCGATGGCGGAGGCGATCGCCACCCGGGCCACGCCGGAGATCATCGCCGCGTTCGGGCTCGACCGGTTCGGGCGCGGGGATCTGGTGGGCGAGAAGGGTGCCGCGGCCGTCGGTCACTGACCGGCCGGCACCGACACCGCATTCACGAGGAGGACAAGTCCGATGATCCAGCTGCCGTGCCCGTGGTGCGGGCCGCGCAACGTGGCGGAGTTCCGCTATGCCGGTGAGGCGACCGCCCGTCCGGACCCGCGCACCGCCGAACCGCAGCAGTGGCGGCAGTACCTCTACCACCGCCGCAACGCCTGCGGCTGGGTGCAGGAGAACTGGTACCACTCCGCCGGCTGCCGCAAGTACATCCGGCTGGAGCGCGAGACCCTCACCAATCAGACGCGGCCCGCGGGAGCAGCGCGATGACCCAGCAGCAGGTCCGGACCACGACGACGAGCACCGGGTCGCACCGGCTGGACGTCCAGCCGGGTGAGCTGATCGACCGCAGCCGCGGTTTCACGTTCTCCTGGAACGGCCGGTCGGTCCCGGCCTTCGAGGGGGACACGATCGTCTCGGCGGTGGCCGCCGCCGGCGAGCGGGTGTTCTCCCGCAGCTTCAAGTACCACCGCCCCCGCGGCCTGCTCACCGCCGATCACCACGACCCCGGAACGATCCTGCAGGTCGACGACGAGCCGAACGTCCGCGCCGGCCACCGTCGGGCCGCACCCGGGCTGTCGGTGTCCTCCCAGAACACCTGGCCGTCGCTGCGCTTCGACGTCAAGGCGGTCAACCAGCTGGCCGGGCGGTTCCTCGCCCCCGGCTTCTACTACAAGACGTTCATCAAGCCCGAACGGCTGTGGCCGGCCTACGAGAAGGTCCTGGCCCGCTTCGCGCACGCCGGCGTGATCTCACCGCAGACCGCGCACGACTACTACGACAAGCGCTACGCCCACCCCGACGTCCTCGTGGCCGGCGGCGGACCGGCCGGGATGACCGCCGCGCTCGCCGCGGCGGCCGCGGGAGCGCGGGTGCTCCTCGTGGACGAGCAGCACGAACTCGGCGGCCACCTGCGGTGGGGCGACGAGGCCGACCTCGCCGTCCTGTCCGAGCTGCGTTCCGCCGTCGCGGCCAGCCCGACGATCGAGGTGCTGACGAACTCGGTCGCGCTCGCGCGCTACGACGAGAACTGGGTCGCGGTCGTGCAGCGCGACCTGCCCGGGATCCCGGAGCGGCTGATCAAGGCCCGGGTCGGGACGCTCGTGGTCGCTCCGGGCCTGATCGAGCGGCCCTACGTCTTCGCCGGGAACGACGTACCCGGGGTGATGCTGTCCACGGCGGTGCGCCGGCTGATCAACCTGTACGCCGTCCGCCCGGGCAGTCGCGCCGTCGTGCTTACCGCGAACGACGACGGCGACCGCGCCGTGCGGGACCTGCGCCGCGCCGGGGTCGAGGTGGCACACGTGGTCGACGCCCGCGAGGGCGGGGACGTGGTGCGGGTGCACGGGCGCTCCGGCGTCCGCGCGGTCGAGCTGCCCGGCGGCCGCAAGATCGAGGCCGACCTGTTCGTGACCGCCATCGGCTGGACCGCCCCGACGGCGCTGCTGAACATGTCCGGAGACCGCCCGGTGTACTCCCCGGAGGCCGCGCGGTTCCTGCCCGGCGACGGGCTGCCCCCGGAGGTGATGGCGGCCGGCGGGATTGCCGGCGACGGCGACCTGGACGCCCTGCGCGAGCACGCCGAGGCCGTCGGAACCAACGCGGCCAGGGACGCGCTGGACCGCCGACGCCGTACCCGGTCCGGCCTCCCGACCAGGGCGACCGACACCGGGACCGTCCCGGGGGGCTCCGGGGCGGCCCCTGCGGTCGAACCGGTCCCGGTCCCGACGCTGCCCGTGCGCAGCCACCCGGCGCTGTTCCGGGCGAGCACCCACGGCATGGTCGATTTCTCCGAGGACGTCTCGTCCTCCGACATCACCACCGCGGCCCGGGAGGGCTACGACTCCGCCGAGCTGGTCAAGCGCTACACCACCGCGACGATGGGCCCGGCCCAGGGCAAGCTCGAACTGGTCAACACCGTCGCCGTGCTCGCCGAGGCCACCGGCTCCACGATCGCCGCGACCGGGACCACCGTGTGGCGCCCGATGTACGTGCCGGTCACGCTCGGCGCGCTGGCCGGGCGGATCTTCGAACCGGTCCGCCGCTCGCCGATGCAGCCTTCGCACGACCGGCTCGGTGCCCGGCCCCTCGTCGCCGGCCAGTGGATCCGCCCGGACCACTACGGCGACCCGGCGGCCGAGGTCCGCGCGGTCCGCGAGCGGGTCGGCATCATCGACGTGACCCCGATCGGCAAGCTGGACCTGCGCGGTCCCGACGTGGCCCAGCTGCTCAACCTGCTGTACATCAACAAGTGGTCCAAGCTCGGCGTCGGACGGGTCCGCTACGGCGTGATGTGCGCCGAGGACGGCGTCGTACTCGACGACGGCGTGACCGGTCGACTCGGCGAGGACCACTACCTCATGTCGACGACGTCCTCCGGGGCGGCCTCGGTGTGGGAGTGGGTGGAGAACTGGCTGCAGACCGAGCATCCGGACTGGCAGGTGCACGTCACCCCGGTCACGACGGCCTACGCGAGCATCAACGTCGCCGGCCCCCGGTCCCGGGAACTCGTCGGCCGGCTCGTCGAGGGCGTGGACCTGTCCGAGGACGCGTTCGGGTACATGAACGTGCGCACCGGCCGGATCGCCGGGGTGGACGACTGCGTGCTGTGGCGGATCGGCTTCACCGGTGAGCTGTCCTACGAGCTGCACGTCCCCGCGGGTTACGGCCTGCACGTCTGGGAGGCGCTGCTCGAGCACGGCCGGGATCTCGGGGTGAGCCCGTTCGGCGTGGAGGCACAGCGGATCCTCCGCCTGGAGAAGGGGCACCTCATCGTCGGCCAGGACACCGACGGGCTGACCAAGGCCTACAGCGCGGGACTGGACTGGGCGATCAAGCTGGACAAGGACGACTTCGCTGGTCGCACCGAGCTGGTCTGGCAACAGGCCGACGGCGCCGGGCCGCGGCTGGTCGGGGTGCAGCCGGTCGACGGGTCGGTCGTACCGCCCGAGGCCAGTCAGATCGTGGGCGAGGGCTCGCGCATCCTCGGCCGGATCACCTCCAGCCGGATGTCACCGACGCTGGGCCGGTCGATCTGCCTGGCCCAGGTCGACGCCGCCTTCGCCGCGCCGGGCACGCAGCTGACCGTGTACCTGCCCGACGGCCGCCGGATCGCCGCCCGGGTGACCGACCACCTGGCCCATGTCGATCCGGAGGGCGCCCGCCAGCGGGTCGAGGAGGGTGCCGCCCCGCAGCCGGCGCGCACCGCCGAGCCGGTGGCCCGCAGCCCGTTGGAGCCGGCCGGGACCGAGCACACCGTGGCCGGCTGGGCCGTCGGCGACCGGGTCAGCGGAGCCGCGCTGACGCTGGCCGACCTGGGCCCGCTGGCCAAGGTGGCGGTGCGGGCCGCTCATGACGGGCGGGTGGCGAGGACCCTCGGCCCGGCCTTCGGGCGGTCGCAGCGGGACGGGACCGGCGCGCTCGTGGTCGGCTCGGGTCCGGGGGAGTGGCTGGTCCTGGACGCACCGGGGACGCAGGCTGCACTGCGCGAGAGGCTGGCCGGACTGGTGGCCGCCGACGGCGAGTTCGCCTCGGTGGTCGACCTGACCCACGGGCGGGCACTGATGGTGCTGCGCGGGGCACAGGCCCCCGACGTGCTAGCCAAGGTCTGCGCGATCGACCTGTCCGAGGACAGCGTTCCGAACGGTGCGGCAATGCGTACGTCGGTGGCCAAGCTCGTCACCGACCTCGTGCGCGAGGACACCACCGCACCCGGCGAGGTGACGGAGGGCGGTGAGTTGGTGCCGACGTACCTTCTGCACTGTGAGCGCTCGTCGGGTGAGTACCTGTACGACGCGCTGCTCGACGCCGGCGCCGAGTTCGACATCGTGACCGACGGCTTCCCCTGGCCGCAGACCGAGGAGTGACAGTGGTCTTTCCCAGTGACCTGAAGATCGCGCGCGGCGCGTCCCTCAAGCCGATCCAGGACATCGCCGAGTCGATGGGCATCGGGCCGCACCTGACCGAGCCCTACGGCCGCGACGTACTCAAGATCGACCTGGCCGCCGTCGAGGAGCTCGCCGACCGGCCCCAGGCCAAGTACGTCGTGGTCTCCGCGGTCACCCCGACGCCGCTCGGCGAGGGCAAGACCACGACCACGGTCGGTCTCGGGCAGGCCATGCAGCACATCGGCAAGCGCGCCACGGTCGCGGTCCGGCAACCGTCGATGGGTCCGACGTTCGGCATCAAGGGTGGCGCCGCCGGCGGCGGCTACAGCCAGGTCGTTCCGATGGAGACCCTGAACCTGCACCTGACCGGGGACTTCCACGCCGTCACGGCAGCGCACAACCTGCTCTCTGCGGTGCTGGACAACCACCTGTACCAGGGCAACGCGAGCGGGTTGGACCAGCACAACATCACCTGGCGCCGCGTCATGGACGTCAACGACCGGGTCCTGCGCAACATCGTCGTCGGCCTCGGGACCCGGCTGGACGGCATTCCGCGGCAGACCGGCTTCGACATCACCGCCGCCTCGGAGGTGATGGCCATCTTCGCGCTGGCCCGGTCGCTGCCCGAACTGCGCGAGCGGATGGGCCGGATCGTGGTCGGCTACACCAGGGACAGCACACCGGTGACCGCGGAGGACATCGGCGGCGCGGGCGCCATGACGGTCATCATGCGGGAGGCGCTGAAGCCGAACCTCCTGCAGACCCTGGAGAACACCCCGGTGCTGGTACACGCCGGACCGTTCGGCAACATCGCGCACGGCAACTCCTCGGTCGTCGCCGACCTGATCGGCATCCACAGCGGCGACTTCCTGATCACCGAGGCCGGTTTCGGCGCGGACATGGGCGCCGAGCGGTTCTTCAACATCAAGTGCCGGGCGTCGGGGCTGCGCCCGGACGCCGCGGTCGTCGTCGCGACGGTGCGGGCCCTCAAGGCGCACTCGGGCAACCACAAGATCGTGGCGGGCAAGCCGCTGCCCGAGGCGCTGCTGGCCGAGAACCCCGACGAGGTGCACATCGGCGGGGCGAACCTGCGCAAGCAGATCGAGAACATCCGCATCCACGGGGTGTCCCCGGTCGTGGCCATCAACGCCTTCCCCGACGACCACCCCTCCGAGCACGACGCGATCCGGGAGATCGCCGAGTCGATGGGGGCCCGGTCCGCTGTCTGCACGCACTTCGCCGACGGTGGTGCGGGCGCGACCGACCTCGCCGAGGCGGTGGCCGAGGCGGCCGAGGAGCCGTCGGACTTCCAGTTCCTGTACCCGGACTCCGCGTCGCTGCGGGAGAAGATCGAGATCGTGGCGACCAAGGTGTACGGCGCCGACGGGGCGGACTACGACGCCAAGGCGGCCCGCCAGCTGGACCAGTACGAGCGGAACGGCTTCGGCGACCTGCCGGTGTGCATCGCCAAGACCCACCTGTCGATCTCCTCCGACGCCGCGCTGCTCGGGGCGCCGACGGGATGGCGGCTGCCGGTCCGCGAGGTCCGGGCCTCGGTCGGTGCCGGGTTCATCTACCCGATCTGCGGCGACATGCGCACCATGCCCGGTCTTGGCACCAATCCCGCGGCGCACCACATCGACATCGACGAGCACGGCGAGATCATCGGCCTGTCGTGAGCGCCGCGGCCGGTCCGGTGGCCGCCCGAGCGGTCCCGGACCGGAGCGGCCCGGGCGAGGTGATCGACGGCCGGGCCTACGCCGCGGACCTGGGCGCCACCCTGGCCGCGGAGGTGGACCAGCTGGCCGCCGCCGGCGTGCGGCCGGGGGTGGCCACCCTCGTCGTCGGCGAGTCCTACCCGGCGCACGCCTACGAGCGACGGGTCCGGCGGCTGGCCGCGGAGATCGGCTGTCACTACACCTGCGAGGCGCTTCCGGGCGACGTCGAGGAGGCCGACGCCGTCGCGGCCGTGGGCAAGCTGGTCGCCGACCCGCGGGTGTCGGGAATCCTGATCCTGCGGCCGCTGCCGCCGCAGGTGTCCGAGGCCGCGCTGTACCGCACGCTGGACCCGAGCAAGGACATCGAGTCGGTGCATCCGGTGAACGCCGGGCTGCTCGCGCTGAACCGGCCGCGCTTCGTCCCGTCGACACCGGCCTCGGCGTTCCATCTCCTTGATCGCTACCTGGCCGGGACCGGTCAGGACCCCGGCGAGGTGTACCGCCGCAGCAACGTGGTCATCGTCGGCCGTTCGGCCAACGTCGGCCGACCCGCGGCCATGCTGGCCATGCAGCGCGGCGCAACGGTGGTGTCCTGCGACGAGCACAGTGCCCGGGCCGGGCTGCTGCACGCACACACCCGGTCCGCGGACATCCTCGTGGTCGCCGCGGGCGTGCCGGGCCTGCTCGGCGGGGAGCACGTCAAGGACGGGGTGATCGCCGTCGACGTCGGCATCAACGCCGTACCCGACGGACCGGACGGCGCGGTGCGCCTGGTCGGGGACCTGGACTTCGACAGCGTCCGGGCCCGGGCGCGCGCGATCACCCCAGTTCCAGGCGGCGTCGGGCCGGTCACCTACACCTGGCTGTTGCACAACACCGTCGTCGCGGCGCGGTTGCGCAGCGGCCGCAGCGTCGATGGGGACGGCAGCATGCTCGGGTTCGAGTGACATCGCCGTCACGGAGATGGCGCCCTGCCAGTCTCCGCAGAGGAGATGTGTGGCCACCCAACTGTCGGTCTGCCGGAGAAATCCACTGTCCTAGTGGAAATGGAGTCTCCACAGTGGGTTCTCAACCCTACCTGGACCCGGCATGATCGGGGCCATAGCGGCGCCCCCGCCGCGGCTCACGGGAGGAGTGGCGGTGCCCGACAAGCGCTGGGGAGCGCAGCCGTTCTGGGGGCTCGGCGAGGAGTGGGATCCGGACTGGCTGCTCACCGCCGGTCAGCGGGTGCTGCGCGACACGGTGCTCGAGCTGTGCGCCCGCGAGATGAGGGCCAACGCCGAACGCTCCGACGACGAGTTGCGCTTCCCCCGCCGGAACCTCGAGCTGCTCGGCGAGCACGGCTTCCTCAGCCTCACCGTTCCCGAAGAGTACGGCGGCCTCGGCGGTGACCACCTCACCTTCGCCGTCGTCTGCGAGACGATCGCGCGCTACGGGTGCGCCTCGACGGCGATGTGCTTCGTCATGCACACCGTGGCGGTGCAGGCGATCATGCTGCGCCCGACCCCGGAGCTGATCGAGGACTACATCCGACCCCTGAACGACGGCCGGATCGGGACGCTGTCCTACTCCGACCCGCAGACCGGCGGCCACTTCTGGTACCCGATCTCCTCCGGCGCCCAACGGGTCGACGACGGTTTCCGGGTCCGCAAGCGGTCCTCCTGGACCACCTCGGGCGGCTTCGCAGACTTCTACGTCGTGCAGACCACGTCCCCGGACTACACCGGCTACAACGACCTGTCGGTGTTCGTCGTCGACGCCGCGGACGTCACCGCCCAACCGTCGATGTGGGACGCCCTGGGGCTGCGCGGTAACCAGTCCGGTGGGGTGGAGATCGAGGACGCGCTGGTACCGGCCGAGCATCTGGTCGGTCCGGTCGGTGACGGGGCGGAGAGCAACGACGAGGTCGTCGATCCGTGGTTCCTGACCGGCTCGTCCGCGGTCTGGAACGGCATCGCGATGGGGGCGATCGACATCGCCAAGCGACACGCCGTCGGCCGGGAGCACCGCGACACCGGCAAGCGGGTCGCTGACTACCCGACCATCCAGGACTACGTCGGGGAGGCGGTGATCGACACCGACGCCAGCCGGCTGGCCACCTTCTCTGTTGCGACCGCGCTGGACGGCGCGACCGGGGGCAACCGGCGGATCCTCCCGCCGGGAACGCCGGCGCGGGCGGACTTCCTGCGCTGGTGCTGGCAGATCAAGTTCACCGCGGCCAAGAACGTCGCCGCGGTGGTGGACCGGATGCTGCATGCCTGCGGGGGCTCGGGGTACCGCCGCGACCTGGAACTGGAGCGCTACCTGCGCGACGGCAAGGCCGGCTGGGTGATGGGGCCCTCCAACGAGGTGCTGCGGCAGTTCGTCGGCCGCTCGGTGCTGCTCGGAGCGGACTCCGTCGACTACTGGAACCGGACCGTCGACGAGCGCGCGCTGCGCAATGAGACAGTCAAGCTGGACCCGGCGGCCAAACGGGACCTCGCCGAGCGGTTGCTCGCCGAGGCCGACCGCGACGATTCCGCCGCCCTCGAAGGAAGGTTGGGCCGATGACCCTGTCCGTCGCCACACCACGGCTGCTGTTGCCCGGTCTGCTGCCCCGCGAGCCGGGGCTGGAGACCTACTGGGTCCGCGCGGGCGGCGTCACCGCCGTACGCCTGGACGACCGTG
>JBBPYA010000354.1:0-34531 GCA_038200385.1 Mycobacteriales bacterium
AACACGTCCGAGGTGTAGAACCGGTCGACCGCGTCCGGCAGCGGCATCTCCCCCACCAGCGGGTGCCGGTAGGGGGTGGCCGCCTCCGGCCCGTCGAGCAGCCGCTGCACCGCGTCGGCGTGCACCTGCCAGGCGGCGACCGGGTCCTCCTCCGGCGACGGGCCGCGGTCGAGCATCAGGCCGGTCGCGCTCTTCAGGAAGTCCGGGAACCACTCGACCAGGTGAGCGACCACGTCCCGGGCGCGCCATCCGGCCACCGGCGCCGGCGCGTCCCAGTCGGCCGCGCCCCGCACCCGAGCCGTGAACCCGGCGGTCACCGCGCGATGGCGCCCGGCCGGGCCTGTGGGGAGGGTCATGCCTCCGCTCCTTCGGCGGTCCCGGCGATCTCACCGGCGGCGAACAGGGCGTCCAGCTTGGCGTAGCCCTGGTCCACGCCGACCTCCATCCCGCTGCGCAGCCAGGCGTCCCGGCCCTCGAAGCTGTCGCACAGCGACTGTGCGCGCAGCCGGGTGCGGCCGTCGCCGAGGTCTTCGAAGTTGAGCGTCTCCAGCGCGACTCCGTCCGGGTCGCCCTCCCAGGTGAAGGTCTGCACGATCCGGTCCGGCCGGACCTCGTGGAAGCAGCCGTGGAAGCCGAACTCCATCCCGTCCCGGGCGGCGACGTAGCGCCAGCTGCCGCCGGTGCTGGCGTCCCAGCGGTCCAGGGTGGTCGTCATCCCGTCCGGGCCGACCCACCGAACGAACAGCTCCGGGTCGGTGTGCGCCCGAAACAGCTGGGCCGGGGTGGCCGCGAAGTCCCGGGTGACGCGGATGATCGGGACCGTCGGATCCGCCTCGATCGCCGCCTTCTTCATCGTGTCGTTCATGCCGTCTCCTCGCGCGTCGGGCGGTGCCCGGCCTCCTCGTCGTCGTCCATCTCCGCCAGCACGGCGTCCAGCCGCCGGTACCGGGCCTCGGCCCGCTGCCGGTAGCGCTCGATCCACTTCGTCATCAGGTCGAAGACCTTTGCCTCCAGGTGCACCGGGCTGCGGTGCCCCTCCGCGCAGCGGCTGACCAGGCCGGCCTGCTCGAGCACCTTCAGGTGCTTCGAGATGGCCTGCACGCTCACCCGATACGGCGCCGCCAATTGCCCCACGGTGGCGTCGCCGTCGGTCAGCCGCGCCACCAGGTCGCGCCTGGTCGGATCGGCCAGGGCCGCGAACACCTGCGACAGCGGGTCACTCATCTCGGCCCCAAACCTCAACTGCTTGGTTGACGAAACCGTATGCCCTCGCCTAACAAGTGTCAACCGAATGATTGATAATGATGCGAGGCCGTCGGTCGGGGTCCCGGGCTAGACTGCGTTAGTCGTCGAACGTACGTTCGATACGGGGAGATGGTGCGATGGGTCCGGCCCGGGACCGCTCCGCGTCCCCCAGCGACGAGGGCTGCCGGTTCCTGCACGTGGACATGGACGCGTTCTTCGCCAGTGTCGAGATCCGTCGTCGGCCCGAACTGCGCGGCAAGCCGGTGATCGTCGGCGGGGACGGCAACCGGGGCGTGGTGACCTCGGCGTCGTACGAGGCGCGGGCGTACGGCGTACACAGCGCAATGCCCTCCGGGCGGGCCCGGCGACTGTGCCCGCACGCGATCTTCGTGCCGGGCAACTACGCGCTCTACACCGAGGTGTCCGCGGGCGTGATGGCGCTGTTCCGCTCGATCACCCCGCTCGTGGAGCCGCTGTCCCTGGACGAGGCGTTCCTGGACGTCGCCGGCGCGCGCCGTCGGCTGGGCAGCCCGCGCCAGGTCGCGGCGTGGATCAAGGCCCGGGTCGAGGACGAGCAGGGCATCACCTGCTCAGTGGGCGTGGCGACCACGAAGTTCGTGGCCAAGCTGGCCTCCACCCGCAGCAAGCCCGACGGGCTGCTCGTCGTTCCGGCTGCGGACGTGATCGGCTTCCTGCACGCGTTGCCGGTGTCCGCGCTGTGGGGGGTGGGTGCCCGGACCGAGGAGCAGCTGACCCGGCTCGGTCTGCGCTCGGTCGGGCAGGTCGCACATACCCCGCTGCCCACCCTGCAGCGGGCGCTGGGACCGGGGCTGGGATCGCACCTGCACGCGTTGTCCTGGGGGCGCGACGAGCGGGTCGTCGTCCCCCACGAGCCGGAGAAGTCGATCGGATCGGAGGAGACGTTCGGCTCCGACGTCGACGATCCCGCGGTGATCCGCCGCGAGCTGCTCCGGTTGGCCGAGCGGACCGCAGGTCGGCTGCGCTCGGCGACGATGCTCACCCGCACGATCAGCATCAAGGTGCGCTTCCACGACTTCACCACGATCACCCGGTCCCGGACGGTGCCGGTTCCCACGGACGTCGCGCAGGAGATCTTCGACGTGGCCTGGCAGCTGTACGACGCGCTGGGGCTGGAACGAGCCCGGGTCCGGCTGGTGGGTGTCCGAGCCGAGGGGCTGCTCCCCGCGGACGAGGCCCCCGTCCAGCTGCTGCTCGGGGCCCGGGAGCACGGACGGCGCGACGCAGAGCAGGCGGCGGACCGGGCCGCCCTCCGCTTCGGTGCCGGGGCCGTCCGCCCGGGCACCCTGGTCGACCCCCGGGGGAGTCGGCCGGACCCGGCCCGCGGGCCCGGACCGGGCTCGACGCGCGGTTCGGGACCGCCTGCTGGCATGCGGCAGCCGCCGAACCCGGCGCCACGGTCGGAGCCGTAGTCAGATCGGAACCATTCCGCCTCCAGTTCGCCTTTCGCGCAGCGCGTACTGCTCGTATCCTTGCCGGTAGCGGGTGTCCCATCCGCTCCTCGTCAGCTCGGTCGGCACTGCCGTCCGAGCTTGTGGCAGCACCGGGAGGATCGCGTGCCGCTCTCTGAGCACGAGCAGCGCCTGCTCGAGCAGATCGAGCGCGCGCTGATCGACGACGACCCCAAGTTCGCCTCAACGGTGCGCTCGACGGATCTGCGGACCCGGGCCCGCCGCAAGATCCGGCTGTCCGTCCTGCTGGTCATCCTCGGGCTCGCGCTGCTCATCGGTGGCGCGGTGAGTTCGACCGTGGCGCTGGGCGTGCTGGGTTTCCTGGTGATGTTCGCCGCCGGCGGGTACGCGGTGCTGAACTACAAGCACCTGTCCGGGGGGTCCGACCCGCGCGGGGGCGAGGACGGCAAGGCCGCTGGCAAGGCCAGCAAGCAGCGCAAGACCCCGTTGAAGGGCCGCCTCGAGGAGCGCTTCCGCCGCCGCTACGACGAGTAGCGCCCGCGACCCGCGCTCCCTCCCCGGCTGTCAGTCTGCGCCGGATGTAGTCCGCAGTTCCGGCTCGAGCGCCTGCGCGGCGCGGGCCTCCGAACTCCGGGTTTCGGCTCGCGGATGCGGATCCGGTCACCGGCTGACCGGATCGGCATCCATGGGTCAGGAACCGGCGGTGCGGGCTTGTGCGGTGGCACCCCGGGCCTGCGGTGGGGGTGTGGCCCCGACTTCAGCTACGGGGTACGCGGAGTGGGAACCAGGCCGCGCATCCGTTGCCGGCCGCGCTGGCCCATCCCCGCCAACGCCGCCCGCATGGACAGCACCGATGACGGTGGGGCCAGCACGGCACGGATCCGGTCCAGGCGTCGGCTCTCCCGCCGCATCGCGCGACCCGCGGTCCGGGCCGCGGCGGCTAGGTCACCATCCACCGCGGCCTGCGCGGTCGGTGCGTACCGGGCTCGTTCCTCGGCCGTGGCCAGCAACCGCACAGCCTCGGCCGCGGGCCGATCGAACCCGTACTCGCGGGCCAATCGTCTGGCCACTCCACGTGGGGTCTCGGAGCCGATCAGTCGTCCCCGCAGGTCGGTGGCCACCGCGAGCATCTCGTCCCAGGCCGCATTGGCCCCCGACAGCCCGCCGGCCGCGGCCAGGCTCAGTCGTCGTCGGCGCCGGAGGAGCCGGATCGTGAGCGGGCTGAGCAGCGCCACCACGATCAGCACGACGCCAAAGGAGATCAGGGCGGTCCGCGGGTCCAGGAGTCCGGCCGGGCCGCCGCTGCTGCTGCCGGGGCCCTGGTTCGGCGACAGCTGCGGCTCCAGCTGCGCCGTCGGCCGCTGCCCGCTCCCGGACGCCACGGTGTTCGTCGACGACGCGCTCGACGCGCTGGGCAGGCTGTCCGCCCGCGGCGCGTAGGGGAGGGTGATGCCTCGCCCACCGGCCAGCGGGGTCGGGTCGAAGGGCACCCACCCGATCTTGTCGAAGTAGGCCTCGACCCACGCGTGGGCGTCGTCGGTGGTCACCGTCCAGGTGTCGCCGTCGCGCTTGCCCGGGGTGTACCCGATCACCACTCGGGCCGGCACGTTGGCAAAGCGCAGCATCACGGCCATCGCGGCGGCGTACTGCTCGCAGTAGCCCCGCCGGTTGGTCAGGAAGTCGACGAGGTCGCTGCCGCTGGTCCCCGGTTTCGTGCTCAGGCTGTAGATGAACCCGTTGTCACGGTTGGTGAAGAAGTTGCTGATCGCCAGGGTCCGGCCGAACGGCCCGTTCGCACCGGACACCAACCGGCGAACCAGATCGGCGATCTCGGGGCGGACGCCCTGCGCCAGCGCGGTGAAGCGGCGTTGAACCTGATCGTTGGAGCTCAGGTCGGGGGCGGCTGCCAGCTGGGACTGGGTCGGCCGCGGCTCATCGGCTACCACGCTGTAGGCCAGCCCCGCGGTCCGGTCGTTCTCGCTCCAGACCGTCGAGCTGATCGCGTCGAAGCGCCAGTCGCCGGGGCTGTCGATGTCCCGGGTGCTGTAGTAGGTGGACAGGAACCGGTCGTCCTGGTTGAGCACCGTGATCTGGGCGTCCACCCGGCGGGTGGGACTGGTGACCGGTACGCCGGGCAGGCTGCCGGCGTTCGCGTCGAACGTGCCGTCCAGGTTGCCCGGTGCCCACCCCTGATCGGTGTAGGTCTCCAGGGACACCGAACGCAGGTAGTACGGGTCGTCGACGTTGACCTTCACCTGGAACAGGTCGACCGGCTCGGGCAGGGTGAGGTCACCGGCCAGGCCGACGAGCGGGTTGAGCGACACACCGGGGCCGTTGCCGATCCCGTTGCCGGCGGGGTTCAGGATGCCCGGGGGCAGGGTCGGGACGAGCAGGGGCACCGCCACCCCGGCCAGGATTGCCAGCAGCCCGATCCGCCTCGACGCCGGCAGCCCGAAGCGGGGCGTGGACTGTCCGTCGGCGGGTCGACCCCAGCGCAGCAGCGACTCCCGTCCGTCGACGAAGAGCATGATCAGATAGCCGGTCGCGGCCCCGACGAACGGCCACCACGGGATGCCCTCGACGATGGCCGCCGTCGGGATCGCGTAGAGCATGAGCAGCGCCAGCCCGGCCACGGCCGGCCGCCGCATGCTGACCGCGACGATGTCCACGGCCACCGCGACCGCGCCGACACCGAGCGAGGCCAGGAAGAGCAACTCGGTCAGTGTCTGCGCCGGGGAGACCTGGGTGCGGACGGCGTACCCGGCCTGGCCGAGCAGCTCCCGCATGTCCGACAGGCTGGTCCAGGTCGGAAGCAACCCGAGAAAGGCGTGCGTCGGCACGAAGAGCGCGGTGAGGACGAGCAGGCCGGCGCCCAATTCGAGCAGCGGCGCAAAGGCCCCGAGCGGGCGCACCCGCCGGGCGGCGATGCTGACGGCGACGATCGCCAGGACGGTGATCAGCACCGGTCGCAGCCAGGCGAGGGTGACGAACACCGGCTCGAGGGACAGTGCCCCGAGCAGTACCCCGACCCCGGAGGCCAGGGCGAGCCTGGTCGTGGTCGTCACCGCCGTCCTCCGATCGGGGCCGGTCCCGGAGCCGACGCCCGGCCGTCGGCGGCACCGGCTGCCGGCCCGGACGGACCCGGGTCGGGTCCGGCGCCCGGCTCGCTGCGCGCTGCCCGACCGAAGGGGGCCCCGCCGCCGGAGGAGGCGGCGAAGGCCGAGACCCCGGCCTGGGACCAGGCCTCGGTGATCGTCCGGCCGCGCGTGCCTACGACGATCCGCCAGCCGCAGCTGCGCAGCACAGCCACGGCCGCCTCGTGGCGGGCGAGGATCTTTGCGCGGTCCGAGTGCGAGGCAGGCGCCCAGGACGTCACGTCGCAGAGCACCGCGATGCTGCGCGAGGTACCGGAGCGCCCGAGCGCCAGGGCCTGCGCCTCGTCGGGTCCGATGTCCCCGAGCACGGCGACGAGCAGGCCGTCCTCGTTGGCCTGACGCAGGGCCTGCACTCCCCGGTCGAGTTCGTGGTTCGGGGAACTGGCGAGCACCGCGAGCTGGTCCAGGAGCAGGTGCCCGGCGCGGAAGTCCCCGTCGGTGCCGGTCAGCAGCTCCCCGTTGTCGGTGAACAACCGCAGCGAGTAGCCGAGCCGGCCGAGGTGGATCCCGACGCTGGCCGCCGCGCTGACCGACCACTCGAAGCTGCTCTGTGCAGCCTCACCCCGATGCCGGGCCAGCCGCGCGTCCACGATCATCGCGGCCCTGGTCTGCCAGGGCTGCTCCTCCCGCCGCACCATCAACTTCCCGGTCCGGGCGAAGGAGCGCCAGTGCACCTTGCGCAGGTCGTCGCCCTCGCGGTACTCGCGGGTGGCCGCGTCGTCCTCACCCTGGGTCGCCACCGATCGCGACGAGCTGTCCCCGCCGGTAGACCAGGCGCCGCCGAGCCCCACGCTCGGGAGCGGATGCACCTTCGGGACCACGGTGAGCGTGTCGGTGCTCGCGAACCCCCGGCTGAGCTCGACCAGGCCGAACGGGTCGGCCAGGCGCAGCCGCAACGGTCCCACCCGGTACCGGCCGCGCAGCTCCGACTTCGCCTCGTAGTGCACCGTGCGGGACTCGTTCGCGCTGACCCGGTCGACGACGAAGCGCGGCCGGGTGCCCAGCGTGTAGGGCAGGGTGTCCTCCAGCAGCATCAGGCCGGTGGGAACCCGCGACACGTTGCCGAGGGTGACCTGGACGGTGGCCGGCTCACCGGCAGGGACCCGCGCCGGGGAGATCACCCGACTGCACGACAGGCGGAACTGGGTGCGGGCCACCAACGCCGCCGCGATCAGCGGCAGTGCGACGAGGAAGACCGCGACCCGCAGCAGGTCGTTCTCGCCGAGGAACAGCGCGCTCACCGCGGCCGACCCGCCGGCCGCGATGAAGCAGCGGCCACGCGTGGTCAGTCCGGACAGCGTCTGCCGCATCAGCGCTCAGCGCCGTCCCGGGTCGTCCGCCTCGCGCGGAACCGGCACCGACCGGATCAGGTCCCCGACGATCTGCTCCGCCGAACGCCGGGCGATCTGCGCCTCGGGCGTCAGGATCAGCCGGTGCGGCAGCACCGAGCCGGCCAGCTGCTGGATGTCGTCGGGCAGTACGTAGCTGCGCCCGGACAGCGTCGCCTGCGCCTTGGCCGCGCGCAGCAGCTGGAGGGAGGAGCGAGGCGATCCACCCAGCCGCAGCTCGGAGGACCGCCGGGTGGCGTTGATGACGTCAACGACGTACTTGCGGACGGCGTCGGACACGTGCGCGCCGTGCACCGCCCGGATCAGCGCCCGCACCTCCCGGGCGCTCGACACCGGCTCGAGATCGTCCAGCGGGTCGTGCCCGGCGTGGCCGCTGAGCATCGCCGCCTCGGCGTACACGTCGGGGTATCCCATCGAGACGCGGGCGGTGAAGCGGTCCCGCTGGGCCTCGGGCAGCGGGTAGGTGCCTTCCATCTCGATCGGGTTCTGGGTGGCCAGCACCATGAACGGCGCTTCCAGCCGGTAGCTGGTGCCGTCGACGGTGACCTGTTGCTCCTCCATGCACTCCAGCAGGGCGGACTGGGTCTTCGGGGAGGCCCGGTTGATCTCGTCGCCGACCACCAGGTTCGCGAACACCGCGCCGGGCTTGAACTCGAAGTCGTGGGTGTCCTGGTTGTAGACGTTGACCCCGGTGACGTCGCTGGGCAGCAGGTCGGGGGTGAACTGGATGCGGCGGACGGAGCAGTCGATCGAGCGGGCGAGCGCCTTGGCCAGCTTGGTCTTGCCGACACCCGGAACGTCCTCGATGAGCAGGTGACCCTGGGCCAGCATCACGACAAGGGCGAGGCGGACGACCTCGGGCTTGCCCTCGATCACCCGCTCGATGTTGGTCGCGATCCGGCCGGCTGCGCTGCGCACGGCGTCGAGGTCCAACGACTCGACGTCGGCCTCGTCCAGATCGCCCACAGGGCTGCGTGAGAGCACGCACCCTCCCTTTCGGTCTCGGCGGCCAGTCGACGACCGCGATCACGGCGGCACGCTGGGCCGCGAGGTCTCCGGCGCACTCTATGTCGCCGGGCAGGGATTCCCCACCGCTCGTGTCGCAATCGTGGTCCAGAGCTGCGCCCGCCGTGCCCGGCACCGGCGCGAGTTCCGATCGACGCGGCCGCGAGGACGCCTACGGGCTCTCGGCGGAGCGGAATGTGATGGTCCACAGCCCGAAACGGTGTCTGAATGGGGGACAGTGGGATAGAGTGGGGCGCAGTGGGGAACAGCACCCCAGAGCGTGCCCGTCCGGTGGGGAGGTGGGGTTGGTGTTCTTCGGAACCCACACCCTCCGGATGGATGAGAAGGGCCGGGTCGCGTTGCCGGCGCGCTTCCGTGAGCGGCTGGTCGACGGTCTCGTCGTGGTCAAGAGCCAGGACGCCTGCCTGGCGGTGTACCCGAAGGTGGACTTCGAGGGGATCGGCAACGCCCTCAGGGCGGTCCCTGCCACCGGGCGGAAGGTTCGGGGCTACCAGCGGATGCTGTACGGCTCGGCCGACGACCCGATCCCGGACAAGCAGGGCCGGGTCGTGATCACCAGGGACCTCCGGCGCTACGCCGGGCTGGAGCAGGACTGCGTCGCCGTCGGCGCCAACGACCACTTCGAGATCTGGGCCAGCGGCGCCTGGGAGTCCTTCCTCGCCGAGAACGAGCCTGAGTTCGCCGCCATGGAGGAGGGGGTGGTGCCGGGCGTGCTGTGAGGTCGTTGCAGTCCGGTCCGACCGGGCGTGCGCCTCATCGCCACTACGAGTCAGCTGTCCGTATCCATCGGTCTCCCCCCGACGGCGCCCCCTGACGCACCTTCCCCGGCGCCAGGTTGCGCCGCGGGCGGGGACCCGTCGACCCGGCCGGCACCAGTAACAGCGGCACCGATGACAGCAGGGACCCGCAGGCCAGCAGCCCCAACACACACGGAAGGAGCGGCACCGGATGGACGGCGCGACGTCGCGGCAGGCGCACGAGCCCGTCCTGCTCGACCGCTGCCTCGCGCTGCTCGCACCCTGTCTGTCCGGAGCGGACGCCGTCCGGGCCGACCCGGTCCGCCGCGACGCCGTCCCCCCCGAGCCCGTCCGCCCCGGACCCGTCCAGCCCACCGCCGAGTGGACCGCCCCGGGCGCGTCGGCCGCCCCCGTCGTGCTCGACGCGACGGTCGGCCTCGGCGGCCACGCCGAGGCCCTCCTCGCCGCCTTCCCCGGCTGCCGTCTGATCGGCCTGGACCGCGACCCGGTGGCGCTCGCGCACAGCCGGACCCGGCTGTCGGCGTACGGGTCCCGATGGGCGCTCGTGCACGCGGTGTACGACACGCTCCCGGACGTCCTGGCCGAGCAGAACCTGCGCACCGTCTCGGGGATCCTGTTCGACCTCGGGGTGTCCTCGATGCAGTTGGACCAGCGCGAGCGAGGCTTCGCCTACTCCTTCGACGCTCCGCTGGACATGCGGATGGACCCCACCGGAGGCACCACGGCCGAGGACGTGGTCAACGGCTACTCCGCGCCGGAGCTGGCGCGGGTGCTGCGCGAGTACGGCGAGGAGCGCTTCGCCGGCCGGATCGCCGCCGCCATCGTCCGCGAGCGGGCAACGACCCCCCTGCGGTCCACCGCCCGGCTGGCCGATCTCGTGCGCGACGCGATCCCGGCCGCCACCCGGCGTACCGGCGGCCATCCCGCCAAGCGCACGTTCCAGGCGCTGCGGATCGAGGTCAACGGTGAGCTGGCAGCGCTGCGCTCCGCGTTGCCGGCCGCGCTGGCGGCACTGGCGGTGGGCGGACGGATCGTGGTCCTGAGCTACCACTCGCTGGAGGACCGCATCGTGAAGCGGGCCTTCGCCACCGCGGCGACGGACCGCACCCCACCGGACATGCCGATTCCGCTCCCGGCGGCCGCGCCGACGCTGCGGCTGCTGGTCCGCGGCGCCGAGCGGGCCGGACCGGAGGAGGTGGCGGCCAATCCGCGGGCCGCCTCGGTGCGGCTCCGGGCCGCCGAGCGGATCGCAGCGTGAGCAGTTTCCGGTCAACGCCACCGCACCGGATCAGGACCGACACCGAATCGAGGCTGCAGTGACTGCTCTGCCCGCAGACGATCTGGTGGTGCCGGCACGGCCTCGGCGGCCGCAGCGCAACCGGTTCCGCGTCGTCACGATGCACCGGCCGCTGCCGCTGCCGCAGCCCGACGCCCGCCGAGCGCCGTTCATCGGCCTGATCCTGGTCCTGATCGGCGCGGGGATGACCGCGCTGCTCGGGCTCAACACCGCTATCGCCGCGGACTCGTTCACCCAGCAGTCCCTGCAACAGGACCTCGCGGCCCTGCAACTGCACGAGCAGGAACTCGCCCAGCAGGTCAACGAGGCGCAGGCGCCCGCCGCGATGGCCGCGGCCGCCCGGGCGCAGGGCATGAGTCCGAGCGGGCAGGCCGCCTTCGTCGTGCGACGTCCCGACGGCACGGTGCAGATCATCGGCACGGCCGTCCCCGCGACCCGGCCACCACCCCCGACACCGCCGCCCGGGGCGTCGCCCGCGCCCGCCGCCGGCCCGGCAAGTCCCGGGCCGGCCGCGAACCAGCCGGCTGGCACCCCCAACGCCGCGAACCCGCCGGCCGGTGCTCCCGGTGCCGCGAACCCGCCCGCCCGACCGAAGGGGAACCGATGAGCACGCAGTCACGCGGGCCGGCGGTCCCGCCGCGGCGCACCCGGAGCGGTGCCGGTGCGGCGCGCAGGCGGGCCCGGCGCAGGCTGCGGCTGTCCGATCCGCCGCGCCGGCTGCGGATCGGGTTGTCCGTCGTGCTGACCCTGCTCGTGATCATCGGCGGGAGGTTGGTGCAACTCCAGGGCCTGGACGGCACGAAGTACGCCACCGCCGCGGAGCAGCAGCGGCTGACCACCGTCGACCTGCCCGCGGCCCGCGGTCAGATCCTGGACCGCAACGGCACTCCGTTGGCCTACTCCGTGCAGTCCCGAGCGATCTTTGCCGACCCGGCGATGATCCAGAGCCCGGGCCGCACGGCGCTGGCCCTCGCGCCCCTGCTCGGCACGACCGCCGACGCGCTCATGCCCAAGCTCACCGCGGACAACCGCTTCGGCTATCTCGCGCGACGGCTGGACCCGGCGGTGGCGCAACGGGTGGTGGACCTCGCGCTACCGGGGATCGGGCAGCTGCCCGAGCAGCGCCGTGAGTACCCGGGTCGCTCCACTGGTGCGCAGGTCGTGGGTTTCGTCAGCCAGGACGGCCTCGGGCAGGCCGGGATCGAGCGGTCCTTCGACAAGGTGCTGACCGGTACGCCGGGGCAGCTGGTCTACGAACAGGGCAGGTACGGGCTGCCCATCCCGGCCGCGACCCGCTCGATGCAGCCCGCCGTCGCGGGCAGCGACGTGCGGCTGACCCTGGATCAGGACCTGCAGTTCACCCTGGAGCAGGCGATCGCCAAGGCCAACCAGGAGCCCGGCGTCAGCACGGTGCAGGCGGTAGTCCTCGACGTCGCGACCGGCCGGGTGCTGGCGATGGGCGGCAACCCCGGCTACGACTCCTCGAATCCGGGTGCGGTCAGCGGGGACCTGCTCGGCAACCCCGTCGTGTCCAGCGTGATCGAGCCCGGCTCGGTGAACAAGATGGTGACGATCGCCGGGTCCCTGCAGGAGAAGCTGACGACGCCACAGTCCCAGCTGGACGTTCCGGACAACATCGGGGTGTCCGACATCGTCATCCACGACGCGTGGGTGCATGACCCGATCCGCTTCACCACGACCGGCATCCTGGCCAAGTCCAGCAACGTCGGCACCGTGATGCTGTCCCAGCGGCTGGGCACCCAGCGGCTGGAGGAGTACCTGCGCAGCTTCGGCCTGGGCCAGCCCACCGGGATCGAGCTGCCCGCCGAGAGCGGCGGCATCCTGGCGCCCCGTTCGCAGTGGTCGGGCAGCCAGGCCGGGACGATCCCGATCGGGCAGGGCATCGCCATGACGGTGCTGCAGATGGCCTCGATGTACCAGGCCGTGGCCAACGACGGCGTCCTGATCAGTCCGCGCATCGTGTCCGGGACCGTCGGTGCCGACGGGACGGTGCACCCCGAGGCCAGGCCCACCCCGCGCCGGGTGATCGACTCCGGCGTCGCCGCGCAGCTGCGCCTCATGCTGGAGGCGGTCACGAGCGACGAGGGCACCGCCCCGCTGGCGCGGATCCCGGGTTACCGGGTGGCCGGCAAGACCGGTACCGCGCAGCGACCGAACCCGCAGTGCCGCTGCTACTCCGGGGGTGGCTACTGGGCGACGTTCGCCGGCTTCGCCCCGGCCGACGCGCCGCGGTACGTCGTCGCGGTGAGCGTCGAGCAGCCCGACGGCGCCGGCCACGGCGGGGCGATCGCCGCCCCGGTGTTCACCTCGATCATGTCCTACGCCCTGCATGAGAACGGCGTAGCGCCGACCGGGACGCCGACACCGAAGTTCGAACTGATCGCCGGTGCGGGCTAGGCGCGGCCGGGCTTCGCGTCGTCCCGGGTCGCGCCCATTCCGGTCGGTACCCTCGCCGGTGTGCCTGACCACCCGCGCCCGGCCCGACCGGTCCCGCGAGGGCTGGCCGAGCTCGCCCGAGCCCTGGGCGTGACCGGGCCGGCGGCGGGACCGGGGGACCCGGCGGTCACCGGGCTCTGCCTGGACAGCCGCCGGGTCGGCCGGGGTGACCTGTACGCCGCCCTGCCTGGCGCCCACACGCACGGTGCCCGCTTCGCGCGTGCCGCGGTCGCCGCCGGCGCGGTCGCCGTCCTCACCGATCCCGCCGGGTACGCCGACGCCGCCGACTGCGGCGTCCCCGTCCTGGTCACACCGGATCCCCGGGCCCGGCTGGGTGAGATCGCCCGCCTGGTGTACGGCGATCCCGGTCTGCAGCTGATCGGAATCACCGGCACCAACGGCAAGACGACCGTGGCCTACCTGGTCGAGGCCGGGCTGCGGGCCGCGGGACGGCGCACCGGCCTGATCGGGACCGTCGAGACCCGGATCGTCGGGGACCCGATCCCCAGTGAGCGCACCACCCCCGAGGCACCGGACCTGCACGCGCTGCTCGCGGTGATGCGGGAGCGCGGGGTCGCCGCGGTCGCCATGGAGGTCTCCAGCCACGCCCTGGCCCTGCACCGGGTGGACGGGCTGCACTTCGCCGTCGGGGCGTTCACGAACCTGTCGCAGGACCACCTGGACTTCCACGGCGACATGGCGGCGTACTTCCGGGCGAAGGCCGCGCTGTTCGACGGCCGGTGCGACACCGAGGTGGTCAACCTCGACGATCCGTATGGACGGCAGCTGGCCGGTCCAGCGACGGTCACCGTCTCCGCCGACGCCGTGCCGGACGCGGACTGGCGGGCCCTCCAGGTCCGCCCCGAGCCCGGCGGTGGCAGCAGCTTCCAGGTCGCCGGCCCGCATGGCGTGCGCTTCGCCGCCCGCGTGCTGCTGCCGGGTGCGTTCAACGTGGCCAACGCCCTGCTGGCAGTGGCGATCCTGACCGCAGTCGGTGTCGAGCCCGCGCAGTCCGTCGAGGGCCTGGCGGCCACGACGGTGCCGGGCCGGATGGAGCCGGTGGACGCCGGCCAGCCGTTCACCGCGCTGGTCGACTACGCACACACGCCCGAGGCGGTGCGCACCCTGTTCGCCGCGCTCCGCCCGGTCACCGACGGCCGGCTGATCGGCGTCCTGGGCTGCGGGGGTGACCGGGATCCGAGCAAGCGACCGCTGATGGGGCGGGCCCTGTCCCAAGGTTGCGATCTCGCCGTCCTGACCGATGACAACCCGCGCTCGGAGGACCCCGCCGAGATCAGAGCCGCGATGCGGGCCGGCGCCGAGGCCGGGCCCGGGGCCGGCCGCGGCGAGGTAGTCGAGGTGCCGGGGCGCCGGGCCGCGATCGCTGCGGCCGTGGCCGCCGCGCACGGCGGTGATGTCGTCGTTGTGGCCGGCAAGGGCCACGAGCAGGGACAGGAGGTGGCCGGCGTCGTACACCCCTTCGACGACCGGCTGGTCCTTCGCGAGGCGATCGGGGCGCTGGTCCGGTGATCGCGTTGTCCCTGGCCGAGGTCGCCGCCGCGGTAGGCGGCCGGCTCTGCGACGCCCCGGACCCGGCGGCGCTGGTCACCGCCGCCGTGGAGTTCGACTCGCGGGCCGTGGCGCCCGGTGGCCTGTTCGTCGCGTTGGACGGTGAGCGCGTCGACGGTCACGACTTCGCCGCCGCCGCGGTGGCCGCGGGCGCGATCGGGGTGCTGGCCGGCCGGCCGGTCGGCGTACCGGCCGTGGTGGTCGACGCGGGCGGCAGTGATGTTCCCGGCGCGCTGGCCCGGCTGGCCCACGAAGTCCTCCGCCGGCTCCCCGAGGTCACCGTGATCGGCCTGACCGGGTCCTCCGGCAAGACCTCGACCAAGGACCTGCTCGCCCACGTCGTGGCCGGGCTCGGGCCGACCGTGGCGCCCCCCGGCTCGTTCAACAACGAGATCGGCCATCCGCACACGGTGCTGCGCATCGACGAGCGGACCCGCTATCTCGTGCTGGAGTGCTCCGCTCGCAGGCCCGGCCACATCGCGGCGCTGTGCGCCACGGCGCCGCCGCAGCTGGGGATCGTGCTCAACGTCGGCACCGCCCACCTGGGCGAGTTCGGCAGCCGGGAGGCGATCGCGGCCAGCAAGGCCGAGCTGGTGCAGGCGCTTCCCCCGGCCGCGGCGGGCGGCGTGGCGGTCCTCAACGCCGACGACCCGGTGGTCGCTGCGATGGCCGGGCAGACCGCGGCCCGGGTGATCACCGTCGGCTCGGCGGCCGACGCCGACGTCCGCGCCGGGGATGTCCGGCTGGACGCGGCCGGCCGCGCGTCGTACACGCTGCGCTGCGCCGACGGGCGGGCCGAGGTGTCGCTGGGGCTGCACGGTGCCCACCATGTCGGCAACTCCCTCGCTGTCGCGGCGGTCGCCCTGCACGTCGGCATGGACGCCGCGACGCTGGCCGCCGCACTCGGCTCGGCCCGACCGGCCAGCCGGTGGCGGATGGAGGTCACCGACCGGGACGACGGCGTTCGCATCGTCAACGACGCCTACAACGCCAACCCCGAGTCGATGGCCGCCGCGCTGCGGGCGCTGGCCGCGATGGGCGACGGACGGCGTACCTGGGCGGTGCTCGGCGAGATGGGGGAGCTGGGCGACCACGCGCCCGAGGCACACGCTGCGGTGGGCCGGTTGAGCGCCGAACTCGGCGTCAGCCGCGTGGTGACCGTCGGCCGCGGCGCCGAGCGGATCGCGTCCGCCGCGTCGGCCGGCACGTCCGTGGACAGCGTCGACGACGTCGAGGAGGCCGTCTCGCTGCTGCGCCGTGAGCTGCGCGCCGACGACATCGTGCTGGTGAAGGCATCCCGGGCCGCGGGCCTGGAGCGCGTCGCCGTCGCCCTGACCGTCGACGAGGCGGGGGAATCATGAGTTCGGTGCTGCTCGCTGCGCTGATCTCCTTGACGGTGTCGATCCTGTTCACCCCCTTCGCGATCCGGCTGCTGCGCAGCAAGGGCATGGGCCAGGAGATCCGGGTCGACGGCCCGCAGACCCACCTGTCCAAGCAGGGAACCCCGACCATGGGCGGGACGGTCATCGTGATCGCGACCGTGCTGGGCTACGGGGGCGCCCAGCTGTTCCTGCTCACCCAGCCGGACCGCGGACCCACGGCCACCGGCTATCTCCTGCTGTACCTCATGGTCGGGCTGGGCTTCGTGGGCTTCCTCGACGACTTCATCAAGATCCGTAAGAAGCGCAATCTGGGGCTGAGCAAGACCGCCAAGCTCGTCGGCCAGCTCGTCATCGGCGTCAGTTTCGCCCTGCTGGCCCTGCAGTTCCGGCGGGACGGGCTCTCGCCGGCCTCCATCAACCTGTCCTTCGTCCGCGACATCCCGCAGATCACGTTCGGTGCCGTGCTGTTCGTGGTGTTCGCCTACCTGATGGTCGCCGGCTTCTCCAACGCGCTGAACCTCACCGATGGGCTCGACGGGCTGGCCACCGGGTCGTCGGTCATGGTCTTCGGTGCCTACGTCATCATCTCGTTCTGGCAGTTCGGCCACCTGTGCGCACGGCAGTCGCTGGCCGGGTGCTACGAGGTCCGCGACCCCCTGGACGTCACGCTGGTGGCCGCCGCCGCGCTCGGCGCGTGCTTCGGCTTTCTCTGGTGGAACGCGAACCCGGCCCGGATCATCATGGGAGACACCGGCTCGCTGGCGCTGGGCGGCCTGATGGCCGGGATGGCGGTGCTGACCCGGACCGAACTCCTGCTGGTCGTGCTCGGTGGCCTGTTCGTCGTCGAGACGCTGTCGGTGGCCACCCAGATCCTCGTCTTCAAGGCCACCCGACGGCGGGTGTTCCGGATGGCACCCATCCACCACCATTTCGAGCTGGCCGGTTGGACGGAGATGACGGTGGTGGTCCGGTTCTGGATCATCACCGGCGGCGCGGTCGCGTTCGGACTGGGCTTGTTCTACGCGGACTGGCTGGGTTCGGCCCAGATCCGGTGAGCGGGCCGTACGCCGGGCGCAGCGTGCTGGTTGCCGGCGCGGGGGTATCCGGAGCGGCCGTGGCACGGGCGTTGCTCGCCATGGACGCCACCGTCCTGGTCGCCGATCAGCGGGCCGGGGAGCGCACCGCCGAGCTGGAACGCGCCGGAGCCCGGTTCATCGGGTTGCCCGCCGAGCCCCCTTCAGGGGTCGATCTGGTCGTGGTGTCCCCCGGCTGGCGCCCGGACGACCCGCTGCTCACCGCTGCCGAGCGGGCGGGCCTACCGGTGATCGGGGAGGTCGAGCTGGCCTGGCGGCACCGCGACCCGGCCATCCCGTGGCTGGCGGTGACCGGTACCAACGGCAAGACCACGACGACCCTGATGCTCGAGTCGATCCTGCGCGCGGCGGGGCGGCGGACCGTGGCCGCGGGGAACGTCGGCGTACCGCTGATCGAGGTGAGCGCGGGCAACTACGACGTCCTCGCGGTGGAGCTGGGCAGCCCGCAGCTGCACTCGGCGCCGTCGCTGCACCCGCTGGCGGGGACGGTACTCAACCTGGCGCCGGACCATCTGGACTGGCACGGCTCGTTCGATGCCTACGCCGAGGCCAAGCGCCGTGTATACGCCGGGGACGTGGCGGTGCTCAATGTCGCGGATGAGTGGTCGGTGCGGCTCGCCCAAGGACATCCGCGCCAAGTTGGGTTCACCCTCGCCGACCCGGACCCCGGCCAACTGGGTTGCGCCGACGGCGTCCTGCTCGACCGCGCGTTCGGCGACGCCGCCGCCGGGGTCGCGCTGGCGACCGTCGCCGACATCGGGGTGCCCGGCCCGCACAACGTGGCCAACGCCCTGGCGGCGGCGGCGCTGGCGCGGGTGTACGGCGTACCGCCCGAGGCTGTTGCGGCGGGCCTGCGCACGTTCCGGCCCGCCCCACACCGCAACGCACTGGTGTCCACAGTGGACGGTGTGGACTACGTGGATGACAGCAAGGCCACGAACCCGCATGCCGCGTCGGCGTCCCTCGCGGCGTACGAGCGGGTCGTCTGGATCGCCGGCGGCCTGCTCAAAGGTGTTGCGGTGGACGATTTCGTCGCCGCGATCAGCCGCCGGCTCGTCGCGGTCGTGCTGCTAGGGGCGGATCGGGCCCGGTTGGCGGAGGCACTGGCGCGACACGCTCCCGATGTCCCTGTGACGGAAGTGACGAGAACAGACAATGGCGCCATGGACGAGGTGGTGGCGCACGCAGCCGGTTACGCCGCGGCCGGCGACACGGTGCTGCTCGCGCCCGCCGCGGCATCGTGGGACATGTTCACCGACTACACCGCACGGGGACGGGCTTTCGCCGCGGCGGTGGCCGGGTTGGGCCGCCGATGACGGCCACCCTGCCCGGCTCCCGTCCGGCCGCAGCTCCCACGACCGGCGCCCGGACCGTCCGAACCCGCGCCGCCGTTGCCCGCCCCGGTCCCGCGGGACGGTCCATCGGATCACCACGCCCGACGATCCGGGCCTTCCTGGACATGCCGCTGGCCTCCTATCACCTGATACTGGCCAGCGGTGGCGCGCTGCTGCTCATCGGCGTCGCGATGGTCTTCTCCGCCTCCAGCGTCCAGTCGCTCATCGACAGCGCACCGAACCGCCTGTCGCCGTTCGGGATCTTCGACAAGCAGATCCTCTATGTGTTCCTCGGTCTGCCCGCGGCCTGGCTCGGGCTGCGTCTGCGCCCATCGGCCTACCGGCGACTGGCCTATCCCTCGTTGCTGATCAGCGTGCTGCTGCTCGCAGTCGTTCTGATCCCGGCCGTCGGTGTGGCGTTCTGGGGGGCGCGGCGTTGGTTGGACCTCGGTGTGGTGCAGCTGCAGCCCTCGGAGGTGGCCAAACTCGCTTTCGTTCTGTGGGGCGCAGACCTGTTGGTACGCAAGCAGAAGCTGCTGGGGGAGTGGCGACACCTGATGGTCCCGCTGGTCCCGGTGGCGCTGCTGCTCGGCGGCCTGATCATGCTCGAGCCCGACCTCGGGACGACGCTGTGCTTCGTCCTGATCCTGTTCGCGCTGCTCTGGACGGTCGGCGCGCCGATGAGCCTGTTCGGCTCCCTGTTCGCCGGCGTGCTCGCGATCATCGTGGTGCTCATCAAGTTCGAGCCGTACCGGCTGCAGCGGGTGCTCACCTTCCTCGATCCGTTCGCGGACCCCACCGACACCGGCTTGCAGTCCGTTCGCGGGCTCTACGCCCTGGCTACCGGCGGTTGGTGGGGTGTCGGGCTGGGCAACAGCAGGATGAAGTGGGGGCTGTTGCCCAACGGGCACAGCGACTACATCTTCGCGATCGTGGGTGAGGAACTCGGTTTCGTCGGGTGCCTGTTCGTCCTGAGCCTGTTCGGGGTCCTGGCCTTCGCCGGCCTGCGGATCGCCCGCCGTGCGGCTGACCCGTTCATCCGACTGGTGAGCGCGGCCGTGGTCGTCTGGCTCGTCGGACAGGCGATCATCAACATCGGCTACGTCGTGGGCTTGCTCCCCGTCACCGGGATCCCGCTACCTCTGATCTCCTCGGGGGGCACCTCGCTGATCCTCACCCTGTTCATCCTCGGCATGCTGGCCGGTTTCGCCCGGCACGAGCCCGATGCGGTGGCCTACCTGCAGCAACGCGGCCAGGGCCGGCTGGCTCGGATCCTTCGGCTGCCAATCCCGCGCGCGGCAGTGGACTCCCCGCCGCGCCGCCGGAGACCGGCGCCGGCCAAGGGCCGGCCGAGCCGCACCCGGCGCTCGCAGGCGCAGGCCCGCACCGTGCGGTCGCCGGCGCCGCTTCGCACCGTGCGCACCGTCAGTGGCGCCGGAGCCAAGCTCCCGACCGTCCGCGCCACCGGTCGCTCCGGAGCCGACCGCCCCGCACGACCGACGCGCGGGTGAGCCCGGTCCGGGTCGTGCTGGCCGGCGGCGGTACGGCGGGGCACATCGAGCCCGCGCTGGCCGTCGGAGACGCCCTCCGCCGGCTGGTCCCGGACATCGCCGTTCTCGCGCTCGGGACCGAGAAGGGCTTGGAGCGCACCGTGATCCCGGCGCGCGGCTACCCGTTGGAGCTGATCCCCCCGGTCCCCATGCCCCGGCGGCCCACGCTCGACCTCGTCAAGCTCCCGGTCCGGCTCGTGCGTGCGGTGCGCCGGACGCGGGCGGTCCTGGACTCCGCGCAGGCCGACGTCGTGGTCGGTTTCGGTGGCTACGTCGCCTTTCCCGCCTATCTCGCCGCCCGGCTGCGGCGGACACCGATCGTGGTGCACGAGCAGAATCCGTTGCCGGGCTTGGCCAATCGGGTGGCCGCTCGCTTCGCGACCGTGGTGGCAGTGACCACGCCGGGGACGCCGCTGCCGCGGGCCCAGGTCGTCGGGATGCCCCTGCGCAGGTCGATCACCCGGCTGGACCGGGCTGCTCTGCGCCCCGCGGCCGCCGAGCATTTCGGGCTGGACCCCCACCGCGTCACCCTGCTGGTCACCGGCGGCTCGCAGGGCGCCCGCTCCCTGAACGTCGCCGCGGCGGGTGCGGCCCGTGCTCTCGGCGACGCCGGCGTCCAGGTGTTGCACATCACCGGACCGAAGAACACCGTGCAGCCCGAGCGCGGCGCCGCGCCGTACACCGTCGTCCCGTACACCGACCGGATGGATCTGGCCTACGCCGCGGCCGACCTGGCCCTGTGCCGATCCGGAGCCGGTACCTGCGCGGAGCTGTCCGCGGTCGGACTCCCGGCCGTCTACGTGCCCTACCCCGTCGGCAACGGTGAGCAGCGGCTCAACGCCGCACCGGTCGTCCAGGCCGGCGGCGGACTGCTCGTCAACGACGCCGACCTGAGTGCCCGGTGGATCGAAGAGCAGCTGGTGCCGCTGCTCACCGACCCGGAGAGGTTGGCCGGCATTACTGTCCGCGCGGCCGCGGCCGGGCACCCCGACGCCGACGAGGACCTGGCGCGGCTCGTCCTGGCGGCGGCCCGGTGACCGTCTACCCGCCGTACGTCAATCCCGACGAGCCGATCCCGAGCCTGGACTCACTCGGCCGGGTGCACATCGTCGGGATCGGCGGAAGCGGGATGAGTGCCATCGCCCGGCTGCTGCTCGACGCCGGTGTACCGGTGTCGGGCAGTGACGCGGTGGCCACCGACCACGCCGCGGGCCTGCAGGGCGCGACCGTCCACATCGGACACCGGGCGGACAACGTGGCACAGGCGGACAGCGTCGTAGTGTCCACCGCGATCCGGGAGGCCAATCCCGAGGTGGCCGAGGCCCGCCGCCGCGGCGTGCCGGTGCTGCACCGGTCTGTGGCCATGGCCAGCATCGCCGCCGGTCGACGGGTGCTTGCCGTCGCCGGGGCGCACGGCAAGACGTCGACGACGTCGATGCTGGCCACCACGTTGGAGCACTGCGGGGCCGACCCGTCGTACGCGATCGGCGGCGAGCTGGCCGCCACCGGCTCGAACGCCCGGCTCGGGGCCGGGGATCTCTTCGTCGCCGAGGCCGACGAGAGTGACGGTTCGTTCCTGCTGCTGTGGCCGACCGGGGCCGTGGTGACCAACATCGAGCTGGACCACCTCGACCGGCACGGCGATCTGGCCGGGATCCGCCGTGCCTACCGCAGTTTCGTCGACACCGTCCGGGTGCCCGGCTTCCTGGTGCTCTGCGCGGACGACCCCGACACCGTCGCCCTGCGCGAGCCGGCGCTCGCGCGAGGGCTTGCCGTGCGCACCTACGGAACGGACGCGGCCGACCTGGTGCTGTCCGACATCGAGCTGGAGCACACCGCGACGTCGTACTCGGCAACGCTCGACGGCCGTCCGCTCGGCCGGCTGCGGGTGGGTGCGCTGGGCCACCACATGGCGTTGAACTCCGCGGCCGTGTTGCTCATCGGCTTGGAACTCGGTTTCGCCGCAGCCGATCTGGCGGCCGGACTCGCCGGGTACTCCGGTGTGCACCGCCGGTTCGAGCTGACCGGCACGGCCGACGGCGTCCGGGTGTACGACGACTACGCGCACCACCCCACCGAGATCGCGGCGCAGCTGCGCGCCGCCCGGTCGGTGACCGGGACCGGGCGGCTGATCGCGGTCTTCCAGCCCTACCTCTACACCCGGACCCAGGCGTTCGCGGCGCAGTTCGGCGCCGCCCTGGCCCTGGCCGACGAGGCGGTGGTGATGGAGATCGCGGTCAACCGGGAGGACCCGATCCCTGGCGTCACCGGCCGACTGATCGCCGAGCAGGTGGGCCTGCCGCCGGACCAGGTGCTCTTCGCGCCGGACTGGCCGGGGACCGCACGGTCGGTGGTCGATCGGACCCGGCCGGGCGATGTCGTCGTACTGCTCGGTTCCGGGCCGGTCTACCAGCTCGCGCCGGAGATCCTGGCGTTGTTGAAGGAGAGGTCGCAGTGACGGAGCGGGGCGGACGTACGGCGGAACTGCCCGGAGCACGGCCGCGGCCGGCCGGCGCGCGCAGCCGACCGGCGGTCAAGCCGCGGGAGCACGAGCGGGCCCGCCGGGTCCGCCCGCCCAGCACGCACTTGTGGTCCCCCCGCCGGTGGCGCGGCCGGCGGCCGGGACGGCGGCCGCGCTGGCTGTCGACCCGCCGACTGGCCTGGCTCGGTGCCAGCCTTCTCGTGCTCGTCGTCGCCCTCGGCTGGTTGTTCTACTTCTCCCCGGTGCTCACCGTCCGCAGCGTGCAGGTCCAGGGGGGGCGCAGCGGCACCTCCGACGCCGTCCTTGCACTCGCAGCCGTCCCCCAGGGTCAGCCGCTGGCCCGGGTGGACGTCCAGGCGGTCGCGGACCGGTTGCGCGGCATGGCCGAGCTGCGCTCGGTGACCGTCGTGCGGTCCTGGCCCGCGACGATCCGGATCGACGTGCAGGAGCGCAGCCCCGTCGCCCTCGTCGACGCCCCCGACGGACTGTGGCTGATCGACGGCACCGGGGTGCGCTTCGCGCAGGTCACCGATGCACCGCCGAGTCTGCCGGTGCTCGAGGTAGCCCGGCCGGTGCCGGGGGACCGGGCGACCGAGGCCGCGCTGCAGGTCGTGCAGGCGCTCCCGGAACGGATCCGGACCCGGGTGTCCCGGGTCTCGGCGCAGACGGCGGACTCCGTCGTCCTGCACATGTCCGGCGGGCGCACGATCAGCTGGGGCGACGCCCAGGACAGTGCGGCCAAGGCGGAGGCGCTGGACCTCGTGTTCGGGCAGCCCGGGATGTTCTTCGACGTGAGCAGCCCTACCGCGATCGTGGTCCGCTGACCGCGGCTGGCTAGGGTCGGGTCCATGACTGGGCCGATCAGCCGGTTCCCGGTGCCCGACCGGGATAGCCTGCCCGCAGATCTCGCCGCACGGATCGCCGATGTCGAGCAGCGGTCGGGCTTCGTTCCGAACATCTTCCTGGCGCTGGCCCACCGACCGGCGGAGTGGCGGGCCTTTTTCGCCTACCACGACGCGCTGATGGACCGGGACACCCCGATGCTCGGCAAGGCCGAGCGCGAACTCGTCGTCGTGGCGACCAGCGCCGGCAACGACTGCCTGTACTGCGTCGTGGCCCACGGGGCGATCGCCCGGATCCGGGCCCGCAACCCGCGGATCGCCGATCAGGTGGCCATCGACTGGCGCAAGGCCGAGCTGAGTGCGGCCCAGCTGGCGATGCTGGACTTCGCCACCCGGCTGGCCGCGGAACCGGCGACGGTCACGGCGACGCACCTGGATGAGCTTCGGGAGCACGGCTTCAGCACCGACGACATCTGGGACATCGGGTCGATCGTCGGCCTGTTCGCGCTGTCCAACCGGCTCGTGCACCTGGCCGCGGTCCCCCCGAACGACGAGTTCTACCTGCTCGGCCGGGTCCCGCGGGACTGACGGACCCGGCCCGGACGACATCCCGCCGAGATAACCCGCCGACACGCCGCAGACATCTTTGACTCGGTTTCCGGGCCTACCTACCGTCTGTGCAGGTTGACATAACTCTAACCCTCAACCTGAGGGTCAGTGGTCAGCCAGGCAAACAGGCCGACTTCAGGAAGGGTCCGAATCCGATGACATCTCCGCACAACTACCTGGCGGTCATCAAGGTCGTCGGCATCGGCGGTGGCGGCGTCAATGCCGTCAACCGGATGATCGAAGTCGGGCTCAAAGGCGTGGAGTTCATCGCCATCAACACCGACGCCCAGGCGTTGCTGATGAGCGACGCCGACGTCAAGCTCGACATCGGCCGCGAGCTGACCCGCGGCCTGGGCGCGGGCGCGCAGCCCGACGTAGGCCGCCAGGCCGCCGAGGACCATCGCGAGGAGATCGAGGAGGTCATCAAGGGCGCCGACATGGTCTTCGTGACCGCCGGCGAGGGCGGCGGGACCGGCACCGGCGGCGCGCCGGTCGTGGCCGGGATCGCCCGCAAGCTCGGCGCGTTGACGATCGGTGTGGTCACCAGGCCGTTCGGCTTCGAGGGCAAGAGGCGCGCCAACCAGGCCGAAACGGGCATCAGCGAGCTTCGCGACGAGTGCGACACCCTGATCGTGATCCCGAACGACCGGCTGCTCCAACTGGGCGACCGCAACGTCAGCGTGATGGACGCCTTCCGCACCGCGGACCAGGTGCTGCTGTCCGGTGTCCAGGGCATCACCGACCTGATCACCACCCCGGGCCTGATCAACCTGGATTTCGCCGACGTCAAGTCGGTGATGTCCGGTGCCGGCAGCGCGCTGATGGGGATCGGGTCCGCGCGCGGGGAGAACCGCGCCATCACCGCGGCCGAGCAGGCCGTGGCCAGCCCGCTGCTGGAGGCCTCGATGGAGGGCGCGCGCGGCGTCCTGCTGTCCATCCAGGGCGGCTCGGATCTCGGCCTGTTCGAGATCAACGAGGCGGCCTCGCTGGTCGCGGACTCCGCGCACCCTGACGCAAACATCATCTTCGGTGCCGTCATCGACGACGCCCTGGGTGACGAGGTCCGGGTGACCGTGATCGCGGCCGGCTTCGACGGCGGCAAGCCGACCTACCGCAAGGTGGACAGCCGGGTCGAGGGTGAGCCGGGACGGTCGGCGGCGGCCCCGGGGACGACCCCGGCGGGGGCGGCCAACGGGCGCCCGGTGGGGTACGGGACGCCCAACGGCTCCTCGGCGGGCGGCCTGCCGCCGGTCCCCGCACCGGTCCCTGCACCGTCGTCGGCGCCCCGAGGTGCGCTGCGGGTGGACGAGCTCGACGACGACCTCGACATCCCCGAGTTCCTCCGGTCCTGAGCCGGCCCGGGCGGTTGGGCGCGGGTGGCAGGTGAGCACGCCCGGACGTCGGATCCGGCGGGTGGTGACCGACCGGACCGGTGGGGTCGGGCGCCGGCCGTACGACTCGTTCAACCTGGCCGAACACGTCGGGGACGCGCCGGGTGCGGTCACGGCCAACCGGGCCCGGCTGGCCGCGGCGGCCGGGGTGGGGCCGGACCGGCTGGTGTGGATGCAACCGGTGCACGGCGCCCGGGTCCAGGTCGTGGACACCGCCCAAACGGCAGCGGTACAGGACTGCGACGGGCTGGTCACGACCGCACCGGGACTGGTGCTGACCGCCCTGTCGGCCGACTGCGTCCCGATCCTGCTGGCCGACCACGAGGCCGGCGTGATCGGGGCGGTGCACGCCGGGCGGCTCGGCGTCCGGCTGGGGGTGGCGGCGCAGGCGCTCGCGGTGATGGTGGCTGCCGGTGCGCGGGCGGCACGAGTCGACGCGCTGCTCGGCCCGGCAATCTGCGGGGGCTGCTACGAGGTGCCACCGGCGATGCAGCACGACGTCGAGGCACATGCGCCGGGCAGCGCGAGCCGGACCTCGGCGGGGACCACCGGCCTGGACCTGCGCGCCGGGATCGCCGCCCAGCTCGGCGCCGCCGGGGTGGGCCGGATCGCGGTGGACGCCCGGTGCACGTTCGAGGACCGGCGGCTGTTCAGTCACCGTCGCGAGGGCCGGACCGGGCGGCAGGCCGGCCTGGTGTGGATCGAGTGACCCCCGGAGAGGTGAAGGGCGATGGGCGGAGCCGCCGGGAGGAACTGGCGGCCAACCTCGCCGTACTCGAGGAGCGGTTGGTCGCGGCCGCCCGGGCCGCCGGTCGCGACCGCGACGAGCTGACGCTGGTCGCGGTGACCAAGACGTTCCCGGCCTCGGACGTGCTGCTGCTGGCCGAACTCGGGATCGTGGACTTCGGGGAGAACCGTGACCAGGAGGCCGCGGCCAAGGTCGTCGAGGTGGCCGCGGCCATCCCGCCCGTCGACGGGCTGGTGCCCCGCTGGCACTTCGTCGGGCGGCTGCAACGGAACAAGGCGGCCTCGGTGGCCGGCTACGCGGCGCTGGTGCACAGCGTCGACCGGGCCGCGCTGGCCGACGCGCTGGGTCGCGCCGCCCAGCGGGCCGGACGCGAGCTGCCCGTCCTGATCCAGGTCAGTCTCGACGTCGACGACCGGCCGGCCGACGGGGTAGGCACCGCCGGCCGTGGCGGGGCCGCCCCGGCCGCGGTCCCCGCGCTGGCCGAGCGGATCGCCGGGGCCGCGGGCCTGCGTCTGGCCGGGGTGATGGCGGTGGCTCCGCAGGCCGCGGATACCGACGACGCCTTCGACCGGCTCGCCACCGTGGCCGGTTCGGTCCGCGCGGTGGTGGCCGCGGCGGAGGTCATCTCGGCCGGGATGAGCGGGGACCTGGAAGCCGCCGTGCGGCACGGCGCCACCCACGTGCGTGTCGGAACAGCCCTGCTCGGAAGCCGCCCACTAATGTCCGATCACGTCCGCCGAACTCTGCGATAAGGGGCCGCTTCGATGGCCAGTGCCATGCGAAAGATGGGGATCTACCTCGGGCTGGTCGAGGAAGAGGACCGTCAGCCGGAGGACTCGGCGTACGCTGCGGACCAGGAGCAGGACGGCGAGTGGTCCACCGGGCAGAGCTGGAAGTCCGGTCAGCAGAGCTGGCCCGCGGCCGCTGGGCAGGGGTACGGCGACGAGCCTGCCCCGGTCCTTCGGCGCCCGCGCCCAGAGCGATCCGCGCGACCGGGCAAGAGCTGGCCGCAGGGCGGGGCCGCGACCTCTTCGGTCGATGTCTACGAGACCCGCCCCGCGGCGGCGGAGGCCTCGGCGTACCGGATCACCACACTGCACCCCCGCACCTACAACGAGGCCCGCACGATCGGCGAGCACTTCCGGGAGGGGGTGCCGGTCATCATGAACCTCACCGAGATGGACGACTCCGACGCCAAACGGCTCGTGGACTTCGCCGCCGGACTGTCTTTCGGACTGCGGGGTAGCATCGAGCGCGTGACTAACAAGGTGTTCCTGCTGTCGCCGCAGAACGTCTCGGTTACGGCCGAGGACAAGGCCAGGATCGTCGAGGGCGGCTTCTTCAACCAGAGCTGACCGGCGTACATGGCAATCTTCTGGACCATTGTTGGCTTCGCGCTCTACGTCTATCTGCTGTTCCTGCTTGCCCGCCTCGTCGTGGGCTGGGTGATGGTTTTCGCCCGGGACTGGCGCCCCTCCGGACTCGTGGCAGCGGGCCTGGAAGTGGTGTACGCCGCCACCGATCCACCTCTCAAGGCGCTGCAGCGGGTCATCCCTCCGCTGAGCCTCGGGACGGTCCGGCTCGATCTGGGGTTTATGGTGCTCCTGATCATCGTGTTCGTGCTGCGGGGCGTGGTCCAGAGCCTGGCCCTCGCCGGCTGACCGGACCGGACCGTGCACGACTGCAGGACCAGGACCAGGACCGACGACCGCCGATCAACCCACCGAGCCTTGAGGTGACCGCATGCCGCTGACTCCCGCCGACGTCCACAATGTCGCGTTCAAGAAGCCGCCGATCGGCAAGCGCGGATACGACGAGGACGAGGTCGACGCCTTCCTGGACCTGATCGAGGCGGAGTTCTCCCGGCTGATCGAGGAGAACGCCGAGCTGCGTTCCTCGGCTGACGCCGGTGCGGCTGAGCCCGGTGGGCCGGAGGAGCGGGCCGGCGAGCAGACGCCGGTGAGCAGCAGTCCGGCCGCCGCTGCGGCGCCCGGGGACGAGCTGGGCCAGGCCACCCGGATGCTGGCGCTGGCCACCGAGACGGCCGACCGGCACGTCAGCGAGGCCAAGACCAAGTCCGACAAGCTGCTCAAGGACGCCCAGAGCACCAGCGAGAAGCTGCTCAGCGAGGCCAAGACCAAGTCCGAGCAGCAGCTGGGCGAGGCCAAGACCCGCTCGGAGACGATGGACCGGGATTCGCGCACCAAGGCGCAGACGGTCACGCAGGACGCCGAACGCCGCCAGGTCGAGACGATGCGCAGGTTGGAGGAGCGCAAGAGCGCGCTGGACAAGGAGATCGAGGGGCTGCGCACCTTCGAGCGCGAGTACCGCACCCGCTTGAAGTCCTATCTGGAGTCCCAGCTCCGGGACCTGGACAGCCGCACGTCGGCGGAGCCTTCGACCACCGCAGCGCGCCCCGGCGCGCAGGGGACCGGTAACGCCCAGCCGGCCGCCGCGGCCACGCCGAACGGCTGAGCGCGGCCGGCTCCGGGAGACCTCTGATGCCCGCCGCGTTCGGGATGGCGGTGCTCGCCCTGCTGGGAGCGCTGGGCCTGTTGTTGGCCGGGGTGGCGCAGGTGCGCGCCGAGCTGATCTGGACGTCGCTGGGACTGTGCGTCCTTGCCCTGGCGGTGGCCGTGGTCGGGGTGGCCCGGCCGCCACACCGGCGCCGGCCCTAGGCTCAGCCGGCCCGGGTCAGCCAGAACCGCACGCCCGGCTCGACACGGAACTCGGGCAGCTCGGCGTCCGGCGGCGGACCCTCGAGATAGGACGTGGCCAGCACCTCGGCGGCCACGAGCGCCGCGTGCTCACGCAACGCCCGCGCCGCCTCAGCCGGCTCGGCCGCATCCGAGGGATCCGCCGTGGCGGGTCCCCCGACCCGGTCCGCGCCGGGCTCGCCGGCGGGAACGCCGTCGGCCCGGTCGCCGGCGACCCACCACAGCGCAATCCGGTCACTGATGGCCAACCCGCTGGTCTTGCGCGCGTCCTGGACCGCGCGAATCACCTCCCGGGCCAGCCCGGCCCGCCGTAGCTCGGGGGTCACCCTCAGGTCGAGGGCGAGGCTTTCTCCGCGGTCGGTGGCTACCGCCCACCCGGCCCGCGGCGTCTCGGTGACGATCAGCTCGTCCGGGCCGAGCGGCACCGTGCCGGTCAGCTCACCGGGTGTGCCGTCCAGGTCGACGTGCGCCGACCCGGCGCGGACCGCCGCGGCCAGCGCGGCCGGGTCGGCGGCCGCCACGGCGGCCGCGACCTGCTGGACGTCCTTTCCGAAGCGTCGCCCGAGGGTGCGGAAGTTCGCCTTGACCGTGACGTCGACGAGTTCGGACCCGTCAGTGCCCAGCGCGACCAGCGTGCCGACGTTGAGTTCCTCGGCGACCTCGGCGCGCAGCGGCGCGGACAACTCGGCCCAGCCAGGGGCCGCGACGAGGGCCCGGCCGAGCGGCTGCCGGGTCCGGACCTTGGACTGGGTGCGGGCGGCCCTTCCCAGTTCCACCAGTCGGCGGACCAGTGCCACCTGCTCGGCCAGTCGTTCGTCAACGAGCCCGCCGTCGTCCCCGACGCTGGGCCAGTCCCGCAGGTGCACCGAGTCGGGCAGGTCCGGCCAGGCCGCCGACACCACCGCACGGTGCACGGCCTCGGTGATGAACGGCACGATCGGAGCCATCAGCCGGGTCAGCACTTCCAGGCACTCGTGCAGGGTGGCCAGCGCCGCCGTGTCGCCGTCCCAGAACCGTCGGCGGGACCGGCGCACGTACCAGTTGGACAGGTCGTCGATGAACTCGCTCAGCCGCCGGCCGGCCCGAGGGGGGTCGAAGCGGTCCAGCGCCGCGTCGACCTCGAGCACCGTGCGGTGCAGCTCCGACAGGGCCCACCGGTCCAGCAGGGGCCGCTCGCGTACCGGCGGGGCCGGCGTCTCGACCGGGTCGTACTGCGCCGCGTCGGCGTACAGCGTGAAGAACGACGCCGTGTTCCAGTACGTCAGGAGCACCTTGCGGACGATCTCCTCCAGCGCCGCGTGCCCGATCCGGCGGGGGCTCCACGGTGAACCGCCGGCGACCATGAACCAGCGCAGCGCGTCGGCGCCGTGCCGGTCCATCAGCGGCAGCGGTTCGAGGATGTTGCCGAGGTGCTTGCTCATCTTGCGGCCGTCCTCGGCCAGGATGTGGCCCAGGCACAGCACGGTCTCGTAGGACGAGCGGCCGAACACCAGCGTCGAGACCACCATCATCGTGTAGAACCAGCCGCGGGTCTGGTCGATCCCCTCGCAGATGAACTGCCCGGGGAAGCTCGCTTCGAACTCGGCGTTGTTGCGGTGCGGGGCACCCCACTGGGCGAACGGCATCGAGCCCGAGTCGTACCACCCGTCGATGATCTGCGGGACTCGGAAGGCCTCGACACCGCAGACCGGGCAGGCCAGCCCGATGTCGTCGACGTACGGGCGGTGCGGGTCCAGCCCCGTGACGTCCTGCCCGGCGAGCGCGGACAGTTCGGCCAGCGAGCCCACACAGGTGTCGTGCCCGTCCGGGCAGCGCCAGATCGGCAGCGGCGTACCCCAGTAGCGGTCCCGGGACAGCGCCCAGTCGACGTTGTTGTTCAGCCAGTCGCCGTACCGGCCGTGCTTGATCGAGGCCGGATGCCAGTCGGTCCGGTCGTTCTCGGCCAGCAGGAGATCCTTGACCGTGCTGGTCCGGATGTACCACGAGGGCAGCGCGTAGTACAGCAGCGCGGTGTGGCAGCGCCAGCAGTGCGGGTAGGAGTGCTGGTAGTCCTGCGCCCGCAGGAGCAGGCCACGCTCTCGCAGGTCGGCGACCAGGACGGCGTCGGCGGCCTTGAAGAACATCCCGCCCACGAGGGGGACGTCGGCGCCGAAGTGCCCGTCGCGCCCGATCGGGTTGACGACCGGCATGCCGTACTCGCGGACGGCGGCCAGGTCGTCGGCGCCGAACGCGGGGGACTGGTGCACCAGCCCGGTGCCGTCGGAGGTGGTGACGTAGCGCGCGGTGATGACGTAGTGCGCGTCCGGGATGTCGACCAGCTCGAACGGGCGGGCGTACGACGTCCGCTCCAGCTCCTGTCCGGTCATCGAGGCGAGGATCTCCGCGCCGTCACCGAGAACCTCGGCCAGCAGCGGCTCGGCGACCACGAACGTGCCGACGTCGGCGCGCGCCACCACGTAGGTCACCTCGGGGTGTACGGCGACGGCGGTGTTGGACACCAGCGTCCACGGCGTCGTCGTCCACACGAGCAGGTCGGCGCGACCCGCCCACGCACCGCTGGTGACGGGGAACCGGACGTAGACCGACGGGTCGACGACGGTCTCGTAGCCCTGCGCCACCTCGTGGTCGGACAGCCCGGTGCCGCAGCGGGGGCAGTACGGCGCCACCCGGTGGTCCTCGACGAGCAGACCCTGGTCGTAGATCTGCTTGAGCGACCACCAGACGCTCTCCACGTAGGAGGCGTCCATCGTCCAGTAAGCCTCGTCGGCGTCGACCCAGAAGCCGATCCGCTCGGTCAGCCGCTCGAACTCCGCCACGTGCCGCTGTACCGACTCCCGGCACCGGGCGTTGAACTGCGCGACGCCGTAGGCCTCGATGTCCTGCTTTCCGGTGAACCCGAGCTCGGTCTCCACCGCCAGCTCGACGGGCAGGCCGTGGCAGTCCCAGCCGGCGCGCCGCGGGACGTGGTAGCCCTTCATCGTCCGGTACCGGGGGAACACGTCCTTGAACACCCGGGCCTCGACGTGGTGGGTGCCCGGCCGCCCGTTCGCGGTCGGGGGACCCTCGTAGAAAATCCAACTGGGCCGCCCGGCCGACGCGTCGAGGCTGCGCTGGAACACCTTGCCCTCGCGCCAGCCGGCGAGGATCTCCTGCTCCAGCGCCGGCAGGTCGACCTGCGGGGGCAACGGTCGGGGTCGGGCCATCGGTTCGGGTCCTCCGTCGTGGTCAGTGCCGACCGTCGTGGTCAGTGCCGACAGAGAGACGACCCGAACGGGCCGCGGTACCACTCTCCTTGGGCCCGCACCCGGCGGACCCCGCTCTTGTCCTGCAGGTGCCGGGTCTACTGAGGCCTCGTCCGGAGGGGCCGGCCCGTTCTTCCGGCGGCTCGGGGGTGATGTTCACGCCGGCCAGGCCCCCGGGCTCGCACCGTCCCCGGGTCGCTTCGGGCTGCGTCCGGCGCTACTGGTCCCGTCAGCGCCGTCCCGATCGTACGCGGGCTGCGGTGGCCCGGACCACCGCATTGGTCGCGTCGTCTGCTTGTCCCGCCCCGGCCCGGGCCGCCCGGTCCGCGTCCGCGACGCGGGCGGGGGATACGGAAGGATGCGGCGATGCTGGTGCCGCGGTGAACGAGCAGTTCACCCTCGCCCTGCTCGTGGGCGCGCTGGTGGTGCTGGCTGCGGCGCTCGCGGTGCGGGCTTCCACCCGGCTGGGCCTGCCGAGCCTGCTGGTCTACCTCGGGTTGGGCGTCGTGCTCGGCGAGTCGGGCGTGGGGCTGCGCTTCGACGACGCCGAGCTGACCCGCACCCTAGGCATCTGCGCCCTCGTGGTCATCCTGGCCGAGGGCGGGCTGACGACCCGGTGGTCGGTCGTTCGCGACGCCGTACCCCGCAGCGTCGTCCTGGCCACCGTCGGTGTGGCGGTCAGCGTGGGTGTCACGGGGACGGCCGTGGTCCTGGCGCTGGGGGTCTCGTGGCAGACCGGGATGCTCCTGGGAGCCGTGGTGTCCTCCACCGACGCAGCCGCGGTGTTCGCCACGCTGCGCGGGCTCGGCCTGCCGCGCCGGGTCACCGCCACCCTGGAGCTGGAGTCGGGGATGAACGACGCCCCGGTGATCATCGTCGTGGTGCTGCTGTCCAGCGACGCCATGGTCGCGCTGCCGGCGGCGTTCGGGCAGCTGGTCTACGAGCTGCTGGCGGGGGCGGCCTTCGGTGCCGCGCTCGGGTGGCTCGGTGCGGCTGTCCTGCGCCGCAGCGCGCTGCCGGTGTCCGGGCTCTACCCGCTGGCGACGGTCGCCTTCTGCGTGACGGCGTACGCCGGCGCCGATCTGGCGCACGCCTCGGGCTTCCTCGCGGTGTACGTCGCCGGCCTGGTCCTCGGCAACTCGCACCTGCCGCACCGCCGCGCCACGCTCGGGTTCGCGGAGGGTCTGGCCTGGCTGGCCCAGATCGGGCTGTTCGTGCTGCTCGGTCTGCTGGTCAGCCCGGCCCGGCTGCTCGACGTGCTCGTCCCGGCGGTGGTGATCGGGCTGGCCCTGCTGCTGGTGGCCCGGCCGGTCTCGGTGCTGGTCTCGCTGCTGCCGTTCCGGGTGCCCCTGCGGCAGCAGGCGTTCGTGTCATGGGCGGGTCTGCGTGGCGCCGTACCTATCGTGCTGGCGACGATCCCGGTCACCGAGTCCGTCCCCGGCGCCCTGCGCCTGTTCGACATCGTCTTCGTGCTCGTCGTCGTGTTCACCCTGATCCAGGGCACCACGCTGCCCACGGTCGCGCGGCTGCTGGGGATCACCGACCGGGCCGCGACCCATGAGGTCGACGTCGAGTCCGCGCCGCTGGAGGAACTCGGCGCGGACCTGCTGCAGCTGCGGGTCCCGGTCGCGTCCCGGCTGCACGGCGTCTACGTCTCCGAGCTCCGGCTGCCGGAGGACGCGATGGTGACGCTGATCGTCCGGGATGGGCACTCGTTCGTGCCGAGCCCCACCACGAGGATCGCGCGCGACGATGAGTTGCTCGTGGTCGCCACGTCCGCGGCCCGCCGACGCGCCGAGCTTCGGCTGCGGGCGGTCAGCCGGGCCGGGCGGCTCGCGCACTGGCGAGGGGAGGGCGGGGAGGAGCGCGGCTGAGCCCGGTCCCGTGCCCACCGACTCGCATTCCAGGTCAACGGAGGGAATCGCGGTCGCGCTCGGACCGGATCGGCATCCGTAGTGGCTGCGGGCGAGTCGGCCACGCCGTCGGTGAGCCGAATTGTGCGGGTCGGTCCCCGTCCGTAGGGTGAGCGCGCTCGATCAGGCAGTGAGCAGCCCCGATTGGTGGCCGCGAGGGAAGGACGGCACGGTGGCGAAGAGTTCTGCTGGTTCTCGGACCGGATCTGGGACCGCGAGCCCCGCCAAGAAGGCGCCGGCCAAGTCGGCGGGGACCAAGTCGACGGGTACTAAGTCGACGGGCACCAAGTCGGCGGGTACCAAGTCGACGGCCTCGAAGTCGCCGGCCAAGGCGACAGCCAAGGCGCCGGCGAAGAAGCCGGCGGCGAAGAAGGCGAGGACTGCCAAAGCGCCGGCAAGCAAGGCGCCGGCAAGCAAGGCGCCGGCAAGCAAGGCGCCGGCAAGCAAGGCGCCGGCAAGCAAGGCGGCACCGAAGCGGACGTCGGCAACGACCTCGACGAGCACGAAGTCGGCCACCCGCGCGTCCGCGGCCGCGCTGCCGGCCGGGTGGAGTGCCCGGGAGTTGACTGCGGTCCGGCACGACCTGGAATCCCAGCTGGATCAGATGCGCTCGGACTACGAGAGCACCATGCGCGCCATCGACGAGCTGCAGGCCCAGGCCAATGACAGCGCGGGCGACGACCAGGCCGACGCCGGGAGCAAGACCTTCGAGCGCGAGCACGAGATGTCGCTGGCGAAGAACCGACGGGACCTCATCATCCAGTTCGAGCACGCCGTGGAGCGCATCGAGGCCGGCCGGTACGGCCTGTGCGAGAGCTGCGGCAAACCGATCGCCAAGGCTCGCCTGCAGGCCTTCCCGGGCGCCACGCTGTGCGTGGAGTGCAAGCAGCGCGAAGAGCGCCGCTGACCGTCTCGGTCGA
>JBBPYA010000355.1:0-10210 GCA_038200385.1 Mycobacteriales bacterium
CCAGTCGCGGAACAGCACGGTGTACCGACCCCAGGGTGAGGCGAGCTGGCGTACGTGCAGGATCGCCGGTTGCTCCGGATGCGGGCGGATGAGGAGCAGCTTGACCCAGACGTCCGGGTCGACGTCCTCGGCTCCCCGCGGGGCGTCCCGCGCCACGCCGGGAGAGTCCGGACGACTGCCGGCGGTGGCCCGGTAACCGGCGGCGGACAGCCGGGTCTCGAATTGTCGGCCCCGATTCAGGCGATGAACCCGCAGCTGCAGGTCCAGTACCGGCTTCGCGGCCAGGCCGGGCACCGCCGTCGATCCGATGTGGTCGAGAACGAGGGCTGCCGGCCGGTGGTCCTCGTCGTCCCCGGTCAGGGCCGTCCGGATGAGGTCGAGCTGGCCGTGGGCGGCCGCCGCCCAGCGACCGTCGTACGCCGAGATCCGGGGCGGACCGGACAGGCTCAGGAACGCCACGAGGACACGCTACCGAGGCCGCCACTGTCGTACGCTTCCGCGCCGCGCCGCCGAACCCGTGCCCCGCTGCCCCGCCCGTCCTCTCCCATGCTTGCCGTACCTCGCGGGTGTTGTAGCGTCCGCGAGGTACGGCCACGATCAGGAGACCTGATCGTTCACGGGGAGGCTGGCCACGCCCGGTTCGAGGAAGCGGCGGCCGGTGACCTTCTCCGAGGCTCCGGTGCGGTCGAGGTAGGGCGTGATACCGCCGTTCCAGAACGCGAAGCCACCACCCAGGATCAGGCACAGGTCGACGTCCTCGGGTGCGGCGACCACCCCGTCGTCGAGCAGCTGCCGGATCTCCTCGGCCAGCGCCGACCGGGCCCGGTCGAGCACCTCCTGCTCGGTCAGCGGTGTGTCGCCCTGCGGCCACAGCTCCTGAACCTGCGGGTCCGCGGCCGGCTTGCCGTCCGTACCCCACGTCAGGATCGCGGTCTTGCCGGCGTCGACGAGCGCCCGGAAACCGGGGGAGTCCCCGAACCGCTCCGGGAACGCCGCATGCAGCGTCTGCGCGGTGTGGAGGGCGACGGCCGGACCGACGAGCTGAAGGAGCGTGAACGGCGACATCGGCATGCCGAGCTCACTGACCGCACGGTCGGCGACCTCGAACGGCGTCCCGTCGTCGACCGCGCCGATCACCTCGCCCAGCGCTCGGGTCGCCAGCCGGTTGAAGACGAACGCCGGGGAGTCCTTCACCAGCACGCAGGACTTGCGCAGGCTCGCGCCGACGGCGAACGCGGTGGCCAGCGTGGCGTCGTCGGTGGCCTGCCCGCGGACCACCTCCAGCAGCGGCAGCACCGCGACCGGGTTGAAGAAGTGGAAGCCGACCACCCGCTCGGGGTGCGCCAGACCGCCGGCCATCTCGGTGACCGACAGCGAGGAGGTGTTGGTCGCCAGCACGCAGTCCGGCGCCACGACGGCCTCCACCTCGGCGAAGACCTGCTGCTTGACGGCCAGCTCCTCGAACACCGCCTCGATCACGAAGTCGGCGTCGGCGAAGCTGTCCTTGGACAGTGAGCCGCTGACCAGCGCCCTGAGCCGGTTCGCCCGGTCCGGGGAGATCCGGCGCTTGCCGACCAACTTGTCGATCTCGGCCCGGACGTAGCCGACGCCCTTGTCCAGGCGTGCCTGGTCGACGTCGGTCAGGACCACCGGGACCTCGAGCCGCTGCGCGAACAGCAGCGCGAGCTGGCCGGCCATCAGCCCGGCACCGACGACGCCGACCTTGGTGACCGGACGGGCCAGCGACCGCTGTGGCGCGCCGACCGGGCGTTTTGCCCGCTTCTGCACGAGGTCGAAGGCGTACAACCCGGCGCGCAGCTCGTCGCCCATCAGCAGGTCTGCCAGCGCCTCGTCCTCGGCGCGGGTACCGGCGGTGAACTCCGCGTCGCCGGTGCCGGCCTCGGCCATCGCCAGCAGTTCGAGGGCGCGGTACGGCGCCCGCGCGTGTCCGGAGGTCCGCAGATCGGCGATCGTCCGGCCCCGGGCGAGCGCGGCCTGCCAGGCCTCGCCGCGCGGAACCTCGGCGCGGGGGACGGACACCGTGTTAGTGCGGACGTCGACCAGCCAGCGCAGGGACTCCTCCAGGAAGTCCGCCGGCTCGAAGGCGACATCGGCGATCCCGAGTTCGAGGGCCTGCTTGGCCTTGAGCATCCGATTCTGGTTCAGCGCGTTGTCGATGATCACCGTGACCGCGCCGTCGGCTCCGATCAGGTTGGGCAGCAGCTGCGTCCCGCCCCAGCCGGGGACCAGACCGAGGAAGCACTCCGGCAGCGCGATCGCGCCGACCCCGGTGGACAGCGTGCGGTAGTGGCAGTGCAGCGCCAACTCCAGCCCGCCACCGAGGGCGGCGCCGTTGACAAGGGCGAACGTCGGGATCGCGGAGTCCTTGAACCGACGGAAGACCCGATGCCCCAGCGCGCCGACCTCCAGCGCCTGGCTCCGATCGGCGATCAGCGGTACGCCGGACAGGTCCGCGCCCACCGCGAAGATGAACGGCTTCCCGGTCACCGCGATCCCCTGCACGTCGGAGCGCTGCGCGATCTCGTCCAGCGCCGCGTCCAACCCGGTGAGTCCGGCGAGGCCGAACGTCGACGGCCTGGTGTGGTCCATCCCGTTGTCCAGCGTGATCAGCGCGACCGGGCCGGCCAGGCCAGGAACCTCGACGTAGCGGACGTGGGAGCGGGTGATCACCTCGTCCGGCGCCGCAGGCGCGGTCATGCCGCGGTCCCGTCGTACGCCGTGTTCTCCCAGATCACCGAGCCGCCCATGCCGAACCCGACGCACATCGCGGTCAGCCCGTACCGCACGTCGGGGCGGCTGGCGAAGTGCCGCGCCAGTTGGGTCATCAGCCGGACACCGGAGCTGGCCAGCGGGTGCCCCACCGCGATGGCCCCGCCCCAGGGATTCACCCGGGGATCGTCGGCGGCGATGCCGAAGTGGTCCAGGAACGCCAGGACCTGTACGGCGAAGGCCTCGTTCAGCTCGAACAGCCCGATGTCCTCGATGGACAGACCGGTGCTGCGCAGCGCCTTTTCGGTGGAGGGCACCGGACCGACCCCCATCACCTCCGGTTCCACGCCGACGAAGCCGTAGCCGACCAGGCGCATGGCCTTGGGCAGGCCCAGCTCGTCGGCCACCTCCTCCGCGGCGAGCAGGCACCCGGTCGCACCGTCGTTCAGACCGGCGGCGTTGCCGGCGGTGACGCGGCCGTGCGGACGGAACGGCGTCTTCAGGGCCGCCAGGTCCTCGACCGTGGTCCCCGGGCGGGGCGGCTCGTCGGCGGTGGCCAGCCCGTAGCCGCCCACGGCGGAGCGGGTGGCCATCGGGACCAGGTCGGCACTGATGTTGCCCGCGGCGAGGGCGGCGGCGTACTTGGCCTGGCTGGCCGCGGCGAAAGCGTCCGCCCGCTGCTTGCTGATCCCGGGGAAGCGGTCGTGCAGGTTCTCCGCGGTCTGGCCCATCACCATCGCCGAGGTGTCGACGAGGCGCTCGGACAGGAACCGCGGGTTGGGGTCGACCCCCTCACCCATCGGGTGCCGTCCCATGTGCTCGACGCCGCCGGCGATCGCCACGTCGTAGGCACCGAAGGCGATCCCACTGCCCACAGCGGTGACCGCGGTCATGGCCCCGGCGCACATCCGGTCGATGGCGAATCCCGGGACCGTGTTCGGTAGCCCCGCGAGCAGGGCCGCGGTCCGCCCGATCGTCAGTCCCTGGTCACCGATCTGCGTGGTGGCGGCGATGGCGACCTCGTCGACCCGCTCCGGCGGGAGCTCGGGGTGGCGGCGGAGCAGTTCGCGGATCACCCGCACCACGAGGTCGTCGGCCCGGGTCTCGGCGTACAGCCCCTTCGGGCCGGACCGGCCGAACGGGGTCCGGACGCCGTCGACGAACACGACGTCACGCAGGGCGCGCGCGGGGCGGGCGGGGGCTGATGTGCGGGCGGCCGAAGCTGTCACACCCGCACCATAGTCGACAGCTACTGGTGAGTAACTAGTCGGTATCGGGCCTCAGAACGCCCCCGGACCGCCCCTCTGACGCCGGTTACTGGTCGGTAACTGCTGGGGTGGGGGCGGCGGGGGGAGGCGGTTCGAGCGCGGCGCTCAACCGGTCGGCCGTCAGCTCGATCTGCCAGCGACGGGCGCCCCCGGCGGCGAGGACGTCGGCGACCGACTGCTCGTCCGCGGCCTCCGGTGGCGACCACATCAGTCGGCGGACCAGATCGGGCAACAGCAGGTTCTCCACCGGGACCCCGGTCTGCTCGGACAGCTCGGCCAGGGCCGCGCGGGCCGCGCTCAGCCGGGCGGCGGCGGCCGGCTCGCGCTCACCCCAGCGTGAGGGCGGCGGGGGAGCGTCGGAGTGCAGGCTGACCGGCGGTAGCTCCGCGGCGGGGACCAGCCGGGCCCGCTCCAGCGCCCCGAACCAGGTGCCCACCATGCGCCGGTTGGCCCGACCCCCGTACGTCCGCATCTCCTGCAGCTCCGCGGCCGAGCCCGGATCGGCGGTCGCCGCGGCGATGATCGCCGCGTCCGGCAGGATCCGGCCCGGGGCGATGTCACGCCGCCGGGCCACGTCGTCGCGGGCCTGCCACAGCTCGCGGACCGAGGCCAGCTGCCGCCGCGAGCGCAGCTTGTGGATGCCCGAGGTGCGCCGCCACGGGTCGATGCGCGGCGTCGGCGGCCCGGCGTCCACCAGCGCCGCGAACTCCTGGGCGGCCCAGTCCCGCTTGCCCTGCGCGGTCAGCTCGGCGTCCAGCGCGTCGCGCAACTCGATGAGCACCTCGACATCGAGAGCGGCGTAGGTCAGCCACTCCGGAGGCAGCGGGCGGGTGCTCCAGTTCGCCGCCGAGTGCCCCTTCTCCAGGTTGAGTCCGAGCACCTCCCGGACCATGGTGGCCAGTCCGACGCGCTCGAATCCGGTCAGCCGTCCCGCCAGCTCGGTGTCGAACAAGGTGCGCGGCGCCATCCCCACCTCGGCCAGGCACGGCAGGTCCTGGTTCGCCGCATGCAGGACCCATTCCGCATCGGCGAGCACCTCGCCCAGTCCGGACAGATCCGGCAGCTCGGTCGGGTCGACGAGCGCCGTACCGGAGCCGGTACGGCGCAGCTGCACGAGGTAAGCGCGCTGGGAGTAGCGGTAGCCCGAGGCACGCTCGGCGTCGATCGCGACCGGGCCGCGGCCGACGGCCATCCGCTCGCACAGCCGGTCGAGTTCGTCCTGGGTCGTCAGCGGCGGTGGGGTGCCCTCCCGCGGCGCCAGCAGATCGGTCGGCTCCTCCCGCTGGACTTCGGACCCGACACTCACGGTGCTCACCGTAGGGCGCAGCGGCACACCCCGGGGCGCCGGATCAGGCGTGCGCCGGTCGGGAGGTCGGGCCGGACAGCACGCTCACACCCGGCGGCGGGAGCCCGGCGGCCGCGGTCAGCACGTCGATCCAGGCCCGCACGTGCGGTACCAGGTCGGGGTCCAGCGGCGTCCAGGAGGCGCGCAGCTCGATGTCGGCGCTGGACTCCGGGCCGGCGATGTCCCCGAACCTGGTGGACGACGTCTGGGTCACCGTGCCCCCGACCGCGGTGTGCCGGGCGCCGTAGGAATCCAGGGCGTCGGTCAGCCAGCTCCAGCCGACCCGCGGCAGCAGCGGATCCCCGGACATCTCCTCGTCCAGCTCCGCGGTGACGTAGCTGACCAGCCGCAGCGTCCCGTCCCACGCTTCGTGCCCGGCGGGGTCGTGCAGCAGCACCAGCCGCCCGCTGGCGACCTCCTCGCCGTCCAGGATCACCTCGGCGCCGAGTGCGTAGGACCAGGGCGCGAGCCGGTCCGGCGGACGGATCGGCTCCAACTGCACCTCGGCCCGGACCGGGACAGCGGACAGGCTCGCCACCGCCGCGCTGAACTCGTGCGGTGCGGACTGGACCCCCTGCTGCTCGTCGCCGCCCATTGTTCGCTCGCTGCGCTCGCTCACGTCCCCGAGGGTAGGTCGGCGGGCCGCCGCCGGACCAGCGGCGCGCCGCACCTACCCTGCCGATCCATGACCGCGTTCGTAGCCGGCGCGGACCATTACCGGCCGGGTGTGGGCGTTTGGCGATGACCGCTGCGTTGCTCGCCCTGCTGTCCAGCGCGCTGTGGGGCAGCGCCGACTACGCCGGGGGCGCGCTGTCCCGGATCCGGCCGGCGATCCAGGTCGTCGCTCTGTCCCAGGCGATCGCCCTGCTCGTGGCCTGGACGGCCGTCCTGGTCGCCGGCGCCGGCGTGGACGCGACGTCGCTGCGCTGGGGGGCGCTGGCCGGGCTGGCCGGGGGCGCGGCGTTGGCGGCGTTCTACGCCGCGCTCGCGGCCGGGACGATGGGCGTCGTCGCGCCCATCTCCGCGCTCGGGCTGGTGGTCCCCGTGCTGGCCGGCCTCGTCACCGGTGAACGGCCGAGCGCCGCCCAGCTGATCGGGATCGTCGTCGCGCTGGCCGGGGTGGTGCTGGCCAGCGGCCCGGAACTGTCCGGCGGTGCCTCCCCGCGACCGCTGCTGCTCGCGGCCGTCGCCGGCCTGGGGTTCGGTCTGACCCTGCTGTTCCTGGCCCAGAGCCCGGACACGCTGCCCACCCTCGCCGTGATGCGAACGTCCTCGGTGTCGCTGCTAGGGGTGATCCTGGTCGTCGTCCGGCGTACCCGCGGCCTGCGACCGACGCCGCGTGAGCTGCCCGCCCTGGCCTTCGTCGGCGGTGCGGACCTGGCCGCGAACGGCACGTACGCCGTCGCCGCAACGTCCGGGCTGCTCAGCGTCGTCGCGGTCCTGGCCTCGCTGTACCCCGCGGTCACCGTGCTCCTGGCCTGGCGGCTGGGCGGTGAACGACTCGGTCGGTTGCAGGTCGGGGGGGTCTCCACCGCGCTGGTCGGGGTGGTGCTGCTCGCCGCAGGCTGAGCGACCCGACCGGGGCGGGCGTGGGAGGATTGCGGGCGATGAGCCTACTGCCCGACCCACCGACCCGAACTGATTCCACGCTCATCCGGGCCGCCCGCGGCGAGCCGGTGGCCGTGACACCGGTGTGGTTCATGCGGCAGGCGGGCCGGTCGCTGCCGGAGTACCGCGCGCTGCGCGAGGGCGTGGCGATGCTGGACGCCTGCTCGCGGCCGGATCTCATCGAGGAGATCACCCTGCAGCCGGTACGCCGGCACGGCGTCGACGCGGCGATCCTGTTCTCGGACATCGTCGTGCCGCTCAAGGCGGCCGGCGTGGACCTGGACATCGTGCCCGGCGTCGGCCCGGTGGTCGCCGAGCCGGTCCGAACCGCCGCCCAGGTGCAGGGATTGCCCGGCCTTGATCCCGCCCAGGTCGAGTTCGTGGCCGAGGCCGTCCGCCGGCTGACGTCCTCGCTCGGGGACACCCCGCTCATCGGGTTCGCGGGGGCGCCGTTCACGCTGGCGTCGTACCTCATCGAGGGCGGACCGTCGAAGAATCACGAGCACACCAAGTCGTTGATGTACGGCGATCCGGCGCTCTGGCACGAGTTGCTGGACCGGCTGGGCGAGATCGCGTTGACGTTCCTGCGGGTGCAGGCCACCGCGGGTGCGGCGGCGCTGCAGCTGTTCGACTCCTGGGCCGGGGTGCTGTCCCTCGCCGACTACCAGACGATGGTGGCACCGCACTCGCAGAAGGTGCTGGCCGGGCTCGCCGACCTCGGCGTACCCCGGATCCACTTCGGGGTGGGCACCGGCGAGCTGCTCGCCGCGATGGGCGAGGCCGGCGCGGACGTCGTGGGCGTCGACTGGCGGGTCCCGCTGGACGAGGCCGTGCGACGGATCGGGCCGCAGCGCGCGGTACAGGGCAACCTGGACCCGGCGGTGCTGTTCGCCGACTGGCCGGTCGTCGAGCGGGAGGTACGCCGGATCCTCGCCGAGGGCCGTGCGGCACGGGGCCACATCATGAACCTCGGACACGGCGTGCTGCCGGCCACCGATCCCGACGTGCTGACGCGGGTCGTGGAGCTGGTCCACGAGGTCAGTGCCCGCTGAGAGTCCCTTGACTCTCGCCCCGGGGGAGACAGCATGCTCCAGGGATGCTGTCGATCGGGACGTTCTCGCGGGCGACCCACGTGTCGATCCGGGCGCTGCGGCGCTACCACGAGCAGCGCCTGCTGGTGCCCGCCGAGGTCGACCCCGACACCGGGTACCGGTCCTACCGCCGCGAGTAGATCCTCGACGCCCAGCTGATCCGCCGGCTGCGCGGCCTGGACCTTCCGCTGGCCGAGGTCGCCCGCGTCGTGCAGGCCCGCGACGGCGAGGTCACGGCCGCGGTCCTGACCGACCATCGGCGCGCCCTGGTCGAGCGCCGCGACGACGTCGCGCGGATGCTGGGTGACCTGGACCGGTTGCGCGAGGTCGGTGCGGCGTTGACCGTCGGCACCGTGTACGAGCGGCCACAGCGAGCCGAACCCGTGGTGTGCGTCCGCGGACGGACCACCGATGACGACTACATGGGCTTCTTCGCCGCCGCGTTCGGCCGACTGCAGCGGCACGTCGCAGTGGCCGAACTAGAGGTCACCGGCCCCGGCGGCGCGCGCTTCCCGGCCCGGCAGTGGGATCCCGCCGACGTCGAGGTCGAGGCGTTCCTGCCGGTGCGCCGGGCCGTCCCGGGACGCGGCGTGGACGTCACGCGGCTGTCCGCCGGTCGGCTCGCCGTGGTGCTGCACGCCGGCGGGTACGACGGCATCGACGACGCCCACGCCGAACTCGGTGGCTGGGCCGCCGAACGCGGGTTGGAACCCGCCGGGAGCTTGCAGGAGCTGTACCTGGTCAGCCCCGCCGAGACCGACGACCCGGCGGCCTGGCGTACCGAGGTGGGCTGGCTGCTGGACAACGACAACGACAACGACAACGACGACAACGACGACAACGACAACGACAAGGCCGAGGAGCAGACATCATGATCGCGTTGCGCCACGTCACCCTGGACTGCCGGGATCCCGGCGCGCTGGCGGCCTTCTGGTCCGCTGCACTGGACCGTCCCCTGGACGAGGGCGCCGGGCCGTTCTTCGCCAGCATCGGCATGGGGGTCCGGAGCCGGCAGCCGGCCTGGCTGTTCCTCAAGGTGCCGGAGGGCAAGTCGGCCAAGAACCGGATGCACGTCGACTTCAGCACCGACGACCGCGCGACCGAGGTCGAGCGGCTGGTGGCCCTGGGCGCCACCGCGCAGGGCGAGCACGACGAGTTCGGCACCCGCTGGACGGTGCTCGCCGACCCGGAGGGCAACGAGTTCTGCGTTGGGATGCCGTCCACGACCGGCTGAGCCGGGCGCCCCACCTGCCATGATCACGAGGGGTCGGTGCCGGCACCGGCGGGCGCCGCGGTGGGGCGGCGCTGACGCCGTACGGCGAGTACCACCGCGGCGACCAGAGCGATCACGGCCAGGAACGGCAGGGTTGCTCCCAGCACCATCAGCAGCGCCGTACCGGCTGCTCGGAAGGCGTCCCAGCCGTCGGTGAGCCCGGAGCCGAAGCCGCGGGCCTGTTCCGGACGGGCCACCGGCTCGGCCTCGGCGACGAGATGCAGGCTGACGGTGGCCAGGGCGACCTGGTCGGCGAGGGCGCGCTCCTGGGCCTGCAGGGATTCCAGGTCGCTCTCCCGTGTTGTGAGTTCCCGCTCCAGGCTGACCAGGTCGGTGATCCCGCTGGCCCGGTCGGTCAGGGCCCGCAACCGGTCCAGGCTGGCTCGCAGGCTGGCGATCCGGGAGTCGACATCGGCCACGACGGTGGTCACATCCCGCGAACCCACCGAGCGGGACAGCTCCGTGCCCAGGTCGGCCAGCCTGCTGAGCAACGCGTCGACGCCGGGCGGCGGGACCCGGAGCACCAGGTCGGCGGTCCGGCCGGTTCCCGTCCCGCCCCGGACGTCGCCGCTGACCTGCCCGCCCTGGGCGGTGGCGGCGAGCGCGGCCCGGTCGGCGTCGCGGCCGACATCGGTGCTGCGCACCGTGATCTCGGCGGTGACGATCACCGCCCGGTCCAGGAGGTCCGGCGCGATCGGCCGCTCGGCAGGGGCACCCGCGTCCGGGCTCGAGCCGCCTGACCCGCCGCCCGATCCGCCGCCGGCCGCGGACTGCCCGCCCGATCCGCCGCCGTCCTGCGCTACCGGGGCGGCGCTACTGCTGGAGTCGGTCCCGCCACCGCACGCGGACAGCGCGAGTCCGCCGATCAGGAGCAGGGCCGCCAGGAGCCGCCGGC
>JBBPYA010000356.1:0-6382 GCA_038200385.1 Mycobacteriales bacterium
CGGCCACGCGACCCGATCCGGCGCCGGGACCGCTCGAGGGGGACCCGATGTCTGAGACCCAGCCCTCCGAAGGGACCGTCGACGTGGCGGTCTGGGTGCCACCGACCTGGGACCAGGTAGTCCGTCAGCACTCCGCCCGGGTCTACCGGCTGGCCTACCGACTGTCGGGCAACCCGCACGACGCCGAGGACCTCACCCAGGAGACGTTCGTCCGCGTCTTCCGGTCCCTGGCCAACTACCAGCCCGGCACGTTCGAGGGCTGGCTGCACCGGATCACCACGAACCTGTTCCTCGATCTCGTCCGGCGGCGTCAGCGGATCCGCTTCGACGCGCTGCCTGACGACACCGAGCGAATGCCCGGCTCCGCGCCGAGTCCCGACCAGGTGTACGCCGCCACCCACCTCGACCCGCAGATCCAGACCGCTCTCGACGCGTTGTCCCCGGACTTCCGGGTAGCCGTCGTGCTGTGTGACATCGAGGGTCTGACCTACGAGGAGATTGCGGCCACGCTCGGCATCAAGCTGGGCACCGTGCGCAGCCGGATCCACCGGGGCCGCGTGCAGCTGCGTGAGGCACTGGCCCACCTGGCGCCCCAGCGGGCAGGAGCCGGGGCGTGAGCAGCACCCGGACGTCGAGCCGGCAACGGCCGTGCTGAGGCCGACTGAGTTCCACCTCGCGCTGGAGGCGGTCGTCGCCTACGTCGACGGTGAGCTGTCCCCGGGTGCGACGCAGCGGGCCCGGGCCCATCTCGACGGCTGCTCCGAATGCGCCGGTGACGTCGCCGCCCAGCGGGAGGCCAAGAGCCTGCTCGTCGGGTCAGCGGGCCCGCAGCTGCCGGGGACGTTGCTCAGCCGACTGAACGACATCCCGTTCACCGCGGACCTGCAGGCGCCCCCGATGAGCCTGGCCATGGACGGCGACCACCTGCGGTGGAACGCCGGTGGATCGCCGCCGGGAACCGCGCGCGATGGTGGCCCGTTGCCGCCAGGGCGGCAGCAGGCAGTTGTCGGGCCGGCTCCGGGCGCCCCCGTACCCGCCACCGACCACCGGCGGCCGGGCCGACCCGATCTGCCCGGACCTCCCAACCGCCGGTCGGGACTGTCCACGCTGCGGATGCGGCGCCTGCGCCGCGGTCTGGTGGGCGCGGTCGCCGGGCTCGCCGTGGGAGTGCTCGCCGCAACCGTCGCGCCGGCGGCGGTGACCTCCGGGGTCGCCGCGGCCCCGGTGCGCAGCTCGCCTGCGACCCGGGATCCGGTGTCGGTCGCCAACGCCCTGTTCGGCCCCCTGAGCGAGTCGATGTTGCCGCACTTCCGCGGCGCGGCCAGCGGCATCCGCTAGCGCGGCACGCAGGCATCGGCGTACGGCCACTTCACAGCCGGCCGGGCAGCCTGGACCCTACGAGCCCGCAAGGAGGTGCTGGTCGGTGACGGACCCTGACCCACGGCGCGACGCTGCGCCCGATCCGGGGTCGCCGCAGGACCGGGCCTTCGCCCGACCCGAAGGTGTGCCCGGCTCCTTCGCGACCGCCGACCGGCCGCGCTCCCCGGACTCGGCCGGGCCGCCACAGGCCCCGCCGCCGGAGGTGCTGATCCGCGCCTTCGGGCGCCCCCGCGGAGCTGGCAGCTTCGACGTGCCCGACGGCGCCAGGCTCGGCCCCCGGCTTCCCGTGGAGTCCCCCTGGTGGAAGCCCGACGCGCAGCGCGACCCCTGGCGGGACGCCGCCTCCCGCTCCGTGCTCGGGCCGCCGGCGGTATTCGACGCCGCCGACGACCTCGGCGACCGCGGGGTGCTCACCGACGACGCGGGCCGGCGCCGGATCCGGCTGCGTGACGTGCCGCTGCGGTTGGCGCTGTTGCTGCTGGTCGGGGCTTTGCTCGTCGGGATCGTCGGCGGGGGCACCGGGTTCGTGCTGGGGCGCACGGCCACGGAGTCCCCGCTGCTCAAGCCGGATGGCACCCTGACCACGGTCAGCGAGTCCGTCGATCGCCCGGCGGGATCGATCGCGGACATCGCCAAGCGGGTACTGCCGGCCGTGGTCAGCATCGAGGTCCGACTCGGCGACGCCGGCGGCACCGGTTCCGGCGTGGTGATCGACTCCGACGGCTACGTCCTGACCAACAACCACGTGGTCTCCCAGGCGGCCGACAACGCGCAGGCGTCGGTGCGGGCGATCTTCGCCGACGGGACCGGCTCCGAGGCCAGGATCGTCGGGCGCGACCCGCTGTCCGATCTCGCCGTGATCAAGGTCGAGCGACCGGGCCTGGCCGTCGCGACCCTCGGCGTGTCCACGTCCCTCGTCGTCGGTGACCCGGTCGTCGCGATCGGCTCGCCGCTGGGGCTGGCCAGCACCGTCACCTCCGGCATCGTCAGCGCGCTGGGGCGCCCGGTCCGACTGGCCGGCCAGGGCAGCGACACCAACGCGGTGATCTCGGCCATCCAGACCGACGCAGCCATCAATCCGGGCAACTCCGGCGGCGCGCTGGTGGACGGGACGGGTGCCGTGGTGGGCATCAACACCGCGATCGCCAGTCTCGGCTCGGCCGGCGGCAGCGGTGGCAGCATCGGGCTGGGATTCGCGATCCCGATCGACTCCGCCCGCGGCATCGCCCAGCAACTGATCGCCACCGGCACTGCAAGGCATGCCGCGCTCGGCGTGAACGCCCGGTCGGTCACCGACGGCACCCGCGACGGCGCTCTCGTGATCGCCGTCGAGGCGGGCAGTGCCGCGGCCGCCGCCGGTATCCGCGAGGGGGACATCATCATCCGGGTCGGCGACCTGGACGTGGGCAGCTCCGAGGAACTCGTCGTCGCCGTCGACGCCAACCAGCCGGGGGACACCGTGCCGGTCGTCGTCGTGCGGGGGCAGCGCTCCCGGGACCTGACGGCAACCCTCGGCTAGCGCCGGACGACCCCTCCGTGGCGGGGTTAGGCTGGATCCGGCCCAGGAGAAGCGGCGGGAGGCGGCATGTTCAGCTCGATCGGTTGGGGCGAGATCATGGTGCTGCTCATCGGCGCCCTGTTCATCTTCGGACCCGACCGGCTGCCCAGCATCGCTAAGGACGCCGCCGACGCGCTGAAGAAGGTCCGCACGTTCGTCTCCGGTGCCCGCGAGCAGATCCGCGAGGAGTTCGGGGACGAGTTCGCCGACCTGGATCTGGGCTCGCTGAACCCCCGGGAGTTCGTCCGGCGACAGCTGCTCGACGACGACCCGCCGCCGCTCATCAGGCGGTCCAACGGCGTGCACACCGGGGCCCGGCTGGACAAGCCCGCCTCCCGGATGGCACCTGGTGGATCGGAACCGGTCACGGTCCCGGCCTCCCAACCGCTGTCCCTGGACAAACCCCCGACCCCACTGTCCCCGGCCGTGTCCCTGCCGGATGCCGAGCCCGCTTTGCCCGGCGCCGGTTCGGTCGGCCCGGCAGCGCCCCCGGTGGATGCCGGATCGGCCGGTACCCCGGCGGCAGCCTCCGCGACGTTCGACGACGCCACCTGAGCCGCCCGGCCCCGGTGGGCCGGGGCGGGCGCCTCAGCGGGGACTGAGCTGCAGCGAGCGGCCGGCCAGCCCGCGCTGGCGGCGGGCCAGCCCGGTGGCGATCGACTGCAGCGCGATGCCGGCCGCCGACTCCGGCGCCGCCAGCACGATCGGTATCCCGTCGTCGCCGCTGCGCCGCAGCTGTGGATCCAGCGGGATCTGACCGAGCAGCGGGACCGGTACGCCGAGCGTCCGGGTCAGCGCGTCGGCGACCACCTGCCCGCCGCCGGTCCCGAACACGTCCATCCGGGACCCGTCGGGCAGCTCCAGCCAGGACATGTTCTCCACGACGCCGACCACCTGCTGGTGGGTCTGGGTGGCGATCGACCCGGCCCGTTCGGCTACCTCCGCGGCGGCCTGCTGCGGGGTGGTCACGACCAGGATCTCGGCGCTGGGCACCAGCTGGGCCAGCGAAATCGCGATGTCCCCGGTGCCCGGTGGCAGGTCCATGAGCAGCACGTCGAGGTCGCCCCAGTACACGTCGGCGAGTAACTGCTGCAGCGCGCGGTGCAGCATCGGCCCGCGCCAGACCACCGGGGAGTTACCGGGGGTGAACATGCCGATCGAAATGACCTTCACGCCCTGCGCCTGCGGCGGCATGATCATCTTCTCGACCTGGGTGGGGCGGGCGGTCACTCCGAGCATCCGCGGGATGGAGAACCCGTAGACGTCCGCGTCGAGCACCCCAACGGACAGCCCGGCCGCGGCCAGGCTGACGGCGAGGTTCACCGTCACGCTGGACTTGCCGACACCGCCCTTCCCCGAGGCCACGGCGTACACCCGAGTTAGCGAGCCGGGCTTGGCGAACGGGATCTCCGGTTGCGGTGCGTCACCACGCAGCTGGGTCTGCAACGCCTTGCGCTGCTCATCGCTCATGACGTCCAGCCGTACCTGTACGCCGGTGACCCCCGGCACCGCCGAGACGGCCGTCGTCACATCGCGGGTCAGGGTGTCCTTGAGCGGGCACCCCGCGACGGTGAGGAAGATCTGGACGGCCACCCCCCCGTCCTCGCTCAGATCGACCTCGCCGAGCATGCCGATCTCGGTGATCGGGCGGCGGATCTCGGGGTCCTTGACGGTGGCCAGCGCGGCAAGCACGGCGGGGCGCTCGGGTACGGACGGCATGGATCTCCCAGTTCGGTGGACGCCCCATGCTAGGCCGGTGGCGGGGCCGTCGTTGCGCTGCGTACACGCCGGCCGGGCCCCAGCCATAGGATCACGCTATGACCTCTTCCGGACGGGAGCGACCCCCGGTCCACCGCCGTACCCCGCTACCGGGTCCGGGGCGGGTATCGCGCAGCGACCAGCGGTGAGCGCCGCCACCCAGTCCGTGCGGGCTACGCCGACGGCCGCCGGGATGGCCGCGTGGCGCTCGTTCCTCATCGCCCACGCCACGATCACGCGACGGCTCGAGGCCGAGCTGCTCAGCGAGGAGGACCTGTCCCTGGCCTCCTACGACGTGCTGGTGCAGCTCGCCGAGGCGCCGCAGCGGCGGCTTCGAATGACCGAACTGGCCGGGGCCGTGCTGCTGTCCCGCAGCGGCCTGACCCGGCTGGTGGACCGGCTGACGCAGGACGGGCTGGTCCGTCGCGAGGCCTGCGAGGACGACGCGCGCGGCACCTTCGCCGTCCTGACCCTGCAGGGGCTGGACCGGTTGCGCAAGGCCGCCATCGTGCACCTGCGCGGCATCGAGGTGCACATGACCGGCCGGCTGGACGAGGACGAGCTGCGCGCACTCACCGCGCTGCTCGGTCGCCTGCACGTGCGGGGCCGGCGGAGCTGAGCAGTCCGTGACCGGGCCGGCCGGCGCCCGCCGGCGCACCATCCGCGACTCCCTCGGTGTCGGCGGGGCGGTGGGCCTGTACGGCGCGGCCTTCGGAGCGGCGGCCACCACGGCCGGCCTGTCGGTGCTGCAGGCCTGCACCTTGAGCCTGGTGATGTTCACCGGCGCTTCCCAGTTCGCCCTGGTCGGCGTGCTCGGCGCCGGAGGAGCACCGCTGGCCGCGGTGGCCAGCTCGCTGCTGCTGGGCGCCCGCAACACAATGTACGGGCTGCGGTTGGCCGGTCCCCTCGATGTGACCGGCGCCCGGCGGGTGCTGGCCGCACACGCGGTGATCGACGAGACGACCGCGATGACGCTTGCTGCGCCCACCCCGGCCACCGGTCGGCTGGCGTTCGCGGTCACCGGCGCCAGCATCTACCTCGGCTGGAACGTGTCGACGCTGGCCGGCGCCCTGGGGGCGCAGCTGCTCGGCGAGGGCGCGCAGGCCGCGCTCGACGCGGTCGTGCCGGCCGCGTTCCTTGCGTTGCTCTGGCCGCGCTTGCGGCAGGGGGCGGCCGACCGGCGGGTGGCCGCCGGCGGCGCGGTGATCGCGCTGGCCCTCACCCCGCTGGTCCCAGCCGGCGTCCAGGTGATGCTGGCCGCGCTGGCGGTGGGGTTGGGACTCGTGGGCCGATCGGCCGGGGGCGGCCGTGAGTCGCACCGGGCCGGGCCCTGGTGCTGGTGCTGGTGCTCGGCGGAGCCGGCCGTGAGCCGGTTCGGTGGCCTCCCCGGATCGGCCGCGACCCGGGCGGGCAGGCCGCCTACAGCGGTTCGGACGCGGGCCGGCGGGCCGCCCGCAGCGGCTCGGCTGCGGCGAGATCGGACGGTCCGGCGATGATCTGGACCGCCGTTCTGGTCGCGGCGATCGGCTGCTACCTGCTCAAGTACGCCGGGCTCGCCGCTCCTGAGGCGGCGCTGCGCCACCCCGTCGTACGCCGGGCGGTGGAGTTGGTGCCTGCCGCCATGCTGGCCGCCCTCGTCGTGGTGCAGGCCTTCAGCACCGGGTCGGGACTGACCCTGGACTCCCG
>JBBPYA010000357.1:0-3056 GCA_038200385.1 Mycobacteriales bacterium
CGCCGCGGCGGGCGCGGGCGGGGGCGCGGCGGGTGTCGCCACCCGCTGCGCGGGTGCGGCGGCGCGTGGCGGGGCGGCCGACGCGGCGGCCGGGAACGCCTCCTTCAGGCGCCGGGCGACGGGTGCCTCCACCGTCGACGATGCGCTCTTGACGTACTCGCCGAGCTCGCCGAGCTTGGCCAGAACGGTCTTGCTGTCTACCCCAAGCTCTTTCGCGAGCTCGTGTACGCGGGCCTTGCCTGCCATCGGACTCCTGTCTCGAGGCCGGCGGCGTACCCGCTCGACCCCATCGTTACCGGGACGACGTTCTCATCGCCGCAGCTTCATCGAGTGCTCATCTGGGTCGACCTGCTTCCGGAGAGGACGCACGACACCGCCGTACGCCGCTGCTTGCGCTAGCCGAGTGAGGATACGACGTGCTCGCGCACGGCCGCGACGTCCAGCGTCCCGGTCAGGCGCAGTGCCCGACCGAACGCCCGACGCCGCTGCGCGAGGTCGAGGCAGTCCAGGACGGGATGCAGGTGCGCCCCGCGCCCGGGAAGGAGACGACGGGGATCCGGGACCAGGAGATGAGGCCCGGCGCGGTTTCCCACCCCGGCATCACCAGAACCGGCGTCGTCAGCGACCGACACGACTCGTAGCAACTCGGAGACCGGCGACCGCTGCTTGCACCCCACGCACAGTCGAACCGGCTCGGGACGCGGCACCGGACGCCGGGCCGTCGACAAGTCTAACCCGACTGGCGGGTTGCTTCACCCACCGCGGTCGCCGCAACCTCGGCCGCACCGCCCGCCGGCTCGGCGGAGTCGCTGCGAATGTCGATCCGCCAGCCGGTCAGCCGGGCCGCCAGCCGGGCGTTCTGACCCTCCCGGCCGATCGCCAGGGACAGCTGGAAGTCCGGGACGACGACCCGCGCGGCCCGGGCGTCCGGGTCGACGACGGTGACGCTGACGACCTGGGCCGGGGACAGGGCGTTCCCGACGTAGCTGGCCGGATCCTCGGAGAAGTCGATGATGTCGATCTTCTCCCCGTGCAGCTCGCTCATCACGTTGCGGACCCGGGCGCCCATCGGCCCGATGCAGGCGCCCTTCGGGCTGACGCCGGCGACCGTCGCCCGGACCGCGATCTTGGAGCGGTGCCCGGCCTCGCGGGCCACGTTGACGATCTCGACCGCGCCGTCGCTGATCTCGGGGACCTCCAGCGCGAACAGCTTGCGCACCAGGTTCGGGTGGGTACGGCTGACCGTGACCTGTGGGCCTCTGACTCCCTTGACCACCGAGACCACGTAGCACTTGATGCGGGTGCCGTGCTCGTAGACCTCGCCGGGAACCTGCTCGGCCTGCGGCAGTACCGCCTCGATCTTGCCGATGTCGACCAGGACCACGCCGCGCTCGTTGCGACCGCCGTGGGCCTGGATGACCCCGCCGACGATGTCGCCCTCCTTGCCGGAGTACTCGCCGTAGGTCCGCTCGTTCTCGGCATCGCGCAGCCGCTGCAGGATGACCTGCTTGGCGGTGCTCGCGGCGATCCGGCCGAAGTCGCCGGGGGTGTCGTCGTACTCGCCGAGCACCGCACCGTCCTCGCCGATCTCCTGTGCCCAGACCACAACGGCACCGGACTTGCGGTCGATCTGCACCCGGGCGTGCTCGTGGCCGGCACCGGTGTGCCGGTACGCCGTGAGCAGCGCCGTCTCGATCGCGTCCAGCACGGTGGCGAAGGGGACCTCCTTCTCCTTCTCGATCAGCTTCAGCGCGTCGATGTCGATGTTCACGGGGCCTCCTCGGCGGTGACGCGCCGGTTGAACTCCACCTCGACGCGCGCGGTCCGGATGGCGTCGTAGGCCAGGCGCTGCTCGATCCCGTCGACGAGCAGCAGCACCCCGGAGCCATCGCTGCTGACCACCCGACCGGTCACGGCGGCCCTGCCGTCGCCGTCTGGTGTCACCGAGACGAGCCGGCCGGCCGCACGCCGCCAGTGCCGTGGCTCGGTCAGCGGCCGGTCCAGCCCCGGCGAGCTGACCTCCAGGACGTAGGGCGTGGCCCCGAAGTCGGCGTCCTCGTCGTCCAGAACGTCGGACAGGCTGCGGCTGACGGCGGCGATCTGGTCGAGGGTGATGCCGTGCTCGGCGTCCTCGGTGGTGTCCACCAGGACCCGGACCACGCTGCGCCGACCGGCGGGGACGACGGTGACGTCCTCCACCTCGTAGCCGCAGCGCTGGACGACGAGCGTGACGGCGGCGGTGATGCGGTCGCGGGACGCCGTTCGGCTGCTCATCCGCCGGCTCCTTCCACGCTGTGAAGTTCGATCTCGGCGGCGTACGGGTACGTGACGGCGAGACGATCAGCGTAGCCGGTCGATGCGGCCACGACGGGCTGCGAGACTGCTCGGAATGAGTAGCGCGCGGAGCCGTCGGCAGGTGCTCGCCGGGGCGGGCGGGGTCGCGGCACTCCTCGTGCTCCCCGGATGCACCGGCGGGGGCAGCACGTCCGCCCCCACGAGCGCCGCGCCGAGTGCCCCCGATCCGCTGCTGGCCGTGCTCGAGGAACGTCAGTCGCTGGCCGCGGCCTACGCCGCCGTCGGTACCGCGCATCCGGACCTGGCCGGGCGGATGGCCGTCCTGCAGGCGCAGACCGAGGAGCAGGTGCTCGCGCTGCGCCGCGCCTTGGCGCTGCCCGCCACTACCGCCCCGTCCACCGCGCCGACCGGGGCCGGCACCGGCGCTGCCACCACCGGCGCTGCTACCACCAGCGCCGGGGATCCGGTCGTCCCGCCTGATCCGGCGGCCGCCCGCGCCATGCTGCGCGACCGGCTGACTACCGCGGCCGAGCACGCAGCGGCACTGTGCGCGACGACCTCGCCCGAGCGCGCCCCGTTCGTCGGGAGCCTGGCCGCCGCCGCGACCTGCCACCGCGTGGTCCTGGCGTAGCCGTGGACGAGAACGCCGCCCTGCAGGACGCCCTCGCGGGCGAACACGCCGTGATCTGGGGGTACCGCGTGGTCGGAGCCGCGGTGGCCGCCGACGTGCGCACCGCGGTGCGCGACGTCGAGCAGGCGCA
>JBBPYA010000358.1:0-7584 GCA_038200385.1 Mycobacteriales bacterium
CGCTCGCTGGCGCTCGCTGCGATGCTCACTCGCTCTCGCCTCATTGCCAGCCCGCCTCGTGCGCTGCGCGCACCGCTCGCTGCGCTCCTCGCTCGCTGGCGCTCGCTGCGATGCTCACTCGCTCTCGCCTCATTGCCAGCCCGCCTCGTGCGCTGCGCGCACCGCTCGCTGCGCTCCTCGCTCGCTGGCGCTCGCTGCGATGCTCGCTCGCTCTCGCCTCATTGCCTCTCCCGTCGACGGTCCCGCGGCTGGCAGTGGCCGCACCCTATCCAGCGCGGCGTCCAGCTCGGGGTCCGGACCGGGCTGAAACCCGGGGGACGGACGCGGCCGGCCGGACTATCGTCCCCCGGCGTGGGCCGACTGGTGGAGATTGTCGCGCCAGCGCGCCTCGGTACGGGTTTCCGCTGGCTGCTGGCCTCGTCGTGGACGAGCAACCTCGGGGACGGCATCGCCATCGCCGCCGGTCCCCTGCTGGTGGCCTCGCAGACCCACGACCCGCTCCTGGTCGCCCTCGCCGCGTTGGCCCAGTGGTTGCCACCGCTGGTGTTCGGCCTGTACGCCGGAGCGCTCGCCGACCGGTTGGACCGGCGTCTGATCGTCATCACGGTGGACCTGGCCCGGGTAGGGGTGCTGGTCGTCCTGTGCCTGACGATCGCCACCGACGCGATCTCCATCGCCGTGGTCCTGGCCTGCCTGTTCCTCCTCGGTACGGCGGAGGTGTTTGCCGACAACACCACGGCGACGCTGCTGCCGATGCTGGTGCACCGCGACGACCTGGCGATCGGCAACTCCCGGCTGGTCACCGGGTTCATCACGGTCAACCAGCTCGCCGGCCCGCCGCTGGGTGCGGCGCTGTTCGCCGTCGGGATGGTGTGGCCGTTCCTCGGGGAGGCGGTGCTGGTGGGCCTAGGCGCGCTGCTGGTCTCCCGCATCCTGCTGCCGGTACACGGCCGTCGCCGCGACGAGCGCGGCCGGCTGCGGCACGACATCGGTGAGGGGCTGCGGTGGGCCTGGGCGCATCCGGCGGTGCGCACGCTGCTCCTGACGATCTTCACGTTCAACATCACCTTCGGCGCCGCCTGGTCGGTGCTCGTCCTGTACGCCACCCAACGGCTCGGCCTGGGCGCGATCGGGTTCGGCCTGGTGACGACGGTGTCGGCCGCCGGCGGGCTGGTCGGTACCGCGGCGTACGGCTGGATCACCCGGCGGCTGTCCCTGGGCAACATCATGCGGATCGGCCTGCTGATCGAGACGTTCACCCACCTGGGGCTGGCCCTGACCACCACCCCCGCGGTGGCGTTGGCGATCTTCTTCGTCTTCGGGGGGCACGCCTTCGTGTGGGGCACGACGTCGATCACGGTGCGCCAGCGCGCGGTGCCGTCGGTGCTGCAGGGCCGGGTGGGCAGCGTCAACCAGGTGGCCGTCTTCGGCGGCCTGGTGATCGGCTCGGGTGTCGGCGGGCTGATCGCCCGGCAGTGGGGGCTGGCCGGGCCGTTCTGGTTCGCCTTTGCCGGCTCGGTGGTCTTCGTGGTGTTGATCTGGCGCCAGCTCACCCACCTCGCCCACTCCGACGCCCCCGACGCCCCCGACGCCCCCGACGCCTCCCACCTTCCGGTTACTGGCGGGTAACTGGCGGATTCCGGGCGGGTTGAGGGCGGCGAACCGTCGTTTTCTGCGCAGTTTCGCGGTTGCAGAGCTGCTGATGTCCAGCCGCGGGGCATCGCGAAAGTACGCCGCGGCCCCGGCCCGGGTGGGTGAGGTCGAGGGAAAGGCACGGTCGATCGCCTCCCGCATCACCGCGCTCACCGAACGGTTCGTCGCCGCCGCCTCGCGCTCCAAACCCCGCGTAACGCTCCTCGTCCAACAGCACTTGCGTCCGACGCGTCACCGTACATGCGGCATGCATGTGACTATCCGAGGCCCTGCTCGAGCCGACAGCGGGACGACCCTGTCCCGGCTCAGCCGCCGCTGTGGTCCAGTTCGGCACCGAACGGGACGGCGTGGGAGTCGGGGTCGGCCAGCCACCCCTCGGGCAGGACGACGCGGCGCTGGCCCGTCGTCCGGCCCCGGCTCAGGCCGAGCACCTCGGTCGGGTACCGCTCGTCGGGCAGCTCCCCGAGGCGATCGGTCAGCTCGCCCAACGAGCAAACCTGCGCGAGTCTGGCCCGCACCGCCCCACCCACCGAGAATCCCTTGAGGTACCACCCGACGTGCTTGCGGAAGTCCCGGATGCCGCGGTCGTCACCCAGGTGCTCGGTCAGCAGAGACGCGTGCCGGAGCATGATGTCGCAGACATCGCGCAACCGGGGCAGGGCCCGCTCGGGCCGGCCCCGGAAGGCCGCGCTCAGGTCACCGAACAGCCACGGCCGTCCCAGACAGCCGCGCCCCACGACGACGCCGTCGCAGCCGGTCTCGGCCACCATCCGCAGCGCGTCCTGCGCCTCCCAGATGTCGCCGTTGCCGAGCACCGGGATGTCGACGGCGGCCTTGAGCCCGGCGATGGCCGACCAGTCGGCGACCCCGCCGTACAGCTGTGCCGCGGTCCGGCCGTGCAGGACTACCGCCGCGATCCCCTCACCCTCGGCGATCCGGCCCGCGTCGAGGAACGTGTGGTGCTCGGTGTCGATGCCGATCCGCATCTTCATCGTCACCGGTACCCGGTCGTCGGCGGCGCGTACCGCAGCCCGCAGGATGTCGCGCAGCAGACCTCGCCGGTAAGGCAGCGCCGAGCCGCCGCCGCGGCGGGTGACCTTGGGGACGGGGCAGCCGAAGTTCAGGTCGACGTGGTCGGCCCGGTCCTCGTCGACGAGGATCCGCACCGCCTCGCCCACGACGGTGGGATCCACGCCGTAGAGCTGGACCGAGCGCGGGGACTCCGAGGGGTCGAAGCGCAGCATCCGCATCGTGCGCTCGTTGCGCTCGACCAGCGCCCTGCTGGTGATCATCTCGCAGACGTACAGCCCGCCGCCGAAGTCCCGGCAGACCTGGCGGAAAGCCGGGTTCGTGATGCCGGCCATCGGGGCCAGGACGACGGGGGCGGGAGCGAGGATCGTCCCGATCCGCAGCTGGCCGCACGGTGGCGCCTGGACGGTCACGGCCGCCACGCCAGCGCCGGTTCGTCTTCGGACCCGGTCGCGGTCCAGACCACCTCGTGCAGAGCCGCCGCCCGCGGCAGCACGAAGTAGCTGTGCCCGGCCACCGACTCGCCGGGCTCGACAGCGCCGTGCCGGAACCGGGGGTACGCCGTCAACGTGGCCACCGCCCGCCCGTGCCGGTTCCCGTCGGCGTCTAGGAGCACCAGGCCGACGTCCGGCGGCGCGAGGTACGTCGTGGTCCCGAGGTTGGTGAACACCAGGCCGAGCACCAGGGAACGCTGCCCCACCGGCACGCCGATCCCCTCAGCGACGAAGAACTCGTCGGCCGGGTCGAGGACCCACAGCAGGTGCACCGCGGCGGAGTGCGTCGGCCCCGCCGGGCCTTCGAGCTGGTCCCCCACCCGGGCGGTCACGGCCGGCTCAGGCACCGACCAGGCGCCCGGCGAGGTAGCCGGTCAGCTGGTCCATCGCCACCCGCTCCTGCTGCATGGAGTCGCGGTCCCGCACGGTGACCGCGTGGTCGTCGAGGCTGTCGAAGTCCACGGTCACGCAGTACGGCGTACCGACCTCGTCCTGCCGCCGGTAGCGGCGCCCGATCGCGCCGGCGTCGTCGAAGTCGACGTTCCACTGCCGGCGCAGCTCCGCGGCCAGGTCGCGGGCCTTGGGGGTCAGGTCGGCGTTGCGGGACAACGGCAGGACGGCGGCCTTGTACGGCGCCAGCCGGTGGTCCAGTCGCAGCACCGTACGCTTCTCCGGCACGCCCTTGGCATTGGGCGCCTCGTCCTCTGAGTAGGCGTCGACCAGGAAGGCCATCATCGGGCGCCCAACGCCGGCCGCCGGCTCCACGACGTAGGGGACCCACCGCTCGCCCTTCTCCTGGTCGAAGAAGGACAGGTCCGCGCCCGAGTGCTGGGAGTGCGTGGTGAGGTCGAAGTCGGTGCGGTTGGCCACGCCCTCCAGCTCACCCCACTCCGAGCCGCTGAAGCCGAAGCGGTACTCGATGTCCACCGTCCGCTTGGCGTAGTGCGACAGCTTCTCCTGGGGATGCTCGTAGAAGCGCAGGTTGGCCTGGGAGATGCCGAGCTCGACGTACCACCGCAGCCGCTCGGCCAGCCAGTACTCGTGCCACTCCTCATCGGTACCCGGGGGTACGAAGAACTCCATCTCCATCTGCTCGAACTCGCGGGTCCGGAAGATGAAGTTGCCCGGCGTGATCTCGTTGCGGAAGCTCTTGCCGATCTGGGCGATGCCGAACGGCGGCCGCTTGCGGGCGGACTGCATCACGTTGAGGAAGTTCACGAAGATGCCCTGCGCGGTCTCCGGGCGCAGGTACACCAGCCCCGACTCGTCCTCGACCGGCCCGAGGTGGGTGGACAGCAGCCCGTTGAACATCTTCGGTTCGGTGAACGCGCCGCGGGTGCCGCAGTGCGGGCAACTGACGTCGGCGAGCCCGTTGTCCGGCACCCGCCCGTGCCGTTCGGCGTAGGCCTCCTCGAGGTGATCGGCGCGAAAGCGCTTGTGGCAGCTCTGGCACTCGGTCAGCGGATCGACGAAGGCGTTGACGTGCCCCGAGGCCACCCACACCTCGCGGGCCAGGATGACGCTGGAGTCCAGGCCCACGATGTCCTCGCGGCCGGTCACCATCGCCCGCCACCACTGACGCTTGATGTTCTCCTTGAGCTCCACGCCCAACGGGCCGTAGTCCCACGCCGAGCGCTGCCCGCCGTAGATCTCGCTGGAGGCGTAGACGAACCCCCGGCGCTTGCTGAGGTTGACGATGGTGTCGACCCTGTCTGCGGGCACCTGTTACTCCATCCGGCTGGCGGTCGGCGGTCAGCTGCCCAGACTACCGACCGCCGTCGGCGGCATCCGCCGTCAGCCCGGCGCGACCACCAGCTCGATGCGGGTGTCCTTGCAGTCCACCAGGTCGGTCAGCTTCCACCGCCCGACGTACCCGCCGCCGTTGAACTCCGATTCGGCGTCGTGCTCCTCGACCTCGCCACCGTCCAGCGTCAGCCCGGCGGCCGGGAAGTCGGCCTGGAACACCGCCAGCGTGGTCCGGAACTCGTCCGGGGCCACCGCGTCGATCACGGTCCGGTTCTCGCTGCGCTGCTCGACGCTGGTCACGACGGTGCCTTCGGGCAGCGGGAGGACGGGCGGGAAGTCCGCGGGCAGCTCCACGGGCTGCGCCTGGTCGACGCAGGGGATCGCGCCGGCGCTCGGGTCGGTGCTCGACCCGGCCGCCGACCCGGTGCTGGTCCCTCCCGCGTCGCAACCGCCGAGGACTGCGACGGCGCAGTACAGGGCGGCCACACGCAGGGCCCTCACCGGACCTGGACTGTCGCCGACCTCTTGTTGTTGCCCTCGTCGGACTCCTTGACGACGTTGCCGGGATCGACCGTCGCCGTCACGGTGTGGTTGCCCTTGCCGACCTTGCCGGGCGAGGTCAGGGTCACCGTCGCCGACTGACCCGCCGTCAGCGTGATCGGCGAGCTGGTCGCCGCCGACCCGCCGTCCACCGTGGTCTGGACGACGACCCCGGTCGCGGTGGCCGAGCCGATGTTCGCGACGGTCACCGTGGAGGTGACCTGCTTGCGGTTCGACGTCGTCGACAGGTTGGTGACGGTCAGGTCCGGCAGCGGGTCGTACGCCGCGAACAGCCGCTTCCCGGTGGTCTGGCGGGCGATCGTGGCCAGCGCGTCGTAGTTCTGCGCCCCGCCGGTGGCGCAGGCGCCGGTGCAGCCGTCGGCGTACCCGACCAGCGGCCGGCCCTGCGCGTCGACCGTGATCCCGATGAAGTCCAGCAGGTTGCGGTCCTGACCGCAGGTGGTGCCGCCGGTGCAGATCGAGCCCTTCTGCACCGGGTCGGTCGGCGTGGCGTCGGTGGTCACCCACGTCTTGCCGCCGTCGTACGTCGTGGCGACGTACACGTGCCAGACGCCGGTGAAGGTGGCCTGGTTCTGGTAGTTGCCGCGGGTCGGCGTACCGATGTAGGTGAACGCCGCCCGGTCGTCGTCACCGGCGACGACGGCCGGGAACACCGAGTTCTGGGTGCCGAAGGCCGCGCCGACGTCCTGGTCGTTCCCCCAGGTCCGACCCTTGTCGTGCGAGACCGCGATCCGCGGGTGCCCGTCGGAGTTCTGGTAGCCGAAGTAGACCGTCCCGTTGGCGCCGATGCTGACCGATGGGTCGCTGTCGGCGGGGGTCGAGGTCGGGACCGTGCGCAGCGTCCAGGTGCTCCCGTTGTCCTCGGACACCGCGACCGCCTGGTGGCCGCCGCAGCCCTTGTTCGGGACGTAGACGGTGCCGTCTGGTGCGACCGCCACGTGGCCGTGCAGGCCGCCGCACTCGAGCAGGTTGTAGATCGGCACCGACGGACCGAAGGTGACGCCACCGTCGCGGCTGGTCGAGCACAGCGCGTCGGCGATGTCCTGGGAGCAGTAGTACACCGCGTCCGGGTAGAGCCCGACCCCGCCGACGCCGTTAGCCGAGAACGGGCCGCCGCCGACGGTCTGGTGGTCGACGCCGGAGGCGATCCCACTGCCCTGCGACGGGGCCCAGGTGGTGCCATCGTTATCGGTGTAGCAGGTCAGCGACGCCTTGCCGGCCAGCTGGGACTCGAAGGTCCGTCCGGTGACCCGGTCGGTGTACAGGATCGGGTCCAGGCTGACGGTGCTGCCCTGCGGGCAGCCGGTGGCCGCGCTCGCGCTCTTGTCCTGCCAGGTGGCCTGCGCCGGGGCGACGCTGTCCTTGAACGTGACCCGCGCGGTGCTCCGATAGGCCTGGTACATGACCGCGCCGGTGTTCCAGTTCACACCGATCGACGGCTCACCCGCGTCGTGCGCGGCACCGAAGGACTTCGGGGCCGGGTAGTTGGCGTAGCCGGGGGCAGGCTGGTTGCTCGGGGGCGGCGGCGCCGGGCGGGTCACCAGCGCCGCGGAGGCGGTGTAGGACTGCCCGGCCGGAGCGAAGGGGACCACCCGGACGGTGTAGCGGCCCGACGTCGGCGCGGCGAGGAGCACCTCGGGGTCACTGGAGGACGCCGCCGAGCTGACCTCGGCGCCGTTGGCGTCGAGCAGGTAGACGTCGAAGTCCGCCGCGGCCACCGGCCACTGCACGCTGATCTTGAGGCTGTGGGTGTCGCCGTAGCCGGCGGGCGTCTGCACGGTCAGCGCGAAGTCGTCACACGGGGTCGCCGCCCCGCAGATGACCGGACCGGCGGTCCCCGTGGTGTTGGGCACCACGAACGGACCGCCGCTCCAGGACGTGCTCGTGGCGGTGCTTGTGACGGTGCCGGCCATCGGCGTCGCGGCCACGGCGGGCAGCAGGACCGCCGCACTCGCTGTGGCGACGGTGGTTGCCGCGACCAGGGTCCTGAGCAGAACCCGCCGGCTGGGCCTGACTGCGCGCATGTGAGCCACACTCCCCGTGAATCGAATCGTCGCTGTTGGCGTACCCCCGGGGGGTTATCTTGCCGTAGGTCTCGACC
>JBBPYA010000359.1:0-4658 GCA_038200385.1 Mycobacteriales bacterium
CGTGCTGGTCGCGACCGGCCTCGCCGTCCTCGGCGCGCTCACCGATGCCCTCGCCCAGGGTCTCGGCGGCCGGTCGGTCATCGGTCCACTCCTGGTGGCCCCGGTGGCCCTGCCCCTCCTGCTCGCCGCGACCCAGGTCTTCCAGGCCCCCCGCTACGGCCGCTCGCCCTGGCCGTGGCTGACCCTCGCCGTCGTCGTGGATCTCACCGTCGTGCTGGCCATGACGCTGTCGGCGCGCCACCTGGAGGAGCTGGCATGACGAAGTCCGGACCGCTGCTGCCGAGGCTGGCGCTGGCTGTGCTCGCCGTGGGGCTGCTCGCCGCGCTCACCGCGCCACCGGACCGGATCCAGGGCAACCTGCAACGGCTCATGTACGTCCACGTCCCGGCCGCGTGGCTGGCCTATCTCGGCTTCGTCATCACCTTCGGCGCCAGCGCGGGATGGCTGTGGCGACGGCGGCCCGGGCTGGATCGCCTCGCCGCGGCCAGCGCCGAAGTGGGGGTCTTCTTCACCGGCCTGGCGATCGTCCTGGGCTCGATCTGGGGCAAGCCGGTGTGGGGGGTGTGGTGGACGTGGGATCCGCGGCTGGTCACCACCGCGGTGATGTTCTTCCTCTACCTGGGGTATCTGGCGCTGCGCCGGGCCACCCTCGATCCGCTGGCCCGGGCCCGGCGCTCAGCCGTCTTCGGGCTGGTCGCATTCGTCCAGGTCCCGATCGTGCACATGTCGGTGCTGTGGTGGCGCTCCCTGCACCAACCGCCCACGGTCCTGCGCCCTGGCGACCCCACCATCGACCACTGGATGCTGGCGACCCTGCTGCTGAACCTGGTCGCCTTCACCCTCGTCTTCGCGGTGCTGCTGCGGGCCCGCATCGACCTCGCCGCGGCGGCCGACGCCGTGGACTCCGCACGCGACGAGCCGGGTGCCGAACTTGCCGAGCAGGCGGTGGCGGTGCCCGATGCCGGCGGAGGTCAGGGGCGTGGCTGAGTGGGCCTGGGTGGCGGCCGGCTACGTCACGGCGTACGGCGCGATGGCCGGCTACCTGCTGCGGCTGCGGCTGCAGCGCGACCGGCTGCGCCGCGGGCTGGACCGGACCTCGTGAAGCGCTACCGGCTGCTGGCCACCGCGACGGCGGGCCTGATCCTGGTCCTGACCGGGCTGCTGCTGTTCGGCAACCTCAACGGGAACCTCGTGTACTACCTGACCCCGCAGGAGGCGATCGCCAAGCAGGCGCAGTTCCCGGACGGTCGGCGTTTCCAGCTCGGTGGCCTGGTGGCTCCCGGCAGCGTCGTACGGACCGACGGCGGACTGCGGTTCAGCGTCACCTCGGGTACCGGAAAGGACGCGGCCGCGGTGGCGGTCGCCTACGCGGGCGCGCCGTCCCAGCTGTTCCAGGCCGGGATCGGGGTGGTGCTGGAGGGCTCCTGGTCGGGACCGGTGTTCGCCGCCGACACGATGATCGTCAAGCACGACGAGTACTACGAACCGCCCGGCTCCACCCGCGCGCGGCCCGAGGCCGGCCCGTGAGCACGCTCCTGCCGGCGGCCGGGTGGACCGGTGCCCTGCTCGGGATGAGCGCCTCGCTCGTGCTGGCGGTGCTCGGGCTGCGGGCCCAGCGCACGCCCTCGGCGGTTCGGCGCTCCCAGCTGAAGATGACGGTGCTGTGCATCGTCGTCGGAGCCGTGCTGTCCATGGGGGCACTCGAGGCCGCCCTGCTGACCGACGACTTCTCGATGTCCTACGTTGCGGAGAACCACTCCCGCGCCACCCCGTTGCTGTTCACGATCACCGGGGCCTGGTCGGCGCTGGAGGGCAGCATCGTGCTGTGGACCCTGGTCCTCGCCGGATTCACTCTGCTCGTACTCCGGCAGGTCCCGGACACCGAGGACCGGCTGGGCACCGGCGCACTCGCCGTGATGGGGGTGGTCGGCGTCTTCTTCTTCGGGCTGGTGACCACCGCGGCGAACCCGTTCACCATCCTGGCCGACCCGCCCGCCGACGGACCCGGCGCGAACCCGCTGCTCCAGGACCACGTGATGGTGGCCTTCCATCCGCCGATGCTCTACATCGGCTACGTCGGCTTCACGGTGCCCTTCGCGTACGCCATCTCGGCGCTGCTGCTCCGGCAGGGCGGAGTCGAGTGGCTCCGGCGTACCCGCCGGGCGAACCTGATCGCGTGGACGTTCCTGACCGCGGGTCTGGTGGTCGGCGCCTGGTGGTCGTACGACGTGCTGGGGTGGGGCGGCTACTGGGCCTGGGACCCGGTGGAGAACGCGGCGCTGATGCCGTGGCTGACCGCGACGGCGTTCATCCATTCCGCGGTGGTCCAGGTCAAGCGCGGCATGCTGCAGGCCTGGAACTTCGTGCTGGTGCTCGCCACGTTCGCGCTGACCATCCTCGGCACGTTCCTCACCCGCTCGTCGGTGGTGCTGTCCGTGCACAGCTTCACCCGGTCCGCCGTGGGTCCCGCGCTGCTGGTGTTCTTCGTGCTCGTGGTGGGGGGCGGCTTCACCCTGTTCGCGCTCCGGGGTGAGCGGATGGCCTCCCGGTCGCGGCCGGAGAGCCTGTCCAGCCGGGAGGGTGCGTTCCTGGTCAACAACCTGCTGCTCAGCCTGTTCGCGTTCGTGGTGCTGCTCGGCACCGTGTACCCGATCCTGGTGGAAGCCCTCGGCGGCTCTCAGGTCTCCGTCGGCCGGCCCTTCTTCGACCGGATGGCCGTCCCGCTGTCCTTCGCGCTGCTGCTGGCCATGGGAGCGGGACCGTTCATGCCCTACCGGCACGCGAGCGCCGCGCTGTTGTGGACCCGACTGCGGTGGCCGCTGCTCGTGGCCAGTGCTGCGGCCGCCGCGCTGGTCGTCCTCGGGATGCGATCGGTCGGCGCCGTCGCGGTCATCTTCCTCGCGACGACGAGCGCTGGGGCGAGCGTGCGCCAGCTCGCCGCGTCGGTGCCGAGCCGGCGGGCCGGGGCCCTGTGGCGGCTCGTCCGGCAACAACGGGGCTACTGGGGAGGCCAACTCGCGCACCTCGGGGTGGCGCTGGCCGCCGTGGCCATCGCGGTGTCCGGTGGCCTGGCCACCCGGGCCTCGTCCACCCTGCCGCTGGGCGAGGCCACCACGTTCGCCGGCTACACGGTCACCTTCGACCGCACCGAGCAGCATCGCGAGCCGGACCGGACTGTCACCGACGCGCACCTGGTGTTCCGGACCGGGAGCGCGATCCGGCACGTCGCCACCCCCCGGCTCACGGCCTTCGACAACCAGCCCCAGTCCGTGGGCGCCCCCTCGGTGTGGTCGGCGCCGGGCTCGGACATCTACGTCGCGCTGGCCCAGCTGCAGCCCGACACGATCACCGTCAACCTCTACCGGTACCCGTTGATGTCGTGGCTGTGGGTGGGCGGCGGGGTCATGGTCGCGGGCGGGTTCTGGGCGCTGAGCGGGCGCTCCCCGCGACGGCGTACGGGGTCGGGTCCCGTGCCGTCCGGCGAGGCCCCGCCGGAGCCGACCGGGCAGCCGACGCCGGAACCGGCTGCGGCCAGGGACGAGCCGGTCGATGCGTAGGCGGCTGGGGAACATCGCCGTCGCCGCCGCCATCCTGGCGCTGCTGACGGTCGCTCTGCTGGGCCTGGACCGGGGCCGGCCCAGCGGTGACCGCGCCTACGCCCTGGAGCGGCAGTTGCGGTGCCCGGTCTGCACGAGCGTGTCCATCGCGGAGTCGACGTCCGGTACGGCGACCGCGATGCGGGCCGGCGTCGAGGAGCAGATCGCGGCGGGGCGCAGCGACCAGCAGATCGTCGACTACTTCCGGGCCCGGTACGGCGACTGGGTGCTGCTGGACCCCCCGGCCCGCGGCACCACCCTCCTGCTGTGGGCGCTACCGGTAGGAGCGCTCGTGCTCGGCGTGGCTGTGCTCGCCCTCCGCCGGACTGCTCGCCCCGACCACGGGGCGCAGGTCGACGAGACCGACCGGGCGCAGATCGCCGCCGCACTGGCCCGACTGCGCGCCGACGACGTCGCGGACCAACCGTGACCGGCGACCGGAGGGTCCTGGTCGAGCAGCGGGACCAGGCCCTGCAGGACCTGGTCGACCTCGAGGGCCAGGTCGCGGCCGGGGAGCTGGGAGCGGCGGTCGCGGACCGGTTGCGCGACCGGTACGAGTCGGTGGCCGCCCGCGCCATCACCGCACTCGCCGCCGACGCCGGGCCGCCGACCGCGGCGGACCCGCCCACCGCGGCGGACCCGCCCACCGTGCCGAACCCGCCCACGGCTCACCGCCCGCGTCGCCGCGTCGGGCGACGCCCGGCCTACGCCCTGGCCGCGGCGGCCGCACTGGTCGCCATCCTGCTGCTCCCCGGATCCGTCGGGACCCGGCCGGCAGGAGGGTTCGTGACGGGCAACGAGGCGGTGCAACGCGCCTCGGACGCGGGCCCGGGCCCGATCGGGGATCCCGCGAGCGTGTCCGACAGCCAACTCGAGGCGGTGGTGGCCGCGAACCCCGACGTCCTCGGGATGCGGCTGGCCCTGGCCGACCGGTACCTCGGCGCGGGTCAGTACGCGCAGGCCGGCCGGCATCTGAGCGTCGCCCTGGCCCAGCAACCCCACAGCGTCCCCGCCCAATCCCACTACGGGTGGCTGCTCATGCAGCTGGGGCGGCCCGAGCAG
>JBBPYA010000360.1:0-8345 GCA_038200385.1 Mycobacteriales bacterium
CGAACGTCGCGGCCAGCCGCTGCCACTGCGGCACCGGGAACCGCGCCATCCCGGATCGGGTTACCGACCGGAAGCGGTCGGCCTCACCGGCCGGGCGCCGCTCGGCCGCGCTCACCACGGCCGCGACCACCCGTTCATAGGCCGCCGGCGGAAGTTCCAGCAGAGCGTTGAGCAGACCCTCGCTCAGCTCCGGACCCGAACCGGCCCGCTGCACCACGCCGGCCACCCAGTGCCAGGCGGCGGCGCTGCGCAGCCCCGGCGAGCATGCAGCCCACCGGGTGACCTCCTCGCGCAGCAGGACGTCCCATCGCTGCGCCGGCTCGGCCGCAAGGACCTCGAAGAGTTCGGCCCCGGTCTCCGCGGGCAGCCGATCCAGGATCTCCCTGGCCTGCTGCCGCACCGGACCCGGCACCGCGGTCGCCGCCAGTGCCTGCACCGCGGCCAGCCGGGCGTGCGCCGCGAACGCCTGGCGTTCGTAGGCCAGCGCCAGGTTGGCCTTGGCCATCGCGTGCTCAGGCGGCCGCAGGCTCAGCGGGTGCAGGGCGACCGCTGCACGGAAAGCCTCCACCGCCTCGCTCGCGCGTCCCGCGGCCAGGTGCGCCAGGCCCAGTGCGTTGGCCCCGGCCCCCGCACCGGGGGCGTCGCCGCCGTCCCGGGCCCGGTCCACCGCCGTGCCGAGCACTGCGACCGCCTCGTCCAGGCGGCCGGCGGTCAGCAGCAACGTCCCGCGCTCCCGGCCCACCGCCGCCTCCTGAACCGGCAGGTTGGCGGCGGCGAACAGCTCACCGGCACGGGCCAGGGCGGGTTCGGCGCCGTCCGGATCCCCGAGCAGGCGCCGGGTCAGCCCCGCGTTGTAGGACGCGGCCGCCTCCTCCAGCGGTTGGTCGAGCCGGGCGAAGTCCGCGGCGGCGGCGGCGAAGGACTGCGCGGCGCCCTGCAGGTCACCGGTCTCGCGCAGCGCGACCCCGCGCATGTTCCCTGTCTTGGCCAGCTCCAGGGACAGCCCGATCGCGCGGAAGGCCGCCTCGGCTCCCGTGAGAGCGTCCAGGGCGGCACCGGCGCGTCCGACCCGGAGCAGGGCCACCCCGAGATGGAACTGCGTGACGGCGTGTTGGACCGGGTAGTGCTCCTGCGGGTAGCGCAGCAGCCGCTCGGTCAGCTCCCCGAGATCGGGATCGACGGCGTGCCGGCTGGGCTGCACGATTCCCCTACCCTTCGGCTGTGTCGGTCCTGGTGGCGTGCTTCGGAAATGCCTTGCGTGGCGACGACGGTCTCGGCTACGCCGTGGCACAACGGCTGCAGGACGAGCCGCTGCCGGCGGGCGCGACCGTCATGGAGGTCGGCATCGGCGGCATCCACCTCGTGCAGGAACTGATGGCCGGGGTGGACGTGTTGATCGTGGTCGACGCCGTCGACCTCGGCCGGCCGCCAGGCACCGTGATCACCCAGATTCCCGACGTGGCCGACGTGAGCCTGCTGCCCATCGGGCAGCGCCGCGACGAGCTGGCGGACATGCACTATGCGACGCCGGAGCGGGCGCTGATGCTGGCGCGGGGCCTCGGCGTACTGCCGGCGACCACTCTGGTCGTCGGCGTTCAGACCACGGACACCGAGCGGGTGAGCCGACAACTGTCGGCCTCGACTGCCGCGGCCGTCGGCCCCGTGGTGGACGAGGTCCGCCGCCTGGTTGCGGAACTGCTCTAAGTCCGACACCCGGTCCACCATCGAGGTCACAGCCGGCTCAGGTGGGCCGGGGTTGGATCTGCAGCAGCACCGGACCGGGCGGGGGGTGCGAGTCCGGGGCCGCGTCCGGTTCGACGTCGATAGCCACGAAGCCGGGCAGCCCGTCGCGCAGCGCCTCCTCGACTCCTGCGCGCAGGGTCACCGCCGCCGACGTACACCCCGAGCAGGCGCCGGCCATCCGGACCCGGACGACACCGTCCTGCACGCCGAGGACCTCGACGTCGCCGCCGTGGTCGCTGAGATAGGGCCGCATCGGTTCCAGCGCGCGCAGCGCCGCATCGATGTCGTTCACCCCGACGCCGTACGCCGAGAACAGCCACTCCACCGCCGGATCGTCCGCGCGCAGCCGCTCGGTGTCCGCCCCGATCGTCACCGCCAGCCGGGTGATGGCCAGCCGGTGCAGGGCGTCGATCCCATCAAGCAGTTCAAAAACCTGGTCCCGTACCGCAGGTTCACACTGCTCGAGGTCGATGAGCAGCTGTTCGAGATGGTCCAGCAACGGGCCGAGGTGCCCCGAGGGGGTGTCGGGTCCGTCGGTCACCCGCCGGCGCCACCGGTCGAGCGCACCTTGGTCCGGGCGTAGTCGATCAGCGTGTCGTTCAGCTCGACCCCATGCTTGGCCCGCGCGTGCTCGGCCACCGCAGCGACCAGGGCCTCCTCGGTGTCGGCGCGGGCGGTGTTGCTGCAGGCAACCCCGACATCGGCACAGCGGAACTCCAGTGCCATCCGGTCCTCCTCTGCGTCGAACGGTTCAGGATGCGTGCGCGGGCCGAAGCGAGACCAGGTCTGCTCCCAGGTCCTCCAGAGCGCCGGCTACCGCAGTCAGGTCGGCGTTGATGCTCTCCACGATCGGCTGGATCGGAGCTACCCGGTAGGCGATGGCCTGGACGCCGAAGCTGACCTTGCCCAACGTGTCGATCAGCCGCCGCAAGATCACGACCACCCAGATGAGGTAGAAGGCCAGCGCCGCCACGAGTACGGCGACGACGACCAGCGCGACGATGGCGGCGAGGGACACGGGCTCTCCTGACTCGGACGGGGTTGCTCAGACCAGGCGCCGCAGCGCGGTGACGTAGGCGACTGCGTTGTTCCGAACTCCCGTGACGGACTCCCGGGTGGCAATCAGGGCCGGGACCGGGCCGAGATTGGTGGCGATCCCCACGCCGTGCACCAGGATGTCGTCGGCGTAGCGGGCGGACTCCAGTGCGGGACGGATTACCCTCGACGCGAGGAGTACGACTACCGGCGCGACGACGAGCAACCCGACGGCGCTCATGATCCACAGGATCACCATCGCCACACCTCCAATGCCTCGCCCGTCGTCGGGTCATGATCGTTGCTGTCCGCCAGTGTGGCGGCAACTATATGCTCTGCGCGACTACCGCAGGGCCGAAAGGAGAAACCCGGATGCAGTCGATGCGGCTCGGAATCGTGGGCAAGGGCGGCGTCGGCAAGACGACCGTCGCGGGGCTCGTCGCGCGGGCGTACGTCGAGCAGGGCCGCAGCGTCGTCGCCATCGACACCGACTCCAACCCCAACCTCGGGTTGTCGCTGGGGCTGTCGTTGGCCGAGACCGAGGCCATCCCGGTGCTGCCCCGCTCGCTCATCGTGGGCTCGGGCGGGTCCACGACCGCGGCCGAACTCATCTCCGAGTTCGGCCGGGTGACCCCGGCCGGGCCGACGCTGCTCTCGGCCATCAAGGTGGCCCAGGCCGGCGCCGGATGCACCTGCGGCGGACACGCCACGGTTCGCGGAATCCTGGCTGATGCCCTGGCCGACGTCGACGTGGTCCTGGTGGACATGGAGGCCGGTCTGGAGCACCTGAGCCGCTCAGGGGGAACCCTGGCCTACGCCGACGCGCTGCTGGTCGTGTGCGAGCCGACCCGCAAGTCGGCGCTGACCGCGACCCGCACCGCGGCACTGGCCGCCGAACTCGGGATCCCGGCCACTCTCGCGGTCGGCAACAAGGCGAAGTCCAGCGACGACGCGGACTTCTTTGCCGCGGCCCTGAACCGCGACGGGCTGCGGTTGGCTGCCGTCGTGCCCTACGACCAGGACATCGCGCAGGCCGACCGGGCCGGCACGCTGGCCGCCGTGACGATCCCGCCGGCACTCGCGCAGGCCGTCGACGAGATCCTCGCCGCGGTGTCGGACACTGTCGGTGCGGTCGCCAGGTAGCTGCACGACGCACCTACCGAGCCCGCTAGATGCATGCGACACTGACTGGATGACGACACTGGAGAACAGGACTGCGACCGGTGGCGAGCCACGTCGCGACCAGGCCGTGGATTCTGCACGGGACCACACCCTGCGCGGCGCCATCCTCGTGGTCGGCGCGATCGCAATGTGTGCAGTGCTGCCACCACTCGGAGGCCTGCTGGCGATCTGGTACATCGGTCCGACCATCGGGTTGGTGTTCATCCTCAGCGGCCTCGTCGCTGGGCGCGCCAACTCGCTGCTGGCCACCGGCCTGGTGACGTTCGCCTGGGGTCTGGGCATCGTGCTCGGGGTCGACCGGCCGTTCCTCACCGTCGCGCTGGGCATCGGCGCCGTCGTGGCCGCCGTCCTGGGTGATCGGGGCATGGACATCAGCCGGGTCGCGGTGGCCGCACCGGTCGTCTACGTCGGCGTGGGCATCTGGCTGCACGGGCAGCTGGACGACAACCTGACGTACTTCTTCGCCGGGCTCGCGATCCTGCGCGGCGTCTGGGAGTTCGTGCTCGCCCGGCGCAGCAGCGACGTGCGGGCCTCCCAGCCTGCCTGAGTTCGTCCGTCTACCGGATCCACCCGTCCTGCCGGTGGCAGGACCGACCGTCACCCTCGACGGCCCGTAGGGACTCCTGCGGGCCGTCGAGTGCGTCGGCGTCGGCTCCCGCCGAGGCGGGCCACAACGGACCGGGCCGAGCTGTTGCTGCTCGCGGGTCGCACGGCCGTCGGGCCGGGTTAGGGTGTGCGCATGCGGGTGGCCTTCGTCGGCAAGGGGGGCGCCGGCAAGTCGTCGATCGCCGGTGTCTTCGCCCGCCTGGTGGCCCGTAACGGTGGGTCGGTGGTCGCGCTGGACAGCGATCCGATGCCCGGGTTGGCCTACTCCCTCGGCGTTCCCAGTACCGACGCCGGTCTCCCCGACGAGGCGGTCGAGGAGTACGAGGACAGTGAGGGGCGGCGACGGTACCGGCTGCCGGCCGGGATGGATGCCGCCAGCACCGTCGAGCGGTACGCGACGGTGAGCCCGGACGGTGTGCGCCTGCTGCAGCTGGGCAAGGCTCGGGGGGCCAAGGGTGAGAACTGGCGGTCCCACCAGGCCTACCAGCTGCTCGTCGACGGCCTGTCCGACGGCGACTGGAGCGTGGTGGGTGACCTACCCGGCGGGACCCGGCAGCCCTTCTTCGGGTGGGGACGCTTCGCCCAGACCGTGTTCGTGGTGGCCGAACCGACGCCGGCCTCCATGCTCTCGGCCCGCCGGCTGGCCCGGCTGGCCGAGCACTCGACGGCCCCCCGGGTCGTGGCCATCGCGAGCAAGACCCGGGCGCCGTCCGACGCCGCCCTGATCGAGGAGCGCACCGGTCTGCACGTGGTCGCCGCCGTACCGTACGACGACGCCCAACAGGAGGCCGACCGCCGCGGCCTGGCACTGCTCGACCTCGACTCGGATACGCCACTGGTCTGCGCGGTGTCCGCTCTTGTCTCGTCCCTGACCGTAGAGGAGCCCGTGCGATGAAGGTTGCCGTCGTTGGCAAAGGCGGGTCCGGCAAGACGACCACCGCGGCGGTCCTGGCCCGCACGCTGGCTCGTCAGGGGGTGACCACGCTCGCGCTGGACTGCGACACGAACCCGAATCTGGGGCTGTCGCTGGGCTTCGGCGAGGAGCGGACCGAGGGTCTGCTTGCGGTCCGAGATGCGGTGGACGAGGGCGAGGAGGAGCACCCCAGCACCGCCGCCGAGCTGATCGAGCGGTTCGGGATCGACGGTCCCGACGGGGTGCGCTTCGCCGTCGTCAGCGCCATCCAGAATCCCGAGCCCGGCTGCCCTTGATGCGGCATCTCACCTGAGCAGTTGCTCGGGCAGTTGGACTCCGCCGACGGCGCCGTTGTGGCCGACTTCGAGGCCGGCCTGGGAACGGTGATCCGGATGGGTGACCAGCCGGTGGACGTGGTGGTCCTCGTCACCGAACCGACCGTGAAGTCCCTCGAGGTGGCCAGCCGGGCAGCGGCGCTGGTCCGCGAACGCGGGCTGGGCAGGCTCGTCGTCACCGCCAACCGGGTGCGCGACGACGAGGACCTGGCCCGGGTGCGGGCCGCCTTCCCCGATGTCGAGGTCGTCATCGTCCCCGACGAGCCGGCCATCGTCGCCGCGGAACGGCTCGGGACGGCGCCCCTGGACGAGGCACCGGACTCACCCGGCGTCCGCGCGCTGATCGGTCTGGCCGACGTGCTTCGGCCGGCCTGACCTACCCGGGACCCGGCAGGCCTGATCGGCGGTGACCATCGAGCCCACCACACCGGGGTCGGTGCGTCCCTGGCCGAGGGTTCCCGCTGCGACGCGCCCGGCGGACAGCTCGTGGGCAAAGATCGTGCTCGGAGAGGGGATCGCGCAGGCCGGACGGGCCTTCGCCTCCGCACTGGGCGAGCGCGTCACCGTCGGACGACGGAGTCGGCATTGTCCGACACCGCCCTCGGACTGACCCTAGGCGTCCCGGTGGCCGTGTTCCTGCTTGTGTTCGGCGTCCTGAGTTGGCTGGTCGGCGGCGAACCCGCACGCATGTTCGCGCTCACGCTGGGCGGCGGCGTCGCGACGCTCGCGGTGGCCGTCCACGCCCGAGTAGCTTGCGCACGCCGCTGCGGGCAGTCGCGCCGAGCAGCGCGGACGCACCGGCTGCCAGCATCCCCGCCCCGGCCAGCGCGGTCAGCCGGGCCCACCGGGGCGGCGCGGCCGGCCGCGGTCCGGCGGAGCGCTCGAACGGCACGGCATCGGACCGGCCGGTCCCGGCCAGACCGGCGGCCAGCACCTCCGCGAGGTGCACGGCGTCGCGGCCGCCGCTGTCCAGCTCGTGGATCTGGGTACGGCAGCTGAACCCGTCGGCCAGCACCACCGTGCCGGCATCGGCGGCACGGACGCGGGGCAGCAGCACCTGCTCGGCGCAGTCCCGGCTGACGTCGAGATGGCCGCGCTCGAAGCCGAAGTTCCCCGCCAGCCCGCAGCATCCGGAGTCCAGTCGCTCGACGTCGACACCGGCGTCCTGAAGCAGTTGCTTGTCCTTGTCCCAGCCCAGCACGGCGTGCTGGTGGCAGTGCACCTGCGCGATGGCGTCCAACCCGCCCAGCTGCGGGGGCGACCAGCCGTCGGTGTGCCCGGTCAGCAGCTCGGCGAGGGTGACGGTCTGCTTCCGCAGCCGATCCACGTCGGCGTCCTCGGGCAGCAGGTCCGGCGCGTCGGAGCGGAACACCGCCGTACAGCTCGGTTCCAGCCCCACGACGAGACCACCGGCCCGAACGTGGTCGGCCAGCTGGGCAACCGTCCGACGCAGGATCCGCTTGGCCACGTCCAGCTGCCCGGTGGAGATCCAGGTCAGCCCGCAGCACATCGGCTCGGTCGGGATGGTCACCTCCCACCCGGCCGCCTCCAGCACCTGCACGGCCGCCCGGCCGACGTGCGGGTGGAAAATGTTCGTGAACGTGTCCGGCCACAGCAGCACCCGCCCCCGTGGACCCGGGCGGGAACCGCCGCGACGCCCGAACCACTGCTGCAGCGTCTCCTTGGCGAACAGCGGGATCTCCCGCGGCGCCAGGCCGGCGGCGCGAGTGGCCAGCCGGGGCAGCACCGGAGCCGACACGAGCGCGTTGACGACGCTGGCAAGCCGGGCCCGGCTGACCATCGCGGCCAGCGCCGGCAGCCAGCCCAGCGCGTAGTGCGAGCGCGGGCGCAGCCGGCCGGCGTAGTGGTGGGCGAGGAACTCCGCCTTGTACGTCGCCATGTCCACGTTGACCGGGCAGTCGCTCTTGCAGCCCTTGCAGGCCAGGCACAGGTCCAGCGCATCGAGCACGGCCGTGGACCGCCAGCCGTCGCCGATGGGCGAGTCGCCGTGGCCGTTCATCATCTCGAACAGCAGGCGGGCCCGACCCCGGGTGGAGTTCTCCTCCTCCAGCGTCACCTGGTACGACGGGCACATCACCGCGCCGTCGGGGTGCTCGTGCTGGCGGCACTTGCCGACCCCGACGCAGCGCTTGGCCGCGTTGGCGAACGAGCCACCGTCCTCGGGATAGCTGAAGTGCAGCCGGCCCGGGTCCCGCGGCGACCAGCTCGATCCGAGGCGCAGGTTCTCGTCCATCAGGTACGGGGCGACGACCTTGCCCGGGTTCATCCGGTCACCCGGGTCGAAGATCGCCTTGAGCTCGCCGAAGGCGCGGACGATGTCGGCGCCGAACATCTTCGGTAGCAGCTCGCCGCGAGCCTGCCCGTCGCCATGCTCGCCGCTGAGCGAACCGTCATAGCCGGCCACCAGGTCCGCGGCCCGCTCCATGAACCGGCGGTACGTCGCCACTCCGGGGGCATCGGTCAGGTCGAACGGGATCCGGGTGTGCAGGCAGCCCTGCCCGAAGTGCCCG
>JBBPYA010000361.1:0-3366 GCA_038200385.1 Mycobacteriales bacterium
CATCTCGGCGAGCTCCTGGGCGGTGACCGAATCCGGGTCGGCCGTCCCGACCGTGGTACCGCGACGGATCACCGTGATCGCGTCCGCCACCCGGCGTACCTCGTCGAGCTTGTGCGAGATGAAGATGACCGTCAGGCCCTCCCCCTTGAGTTCGGCGAGGTTGCCGAACAACTCGTCGACCTCCTGCGGCACGAGCACGGCGGTCGGCTCGTCCAGGATCAGGATCCGCGCCCCGCGGTAGAGCACCTTGGCGATCTCGACCCGCTGCCGGTCTCCGACGCCGAGGTCCTCGACCAGCTCGTCGGGGTCCAGTCCCAGTCCGTAGGACTCGGAGATCTCCTGGATCCGGGTGCGGGCGGTCCCGAAGTTCAGCGCGACTCCGGTCCGCGGTTCGCTGCCGAGGACGATGTTCTCCAGGACCGTCAGGTTGTCGGCGAGCATGAAGTGCTGGTGCACCATGCCGATGCCGGCCTCGATGGCATCGGCGGGGTTCTTGAAGTGCCGCTCGGCGCCGTCCACCAGGATCGAGCCCTCGTCGGGTCGGTGCATGCCGTACAGCGTCTTCATCAGGGTGGACTTGCCGGCGCCGTTCTCGCCCACGATCGCGTGCACCTCGCCCCGGCGCACGACGAGATTGACGTCGGAGTTGGCGACCACGCCGGGGAATCGCTTGGTGATGCCGCGCAGCTCGACGGCGTTGGGCTGCTCGGTCACGAGCCCGCCCGTCGCCGTGCTGTTGCCATGTCCCGGGCTCCCGTCGGTTGGGTGGACGGCTCACACGATAACGGCGGGCCCGGGTCAGCCAATAGAGCAACCCGGGCCCGCCGTCTCGCGGGCGGGTGCGGCGCTACGGCGTGGTCGGCACCGTGATCTCGCCGTCGATGATCTTCTGCTTGTAGCCGTCCACCTCGCTCTGGATGTCGTCGATCTGGCCCCCGGAGGTGGCCAGCCCGACCCCGTCCACCGACAGGTCGTAGATGATGTCGGTGCCGCCCTCGACGGTGCCGTCGATGAACGCGGAGATGAACTGGTAGACCGCGACGTCGACCCGCTTGAGCATCGAGGTCATGATGACCTTCTGCAGCGCCGGGTCGCCGACGGTCTGGTACTGGTCGGAGTCGACGCCGATCGCGAGCTTGTTGGAGGCGGCGGCGGCCTCGAACACGCCGACGCCCGAGCCGCCGGCGGCGTGGTAGACGATGTCGGCGCCGGAGTCGAACTGGCCCTGCGCCACGATCTTGCCGCGGGCCGGGTCACCGAAGCCGCTGAAGTCGCCGGCCGGGGAGATGTAGTCGACGAGCACCTTGATGTCGGGTTTGGCCGCCTTGGCGCCGGCGACGTAGCCGGCCTCGAACTTCTGGATCAGACCGATCTGCACGCCCCCGACGAAACCGATGGTGCCGGTCTGGGACTTCAGCGCCGCCGCGACCCCGGCCAGGAAGGAGCCTTGCTCCTCGGCGAAGAGCAGCCCGGTGTGGTTGGGACCCTTGGAGCCGCCGTCGGCAGTGGTGTTCGAGCCGTCGATCTGGGCGAACGTGGTGTCCGGGAAGTCCGCTGCGACCTGGCCGATCACCTCGTCGTAGGCAAAGCCGACCGCGATCACCGGGTTAAAGCCCTGCTCGGCGAGCTGGCTGAGCAGCTCCGCGCGGTTGGAGCCGTCGGCGTTCGGGCTGACCTTCTGCGAGGCGACGCCGAAGTCGGTGATGGCCTTCTCCAGGCCGACGACCGCGGAGTCGTTGAAGGACTTGTCGCCCTCGCCGGCGACGTCGAAGGCCAGGCCGACCCGGACGTCGGAGGCGGCCTGCGTGGAACTGCCGCCGGAGCTGCCGGTGCTGCCCGAGCTGCCGGTATCGGTGGAGGAGTTCGCGCACGAGGCCAGGGACAGGACCCCGACGATCGCGGCTGCGGCCAGGGACAACCCACGGGTGCGACGCAAGACTTCTCCTTTCGTCGACCGGGACCTGCTCCACGGCCGCTGACCGGTCACCGTACCGGTCGGAACGGGGACCGATCCATGTCCGATTCGCCCGAGACCACATCGTTGTACGGCGCGACCAGGCGTCGCCGGGCCGCTACCCGGCGGCGCTTCCGCCCGCCCCGGCCGGTCGCCGCGGTGCGGCAGCATCCCGGGCCGGGCCTGCGGGCGATAGATTCCCGGCAATGCCTGAACTCACCCGGTGGGCCGCCGGACTGGCCGTCGCCGCGACGCTGGCGGTCCTCGCCGGGCTCTGCGCCGGCCCCGCCGCGGCCGGCCCGGCGGTCGACCCCGGCGCTCCCACGCCCACCGCGCCGTACCCCGGGGGGCCGCCGCCGGGGACCAGTCCCGACGGGTCCACCGTCGGTGGTGACGAGCTGGCCGCCCGCGGTCTCGTGCTGCCGCCGGGAGCAGCGGCGCTGCCGGCCGGCCTCGACGCGCGCGGCTGGCTGATCGCCGACCTCGACACCGACCGGGTGCTGGCCGCCCGCGACCCGCACGGGCGCTACTACCCGGCGAGCACCCTCAAGACGCTCACCCTGCTGGCGCTGCACGACCGGGTGGACCCGGCGGCGGTGGTCACCGGGACGGCGGCCGACGCGAGCGTGGAGGGGACCAAGGTCGGCATCGTCGCCGGCGGCAAGTACCCGGTTCTCCTGCTGTTCCAGGCGATGATGATGGCCTCGGGCAACGACGCAGCCTCGGCTCTGAGCCGCGCGGCCGGGGGCGTCGAGCGCACGCTGGAGCTGATGAACGACACCGCCTCGCAGCTGCAGGCCTACGACACGGTGGCCGGTACGCCGTCCGGGCTGGACATGGCCGGTCAGGGTTCCTCGGCCTACGACCTGGCGCTGTTCATGCGGCAGATGGTCAACGACCCGGCGTTGCTCGCGATCGCGCGGACCCCGACCGCGGTGATGCCGGCGGTGCCACCGCGCTACCCGGCGTACCAGATCCAGAACCAGGACACCCTGCTCACGACGTACCCCGGGATGCTGGCCGGCAAGAACGGCTTCACCGACGCCGCGAGGCACACCTTCGTCGGTGCCGCGCAGCGCGGGGGCCGGCGGCTGGTCGTCGCCCTGATGCAGGGCGAGCAGGTCCCGGTCCGGATGACCGAACAGGTGTCCCGGCTGCTGGACTGGGGCTTCGCCCTGCCGGCCGGGACGCCGCCGGTCGGTGAGCTCGTCCAACCCAGGCCAATGGGTGTCCCGGCGCCCACGCCGGCCGCGCCCACCACCGACTCACCGCGGGCTGAGGGTGGCGTGATCGACCCTCCGGTGGCCGGCACCGGATCGGACGGCACCGCAGCCGCCGCCCGACCCTCCGCGGGGGCCGCCGGGTCCGGGGCGGCGCAGCCGCCGCAGACCCTCGTGCTCGTGGGGGCCGGG
>JBBPYA010000362.1:0-6144 GCA_038200385.1 Mycobacteriales bacterium
CCGGTCGGCGTCGCGGCCGACATCGGTGCTGCGCACCGTGATCTCGGCGGTGACGATCACCGCCCGGTCCAGGAGGTCCGGCGCGATCGGCCGCTCGGCAGGGGCACCCGCGTCCGGGCTCGAGCCGCCCGACCCGCCGCCCGATCCGTCGCCGGCCGCGGACTGCCCGCCCGATCCGCCGCCGTCCTGCGCTACCGGGGCGGCGCTACTGCTGGAGTCGGTCCCGCCACCGCACGCGGACAGCGCGAGTCCGCCGATCAGGAGCAGGGCCGCCAGGAGCCGCCGGCGGTGGGAGACCGGTCGGCGCGCTGCGGCAGTCGGCGTACGTGGGCTGGTCATCGGATGCTCCCGTCCTCGGTTGTTGCTCAGACGGCGGGGCGACCGTGCCCGGTTCCGGCCGCAGGTCACGGATGGGTGACGATGTCCTGGTGCCCACCCACCGTGTGATCGTCGTCGGGGCCGGTATCGCCGGCCTGACCGCCGCCAGGGACCTCGCCAGGTTCTCGCCGCCGGGCACCGAGGTCCTGGTACTCGAGGGCAGCGACCGGATCGGCGGCAAGCTCGCGGTCTCCGAGGTCGCCGGGGTTCCGGTGGATTCCGGTGCCGAGGCCGCGCTGGCGAAGGTGCCCGAGGTGCTGGATCTGATGGTCGATCTGGGGGTGGGCGAGCAGATCGTGCACCCGGCCACGACCAGCGCCTCGATCGCCGTGGACGGCGCCCTGCATCCCGTGCCGGGGGGCACCCTGCTCGGCGTACCGGCCGATCTGGACGAGCTCGCCGACTCCGGCCTGCTCGACGCCGCCGGCCTCGCCGCCGTCCGCCGGGACCTGGACGAGCCCGGCCCCCCGGTCACCGAGGACGTCCCGGTCGCCTCGGTGATCCGGGACCGGCTCGGCGGCCAGCTCCTGGACCGGCTCGTCGAGCCGCTGCTGGGCGGGGTGTACGCCGGGCGGACCGAGCTGCTGTCGCTGCGCGCCACGATGCCCGCCCTGGCCGCGCAGCTTCGTGAGCACGGCTCGGTGATCCAGGCCGCCCGCGCGGCGAAGTCCGCCCGACCGCACTCCGACGGCCCCGTCTTCGCCAGCCTGCCCGGCGGCCTGGCCAGCCTGGCAGCCCTGCTGGCCGCGGAGCCGGGAGTCGAGGTCCGCACGGGGGTGGCGGTCCGGGAACTAACCCGCACCCCGGACGGGTTCCGGCTGGTCGCCGGCCCGGCGCCCCGTCCGGTGCCCTTCGATGCCGACGCCGTGGTCGTCGCCGTACCTCCCCCCAAGGCCGCGGCGTTGCTGGGCGACGTGGCGCCGCGGGCCGCCGCGGAGCTGGCCGGGATCGCGATGGCGAGCATGGCCGTCGTCACCGTCGCCGTACCCCGCCAGGACTTCCCGCCGGGCAGCGGGCTGCTCGTCGCCGGCGGTGGCCCGGTCAAGGCCGTCACGCTGTCCTCCCAGAAGTGGGCGCATCTGGACCGCGGCGAGTTCGTGTTCATCCGGGCCTCGATCGGCCGGCGCGGTGAGGAACAGGTGCTGCAGCGCTCCGACGAGGAGCTGGTCGAGCTCGCGCTGGACGGGCTGCGGGACCTGATCGGGTTGCGCGGCGCGCCCGTGGACTCCCGGGTGACCCGCTGGGGCGGGGGGCTGCCGCAGTACGACGTCGGGCACACCGACCGGGTCCGCCGGATCCGGGACGCCGTGGACGCCGTGGACGGGCTGGTCGTGTGCGGGGCGGCGTACGACGGGATCGGGATCGCGGCGTGCATCGGGACCGCGCACCGGGCCGCCGCCCGGATCGCGCAGCGGGGACAATGGGGCCATGGCTGACGGCAAGCGGGCCCGCGAACTCAACGAAGTCATCCGGTACACGATGTGGTCGGTGTTCCGCGCCAAGGCGCCGGTCGGCGACGACCGGCGGGAGGCGGTGGCCGCGGAGGTCGAGGACCTCGTGGAGCAGCTGCAGGCCAAGGACGTCGTGGTCCGGGGGACCTACGACGTGTCCGGGTTGCGTGCCGACGCCGACTTCATGATCTGGTGGCACGCGCCGGCCGCCGAGGACCTGCAGGAGGCCTACAGCCGGTTCCGTCGTACCGCGCTCGGGAGGGTCAGCGAACCGGTCTGGTCGCAGCTGGCGCTGCACCGGCCGGCGGAGTTCAACAAGAGCCACATCCCGGCGTTCCTCGCCGACGAGGACCCGAAGGCCTTCGTCTGCGTGTACCCCTTCGTCCGGTCCTACGAGTGGTACCTGCTGCCCGACGCCGAACGCCGGCACATGCTGGCCGAGCACGGCCAGCTGGCCCGCGGCTACCCCGACGTCCGGGCGAACACGGTCGCGTCGTTCGCCCTCGGCGACTACGAGTGGATGCTCGCCTTCGAGGCCGACGAGCTGTACCGGATCGTGGACCTGATGCGGGAGCTGCGGGCCTCGACGGCCCGGCGGCACGTCCGCGAGGAGCTGCCGTTCTACACCGGCTCCCGCAAGCCGGTGCGCGAGCTGGTCGCCATCCTGCCCTGACCGCCGGAACCCGCACAACGGATATGGATGTGGTCAGTCGGCGACCGGAACCGCATCCGTTGCCGGCCTCAGAGACGCTGGAAGGGCGGGGGGTGGCTCCGGGGCGGACCCGCGGGCGGTGTTGGGTGGAGGGCATGACGACACCGAGCAAGCCCGAGATCGAGGCCCCGGACGGGCCGCCGCCGGATGACCTGCAGGTCACCGACCTGGTCGTCGGCGACGGCGCCGAAGCCGCTCCGGGAGCGACCGTCGAGGTGCACTACGTCGGCGTCGATTTCGACTCGGGAGAGCAGTTCGACGCCTCCTACGACCGCGGCGAGTCCATCGAGTTCCCGCTGCGCGGGCTGATCAAGGCCTGGCAGGACGGCATCCCGGGCATGCGGGTGGGCGGCCGGCGGCAACTGGTCTGCCCGCCGCAGCTCGCCTACGGCGCGGCCGGCGGGGGACACCGACTGTCCGGGAAGACCCTGATCTTCGTGATCGATCTGCTCGCGGTCCGCTGATCGGCGCCGTGACTAGTCCTGCGCCGACTCCAGGCTGATGCTCACCGAGTTGATGCAGTAGCGGTCGCCGGTCGGGGTCTGCGGTGCGTCGTCGAAGAGGTGCCCCAGATGCGAATGGCAGGTGGCACACAGCACCTCGACGCGGCGCATCCCGAGGGACCGGTCGTCGCGCAGGATCACGTTGTCCCCGTCGGTCGGCTCGTAGAAGCTCGGCCACCCGCAGTGCGAGTCGAACTTGGCCTCGGACCGGAACAGCTCCGAACCGCACGCCCGGCATCGGTAGACGCCCACCGTCTTGGTGTTGACGTACTCCCCGATACCCGGTCGTTCGGTGCCGGCCTCGCGGAGTACGTGGTACTCCTCGGGGCTGAGCTGCTCGCGCCACTCGGCGTCGGACTTGGTCACCTTGGATGCAGGCATCGACATGACCCCACGGTACGGCGCTCCTGCGCCGATCGCCGCACCGTGGGCTAACGAGAGTGCTACCCCGCGCCGGCCCCCGCCGGCGCGGGCGGGCTCACCGTTGGGTGGTCAGCCGCACGATCTGAGGGTCGTGGTCGCTGGCCTGGTCGGCGAACTCGGCATTGACGTGCACCACGTCGTAGAAGAAGCCGGGGCGGCCGAACTTGCGACGCAGCAGCGACGGGGACAGCAGGGTGTGGTCCAGGGCCTGCGAGTTGCCGTCGAACACGTAGCCGTACTGCTCGGCGACCGGCAGCGTGGACATCAGGTTGGACAGGCTCCCGCTGGACTCCAGGATCCGCATCGTCTCGGAGAACTGAAAGTCGTTGAGGTCGCCCAACACGATGACGTTGGCGTTCGGGTCGATCGACAGGAGGCTGTCGGCAAAGGCGCGGACCAGGTCGGCCTGCTGGTGGCGCTGGTCCTCCGACGAGCGCACCGGGGGCTGGGTCGCACCGAACAGCGGGTCGTCCCCGCCCTTGGAGTTGAAGTGGTTGGCCACCACGAACACCGACTGACCCCGGTACAGGAACCACCCGGCCAGCGCCTTGCGGCTGCTGTCCCATGCCGGGTCCTGTGGCGCGATCCGGCCGGGGGAGATGCTCAGCGCCGGGCGGCCGGCCACGGTGGTCACCTGCACCGGCGTGGTCGCGTCACCCCCGGGACGGTCCACGAAGCGCACGCCGCGGTCGGTGCGGAACAGGAACCCGACCCGGATATTCCCGCCCGGCTGGCCGCCGTCCTGCCCGTCCTGCGGGTTGATCTGCCGGTACTGGTACGTCGGCCCGCCGGCGGCGGCAATGGCGGCGATGAACCGGTCGTAGGTCGCCGAGGCGTCGACGACGCCGGAGTTGGTCGGCCCGTCGTTGTCCTGGATCTCCTCGACGGCGAGGATGTCGGGGGAGCGCAGGTTGTCCGCCACGATGGCGGCCAGCCTGTCGAACTTGCTCTGGTCGTCCGTGGCGGCCAGGTTCTCCACGTTCATCGTGGCCACCGTGAGCTGCCCGGCAGACGGCGCTGCCGTCACCTCGGGCTGCAGTCCGCCGGAGGCCACCGCCGGGGGCGCAGTCACGAGGAACTTGAAGTTGCCGAAGCTGTAGTCCTCGACGCCGACGGTCGCCCCGGTGAGCACGTCGCCGACGTTCGCAGCCGGCATCGTCCCGGCCGGGATCAGTGCGTCGTCGAGGATGATCCGCTCGGGGTTGAGGTCGTTGCTCCGGATGATCACCCCGCCGCGGGGGGTGTGGATGCCGGCGCCGGCGGTGACCACGGCCAGCTCGCCGAAGCGCGAGGTCGGGCCGACCACCTGCGCGTCGTCGACCTGCACCAGCATGCCCTCGAGGGACTCGTAGAAGTCGATCCCGTCGTTGGCCGGGTCGAACCGGGCGAACTGGTCGTCCTCGATCACGACCGTCGGCGGCCGCCGGCCGGCAGGACCGATCACGGTCGGCACGATCGTGCCGGTGCCCGTCACCGCGACCGTCGGGTCCACCAGCTCGGTGGTGGTCAGGTCGCCGAAGCCGAACTCGTCCACCGTGGCGCTGACCGTGGCGCGGTCGCCGACGGCCACCGTCGGCGCCGCGCCGGTGAACACCACGATGCCCTCGCTGGTGGCCGGATCCGAGTCCGGGGCCGGGTCCTGCAGCCAGAACCGGTTCGACGCCACCACGGTCACGACGCCGGGCACGTCGATGACGTACTGACCGACGTACGGCGAGGTGTGCGCGGCGCCCTGCACGTCGTGGATGAACAGGTCCTCGACGCCGATCGGCGGCGGCGGAGCGCAGTCCGCGCCGCAGTTCGCCGGGGTCGGCTCCCCGGTGCCGAAGTCGGCGGAGTTGTCGTCGGTGTCGGCGCCGGCGGCATCCCGGGCCGCCGCCGTGGTGCTGGTCAGGTTGGTTCCGGTCGGGGCGGTCTCGAAGTCGCTGGGCGCCGCGCCGTACCCGACGAGGTCGCGCACCGAGGCCACCGCCGAGCAGCTGCCCGCCGTGGCGCCGCAGCTCAGTGCCGTGCTGTCGGTGACGAGCGCGACCTTGCCGGCCGAGGCGCTCATCGCAATCGTCCCGAAGGTGTCCGGCGGCGGGAGGTCCACCGTCCCGCCGGAGCCGAACCCCTCACCCACGAGGTACGAACGCCCGGCGGGGAGGACGCCGGCGAGTTCGGTGACCTGCCAGGTGCTGCCCGTCGAGGACGCGTACTGCACCGACCAGCCGGTGATATCCACCTCGACCGATCCCGCGTTGTACAGCTCGACGAAGTCCTGCTTGAGGCTGGCCCCGGTGTTGCCGCCGCCGCCGTACACCTCGCTGACCACGACGTCGGGTGAGACCGCCGCCACCGGCGCGGCGACCGCGACTCCGGTGAGCAGGAGGGCGGCGGTGGCGGTGGCGGACAGGGCCGGGCGGCAGCGGAAACGCATCAGGCGGGCTCCTCAGCGGGAATCAGGTGGCCCGTTAGTACCAGTCCGGCCCGACAGATCTATGAACACAGGGTGTGTGGGCGATGAAGTGCCTAATCGTGAGGTTTCGGGCGGGCCCGGCTCGGCTGCACGCGCATCGGCTCGCCGGGCATCTTCGGGTAGTCCGGCGGGTAGGGCAGGTCACCCAGACCGAGGTCGCGCTGGTCCCGGTCGGCCTGCTCGAGCAGCGGCTCGATCGAGTGCCGCGTCGAGTCGATC
>JBBPYA010000363.1:0-7164 GCA_038200385.1 Mycobacteriales bacterium
GAACCTACGCCCGAACCGACGTCATCCTGCTCATCCAAGACCTCCACGTCACCATCGTGAACGCCGCCACCGGCGAGATACTGCGCCACCTCACCATCGACCCACGCAAGGACTATCAGCCGACCGGAAGGCCACCAGGCCCCACAAGGAAGTGAGCCGAACCTACAGATTGCAGGTCCAGCCCATTCCGATGTCCTGCGACATCACACTGTCGGGACGACAGGATTTGAACCTGCGACCCCTTGACCCCCAGTCAAGTGCGCTACCAAACTGCGCCACGTCCCGGTCGGCGCTGAGCGTACCCCAGGTCCGTGGACGGTCCCGGACTCGCTCGCTATGCCCGCGATGCTGACTGTCCACAGCCAGCCTTCGAGTCTGGACCGAGGGGTATCGGAGGAGTACATTCGAACATGTGTTCGATATTGCCTCTCTCAACGATGCCGAGCTGGTTGCCCGGCTCGCGTCGGGCGAGCGCCTGATCGCCGTTACCCAGGCTCAGCAGATCGCGCTGACGGCGGAGTTGCACCGACGGGCGCCGGAGTGGATCACCCGGGCCGACCCGTCGTGTCCCGGGATGGATCCCGCCGAGGTGACCGCCGCCGAGATCGGACCGGCACTGCGGATCTCCCGGCGCGCCGCCTCGGACCGAGTTCACTTCGCCTTGACCGTGCTGTCCCGGCTGCCTGCCTCCGTCGCCGCTCTGGCCGCCGGCGCACTCAGCTTGACCAAGCTGAGGATGATCGCCGAGCACACGGCCGTCCTGGATGACCCCGCCTGCGCGGCGGTCGAGGCGCAGGTGCTCGTGCGGGCCGGGCAACAGACTCCGGGCGGCCTGGGGGTCAGCCTGGCCCGCGCCGTGCTGGCCGCCGACCCCGCAGCAGCCGAGCGACGGCACGCTGCCGCTGTTGCCGAACGCCGGGTCGATTTCTACCCGGCCGAGGACGGCATGAGCATCCTGAGGGCTCTGCTGTCCGCGCCGGATGCACTACGCGCCCACCGGGCTCTCACGGACGCCGCCAAGGCCTCCGGCGCCAAGCACGCAGGCCATTCCGCCGACACCACCCGCGCGGCCGTGGGGAGCGGTCCCGGAGCGGCGGAGGGCGGCAGTTGCCCCGAGACGCTGGACAGTCGTCGCGCCGATCTGTTCCTGAGTGCTCTGCTGGGCCTCGATACCCCATCGGATGCGAACGCCGCCACTGACCGCCGGAGCAAGCGCCACGCGAGCGAGGGCGGGGCGAGCAAAGGCCACCCGAGCGAGGGCCACCCGAGCGAGGGCCACCCGAGCGAAGGCCACCCGAGCGAAGGCCACCCGAGCGAGGGCGGCGAAAGCAAGGTCGGCCACGGCAAAGTCGGCGCAACCAACGAAACCGACGACCACCGTCAGGTCCCTGACGCTGCCACGAAGCCGGCCTCTCGTCGATCGGCAAACGGTCCGGCCGCGATCCGCGTGACCGTGCCGTGGACCACGCTGGCCGGACTCGACGACCAGCCTGGTCAGTTGCACGGGTACGGGGCGATCACCGCCGACACCGTCCGCCGACTGGCCGCGGATGCCACCTGGACACGGCTGCTCACCGATCCGGCAACGGGTGCCGTACTCGACGTCGGGACCACGACCTACTCACCGCCGGCAGCTCTGGACCGCCACGTCCGCAGCCGCGACGTCAGCTGTCGCTTCCCCGGCTGCCGCCAACCCGCCGACCGCGCTGACCTCGATCACACGAGGCCCTATCCGGCCGGCCCGACCTCCGCGGCCAACCTCGCGGCGCTGTGCCGCCCGGACCATCGCCTTAAGACCCTCACCCGTTGGCGGGTCGAGCAGCACCCCGACGGCACCCTGCGCTGGACCTCCCCGACCGGGCAGCGTTATGACACCCATCCCCCGCCTACTCACCCGCTCCTGCGTCCACTCTCGCGGGCACTCCCGCCAGAACCACATCCGCCCCCGCTGCCGGCCGGGCATCCCTTGGTGGAAGCCACTGCGTGGTGGCTCGAGCTACCACCTCCGGTGGAGAGCCGCTGGGACGAGGGGCAGTGGGATGAACATCCCGATGCGGCGTGACTCACCCCCGGGGACGCTGCCCCGGGGGGCTGCCCTCGGGGGACGGTGCCCTCGGGGACGCTGGCCCGGGGACGCTGCTGCGACTCAGCCGGTCAGGAACGTGAAGCCGTACTTGTCAGCGAGCCCGGCCATCGCCGTGATGTCGGCCGGATCCAGGGGTGCCGGGATGGCCCCGCGTCGCCCGGGCTTGCCGATCCCGGCAAACATGCCCTCCACCCCGGCCGGGGAGTACATGAACAGCATCCGGGCCGGGCCGGTCCCGACATTGCTGTAGCTGTGCGCCACTCCGGGGGGGGACGTAGAGCACGGTTCCGGGTCGGGCGTCGTACGTCTGGTCGGCGACATGGAAGGTCATCTCGCCCGCCAGCAGCACGAACGTCTCCTCCTCCCCGTGATGGGCGTGCGACGGCGGGCCTGCCTCGGGGAGCACCAGTGCCTCCAGCAAGGGTGAACGCCCCGCTGGTCTGCGCGCCGGACAGCAGGGTCGTGTAGGTGTCCCCGACGAGGAACACTGAGTCCCCGCCGTCGGGTGGAACATGGACCGGCGTCGTGCTGGCACCCGTCACGAGACGCCTCCATCCGACAGGGCTGCGGGTGAGGTGAGTGTGCCCTGAATCCGCGAGCGGTCAACGCCGGGCGCGCTTCTCCCGGACCCGGACGCTGACCTCGATCGGCGAGCCGGCGAAGCCGAAGTCTTCGCGCAGCCGGCGTTCCAGGAATCTGCGGTACCCGGCCTCGAGGAACCCGGTGGAGAACACCACGAACCGGGGAGGCCGGGTGTCGGCCTGGGTGGCGAACAGGACGCGCACCGCCCGGCCGCCGCGGGAGGGTGGCGGGGTCGCGGCCACCACGTCGGTCAGCCACGCGTTCAACCGGCCGGTTGGGATCCGCTGCTCCCAGGAGACCAGCGCCGCCCGCAGCGCCGGGGCCACCCGTGCCACCCCCCGCCCGGTGAGAGCCGAGACGTTGATCCGGGCCGCCCACTGCACCCGCGCCAGGTCCCGTTCGATCTCCCGGTCCAACAGCAGCCGGCGGTCCTCGTCGAGCAGGTCCCACTTGTTGAGCGCCAGCACCAGCGCCCGGCCGGCGTCGACCACCGCAGAGATGACCCGCTGGTCCTGCTCGCTGATCGGCTCGCTGGCCTCGATCAGCACGATGGCCACCTCGGCCGCGTCGATCGCCGACGTCGTACGCAGGCTCGCGTAGTACTCCGCGCCCGAGGCGTGCGACACCCGCCGCCGAAGTCCCGCGGTGTCCACGAAGCGCCACACCTCGTCCCCGAGGGTCACCAGGCTGTCGACAGGATCGACCGTCGTCCCGGCGACCGGGTCCACCACCGAGCGCTCCTCCCCCACCAGGCGGTTGAGCAGGCTGGACTTGCCGACGTTCGGTCTGCCCACCAGCGCGACCCGCCGCGGGCCGCCCTCCACCTCGACCTCGCGCGGCGCCGTCGGCAGCGCGTCCAGGATTGCGTCCAGCAGGTCCCCGCTGCCCCGCCCGTGCAGAGCGCTGACCGCGTACGGCTCCCCCAACCCGAGCCGCCACAGCGCCGACGCCTCGGCCTCGGTCCGCTCGTCGTCCACCTTGTTCGCGGCCAGCAGCACCGGTCTGTCCCCGCGCCGCAGCACCCGCGCCACCGCGTCGTCCACCTCGGTCGCCCCCACCGAGGCGTCCACCACCAGCAGCACCGCGTCGGCGGTGGCGATCGCCCGCTCGGCCTGCTCGGCCACCCTGGCCCGCAGGCCGGTCGCGTCCGGTTCCCAGCCGCCGGTGTCCACGACGGTGAACTGCCGGCCGCGCCACAGCGCGTCGTAGGCGACCCGGTCCCGGGTCACGCCCGGTACGTCCTGGACGACCGCCTCGCGCCGACCCAGGATCCGGTTGACCAAGCTGGATTTGCCGACGTTGGGCCGACCGACGACAGCAAGTACCGGATTCGCCGACTCGCTCACGTGAGCACCAGCCTGGCCAGGGTCAGGATGTGCTCGACCACCTGCTCCTGCGTCAACGCCGTGGAGTCGACGACCACCGCGTGCGGCGCCGGCCGCAGCGGGCTGGCCGCCCGGCTGCCGTCCAGTGCGTCACGGCGGCGCAGCGCGGCCCCGGTGGCCACCGCATCACCTGCGGTCTCCTGGGCGCGCCGCACGGCCCGCACGTCCGGTTCCGCGGTCAGGTACACCTGCAGCCGCGCGTCAGGGACGACCACCGAACCGATGTCTCGACCCTCCACGACGATGCGGCCGGCCCCGATGGCCGCCCGCTGCAGGTCCACCAGGAGCGAGCGCAGTTCCGGCACCGCGGACACCGCGGACACCGCTGCGGTGACCTCCGGGCTGCGGATCGCCGCCTCGACGTGCCGGCCCATCGCCACCACGTCCTCGATCTCCGGGTCGGTGCCGACCTGCAGCCCGTGCCGGCGGACGAGGGCACTGGCCTGCTCCACCGGTACCCCGGCCTGCAGCACCAGCCAGGTCGCGGCGCGGTACATCGCCCCGGTGTCCAGGTACCGCCAGCCCAGCGCCGTGGCGACCGCGCGCGAGACCGTCGACTTGCCGGTCCCCGAGGGGCCGTCGACGGCGATCACGTCCGCCGGCCCGTACGCCGTCACTGTGGCAGGTCCGTCCGCAGCGCGGCGGCCCCGCGCAGGTAGGCGTGCCGCAGCTCGCTGCGGGCCTTTTCGGTCTCGACGTGCGCCAGCAGCCGCAGCACCCGCGGCAGCGCGCCGGGTACGGCGATCTCGGTGGCGCAGAGCAACGGGACGTCGGTGAGCCCGAGTTGCCGGGCGGCGTACGCCGGGAACTCCGCGGTCAGATCCGGGGTCGCGGTGAACACGATGCTGATGACGTCGGCCGGGCGCACGTCGTTGCGATCCAGGACGGCGCTCACCAGCTCACCGGCCCCGTCCAGGATCGCCTGCCGATCGTTGCCCTCGACCTGGATCGCGCCACGCAGCGCGCGCACGGCCACGTGGCCTCCCTTCGCCACGGTCAGGGTAACCGGGCTCATAGGCCGGTCAGCGCGTACAGCTGGCCCAGCTCCTTGCCGGTCAGCGGGCGGATCGAGCCCGGCCGCATCGAACCGAGCTGCACCGGCCCCAGGGCGGTGCGCACCAGCCGGCTGACCGGGCGGTCGGCCGCGTCGAGCATCCGGCGTACGACGTGCTTGCGGCCCTCGTGCAGAACCACCTCGACCTGGGCCCGCCCGCCGACCTGGGCGAGTACCCGGAAGTGGTCGGCCCGCGCCGGGCCGTCGTCGAGCTCGATCCCGCTCCGGAGCCGGCGCCCGAGATCGCGCGGGACCGGCGCGGCGATCTCGGCCAGGTAGGTCTTGGGCACCTCGTACGACGGGTGCGCCAGCCGGTGCGCGAGTGGCCCGTCGTTGGTGAGCAGCAGCAGGCCTTCGCTGTCGGCGTCCAGCCGCCCGACGTGGAACAACCCGGGCTGGGCGACGTAGTCGCCGACCGCGGGCCGACCACGCTCGTCGGACATCGTGGACACCACTCCGCGCGGCTTGTTCAGGATCAGATGGGTCACCGCGGAGTTGACGTTGACCCGGTTGCCGTCGACGGCCACGACGGCGGTGACCGGATCGACCCGCATGCCCTGCGCGACCACCAGCCGCCCGTCGACGCTGACCCGGCCGGCGGCGATCAGCTCCTCGCAGGCCCGCCGGGACCCGATGCCCGCCGCGGCGAGCACCTTCTGCAGCCGGATCCCCTGCTCACCGGCCCGGTCAGGCATCGTCGAACTCGTCGATGGCCGGCAGCAGCGGAGCCAGCGAGGGCAGCTCGGCCAGCGAGTTCAACCCCAGCCGTTCGAGGAACAACCCGGTGGTCGCGTACTGCCCGCCGCCGGTCTCGGGATCGGTGCCGACCTCCTCGATCAGACCGCGTCCGTGCAGGGTGCGGATCACGCCGTCGACGCCGACCCCGCGGATCGCCGAGATCCGGCCGCGGGTGACCGGTTGCCGGTAGGCGATCACCGCCAGCGTCTCCAGGGCGGCCTGGCTCAGCCGGCTGCGCTGCCCGTCCAGCAGCAGCCGTTCGACCGCCGGCGCGTACTCCTCGCGGGTGTACAGCCGCCACCCCCCGGCCACCTCGCGCAGCACGATGCCGCGGCCGCGCTCGTCGTAGTCCCGCGCCAGCTCCAGGAGCGAGGCCTCGACGGCAGCCACTGGTTCGTCCACTGCCGCGGCCAGCTCGGGGGCGCCCACCGGGGTGTCCACCACGAGCAGTACGGCCTCCAGCGCGCAGTCCAGCCGCTCAGCCACGCGGCGGGACCCCGATGAAGCGCTCCGCGCCGGAGGCGACCGGTGTCGAGCGGTCCCGGTACCAGGCCCCGGCGGCGGCGGTGTCACGCACCGGCATCGCCGGGATCCTCGGGCCCAGCCTCATCCGCCGAGTGTGGCAGAGGCCCCCCGGTCCAGCGAACACGCAACTCGCCGAGCGCCGCGACCTGGTCGAAAGCCACCAGCTGCTCGCGGTACAGCTCGAGCAACGCCAGGAAGCGGGCGACCACCTCGAGGGTCTGCCCGCAGTCCGCGGTCAGGGCGCGGAACGTGGCCGACCCGGCCAGCGCCAGCCGCTCGCGCAGGATCGCCGCGTGTTCAGCCACGCTGACCCGTACCGCGTGCAGGTGCTCGACGGCGACGACCGGCACCGGGCGGGGCCGCAGCGCCTCCGCGGCGATCCGCGCGAACCGCTCGGCGCCGACGCCGAGCAGGACCTCGGGCAGCAGCCCGGCCAAGCGCGGTTCCAGCGACACCGAACGGCCGTGCCGGCGGGCGGTCACCCGCTCCAGCTCGCCGAAGTGGGCCGCGGCCAGCTTGTACGCCCGGTACTGCAGCAGCCGGGCGAAGAGCAGGTCCCGGGCTTCGAGCAGCGCGATGTCCTCCTCGTCTTCGACCGTCGCGGACGGCAGCAGCCGGGCCGCCTTGAGGTCGAGCAGGGTCGCGGCCACCACCAGGAACTCGGTGGCCTGCCCGAGGTCCCAGTCCGGGCCGGCCGCGTGGATGTGCGCGATGAACTCGTCGGTCACCTGGGACAGGGCCACCTCGGTGACGTCCAGGCGGTGCTTGGCGATCAGGCTGAGCAGCAGGTCGAA
>JBBPYA010000364.1:0-13215 GCA_038200385.1 Mycobacteriales bacterium
ACCCGGCGACGCAGCGGCATCGTCTCGAACAGGCGGTAGCGGCTGCCCGGATCGCCCACGTTGTACAGCAGCAGGTCGTAGTCGCGCTCCCGCAGGACCCTCTCCGCGCCGCGGACGACCTCGGAGAAGAACCACCGCGCCGCGAACTGCACGATCACCCCGACCGTCCGGGTTCGGCCCGAGGCCAGCCGGGACGCTGCCGGAGAAGGGACGTAGGCCAGTTCCGAGGCGGCACGCAGCACCCGCTGACGGGTGTCTTCGGTCACCTGCAGCGAGCCCCGCAGGGTGCGCGAGACCGTGGAGATGGAGACCCCGGCGCGCGCGGCCACATCGATGATGCTCACCCCCGCCGGATGCTCGCCGGACTGCGGCACCGATCACCTCCTCTGACGCTGCGTGACACCCGCGACGAACCGTGTCGCCAGTGTCCAAATCGTTGTGAAAGCGCTGTCATGGCGAGTGTGGCGGACACCACAGATATGTGCCAGAGTGGCGCAGCGAATTCATCTCCGTCGTCCCTGGGAGGGCCCATGAGAGGGCGCACGACCAGCAAGATCGCCGCCGTATCGGTGGCAGCGCTATTCACGGCCGGCTGCCTGAGCAGTGGCGGCAGCGGCGGCGGCGGCAGCGGCGGCAGCGCCAGCGACGGCAAGGTCGAGATCCTGGGCGCCTTCGGCGGCGCCGAGGCGGACGCGTTCCGGGCCTCGCTCAAGGACTTCGAGAGCCAGTCCGGAATCACTGTCGACTTCGTTCCCTCCACCGACTTCACCACCGAGATCAGCGCGCGGGTGACCGGCAACAACGCGCCTGACATCGCGATCTTCCCGCAGCCCGGGTTGCTCCTGGACATCGCCAAGCGCAGCGACATGGCCGCGCTGAACGACGTACTCGACCTCAACGCCCTGAAGCAGACCCTGGTGCCGGGGATGGCCGAGTCCACCGCGCTCGACGGCAAGACGTACGGCGCCCCCATCCGGATGGCCGTCAAGAGCGTGGTCTGGACGCCCAAGCCGGCCTTCGCCGACGCCGGGTTCACCGCGCCGACCTCACAGTCGGAGCTGCTGGCGTTGACCGACAAGATCAAGCAGTCCGGCACCGCGCCGTGGTGCCTGGGCATCGGGTCCGGCCCGGCGACCGGCTGGGTGGCCACGGACTGGATCGAGGAGTACGTCTTGCGTGAGGGTGGCCAGGACTTCTACAACAAGTGGGCCCGCCACGAGGTGCCGTTCAACGACCCGATCGTGGTCAAGGCGGCACAGGACTTCGCCGACATCGCGCTGGCCGACGGCAACGTCTTCGGTGGCCGCGGCAGCATCGCCTCCACCGACTTCGGCACCGCAGGCAACCCGATGTTCGACAACCCGCCGAAGTGCTACATGATGCGGCAGGGCAACTTCATCACCAGCGGTGACTTCTTCCCTGCCGATGTCATCGCCAACCTGGACAGCCGGGTCAGTATCTTCCAGCTTCCGCCGGTCGACGGCGGGGCCGCCCAGGGCCAGGCGTGCCTGCTCGGCGGGGACTGGGCTACCACGTTCAACCCCAAGGACCCCGACGTGGTCAAGGTGATGGAGTTCATCACCTCCGACAAGTTCGGCGGCCCCTGGGCGCAGGCCGGCGGTTGGCTGTCGCCGCACACGACGTTCGACGCCACTCAGTACCCCGACGAGACGACCCGGCAGGAGTTCAAGTTCGCCGTGGACTCCCAGACGACCGGTGTCGACGGATCTGACCAGATGCCCGGTGAGGTCGGTGCCGGCAGCTTCTGGCGTGGGATGACCGCGTGGATCAGCGGCCAGCAGGACCTGCAGTCGGTGCTCGACGACATTGAGAAGAGCTGGCCGACGAACTGAACCCGCCGGTAGGTCCCCGCCCTGACCGGCGGGGACCTACCGCGCGGAGTCGGCCCGTCGCCAGGGGGCACGGTCGCGCCGGCCTTGCGACGATCCACGCTCGCAGACTCGAATGTGAGAGGTGCGAATGATCATCAAGATCATCAACGCCGTCCTGGCCATCCTGGCCGGCGTCGGCGGCGCGATGGTGCTGTACTTCGTCCTGAACTTCGTCGCCGAGCGGCTGCCCGGCAAGTGGGAACACCGGGTCAAGCCCTACGTCTTCGTGGGACCGGCAATCCTGGTCATCGGCCTGTTCCTGCTCTACCCCGCCATCCGCACCCTGATCTTCTCCTTCGCCAACCGGGATTCCACCGCCTTCGTCGGCTTCAGCAACTACACCGAGCAGCTCGCGGACCCCCAGTTCCGGCAGACGCTGTTCAACACGCTGCTGTGGATCATCATCGTGCCCGCGCTCGTCGTGGTGATGGGGCTCGTGGTCGCCGTTCTCGCCGACCGGCTCGGGGCACGCTCGGAAAAGGCCGCGAAGTCCATCATCTTCCTGCCGATGGCGATCAGCCTGGTCGGCGCGGCCACCATCTGGGGCTTCGTCTACAACTCTCGCCCGGCCGGCTCGACCCAGATCGGGCTGCTCAATGCGGTGTTCGTGCAACTCGGCTTCGACCCGGTGGCCTGGCTGCAGATCGACACCGGTCGGCTGAACAGCCTGCTCCTGATGATCATCATGATCTGGACCCAGGCCGGGTTCGCCATGGTGCTGCTGTCGGCGGCGATCAAGAGCGTGCCCGAGGACACCCTCGAGGCGGCCCGGATCGACGGCGCAACCGAGGTGCAGGCGTTCTTCCGGATCATTGTCCCGCAGATCTGGGCGACGGTGATCACGGTGTTCATCACGGTGCTGATCGGGGTCATGAAGATCTTCGACATCATCTACGTCTCGACCAACGGCAACTTCAACACCAACGTCATCGGGGTGGAGTTCTTCAACCAGATCTTCACCAACCTGAATTTCGGCTACGCCTCGGCGATCGTGATCATGCTGATGATCGCGATCATCCCGGTGATGGTCTACCAGGTCCGGCACTTCAAGAAGCAGGAGGCGAACGCATGAGCCGCAGCCCGCGCCCCGCGGCCCGGTCCGCCCCCGCCGGGTGCTGTCCCCCGGAGGTGCGTCCATGACGACTTCCTCGCCGGCCCTCGGCACCACCGGGACCCCGGAGGGCCAACCGGCCGAACAGCCCCGCGCCACGGCCCCGCAGACCACCCCGACCAAGGGTTCGAAGCTGGCCCGCGGGCAGGCGAACTGGGCGGTCAAGAGCTTCCTGCTCGTGCTCTGCGTGGTCTGGATGATCCCGCTGCTCGGACTGCTGATCACGTCCTTCCGGACCGCCAACGACGCCAACTCCAGCGGCTGGTGGACCGTGTTCACCCACCCGTTCACCGGCTGGTCGCTGGCGAACTACAGCGACGTCCTGCAGGGCCCGATGGGCAACGCGTTCGTCAACAGCGTCGTCATCACGTTGCCGGCCACGATCATCCCGATCCTGATCGCAGCCTTCGCCGCCTATGCCTTCACGTTCATGCGGTTCCCCGGCCGGGACGTGCTGTTCATCATCATCGTCGGGCTGCTGGTGGTCCCGAACCAGGTGGCGCTGGTGCCGCTGCTGCAGATCTACGCCAACGCCGGTCTCATCGGCACGTTCTTCAGCGTGTGGCTGGCCCACACCGGCTTCGGGATGCCGCTGGCCATCTTCATCCTGCGCGGTTACATGCAGACCCTGCCGAAGTCGATCATCGAGTCGGCCTCGGTGGACGGCGCCGGGCACTTCACCACGTTCTGGCGGCTGATCGTGCCGATGTCGGTGCCGGCGCTGGCGGCGTTCGCGATCTTCCAGTTCCTCTGGGTCTGGAACGACCTGCTCGTCGCCAAGCTGTTCCTCGGTTCGGGGGACAATCAGTCGGTCATCATCGCGCTGCAGTCCCTGCTCGGCACCCAGGGTCAGGGCTGGCAGCTGATCACCGCGGGTGCCTTCATCACGATGTCGGTGCCGTTGCTCGTGTTCGTGACACTGCAGCGCTTCTTCGTCCGCGGTCTCACCGCAGGCTCGGTCAAGGGGTGATCGGGCAGCTCCGCGCCCGGCCTCGTTTGCTCACCCCTACGTCGCGAAAGGCAGACCATTGGCTTCGATCTCGTTCGACAACGCCACCCGGCAGTACCCCGGCAATCCCGTGCCCTCGGTCGATGCGCTGGACCTGGAGATCGGCGACGGGGAGTTCCTCGTCCTGGTCGGGCCCTCCGGCTGCGGCAAGTCGACCGCGCTGCGGATGCTGGCCGGCCTGGAGGACATCAACTCCGGCTCGGTGCACATCGGTGACCGCGACGTCACCCACCTGCCGCCGAAGGAGCGGGACATCGCCATGGTGTTCCAGAACTACGCGCTCTACCCGCACATGACCGTCGCGGACAACATGGGCTTCGCGCTCAAGATCGCCGGCCGGGACAAGGCCGACATCCGCGAGCGGGTGACCGAGGCCGCGAAGCTGCTCGACCTCGAGCCGTACCTCGACCGCAAGCCCAAGGCGCTGTCCGGTGGGCAGCGGCAGCGGGTCGCTATGGGCCGGGCCATCGTCCGGCAGCCGCAGGCGTTCCTGATGGACGAGCCGCTGTCCAACCTCGATGCGAAGCTGCGGGTGCAGACCCGGACCCAGATCGCCGCGCTGCAGCGCCGGCTGGGCACCACGACGGTCTACGTCACCCACGACCAGGTCGAGGCCATGACGATGGGCGACCGGGTGGCGGTACTCAAGGACGGCCTGCTGCAGCAGGTGGACACCCCGCGAAACCTCTACGACAACCCGAAGAACGTCTTCGTCGCCGGGTTCATCGGATCGCCGGCGATGAACCTGGTCGACGTCGACGTGACCGATGAGGGCGCACGGCTGGGCGACACGGTCGTCCCGCTGTCCCGCGAGACGATGGCGGCGCTATCCAAGTCCGGTGCGAAGTCCGCGACCCTCGGATTCCGCCCGGAGTCCACCGAGGTCGTCCCCGACGGCGAGGGCGGGTTCGCCATGGAGGTGGCGGTCGTCGAGGAACTCGGCTCGGACGCCTACGCCTACGGCCAGCTGAAGTCGGTAAACCAGCGGGCCGCCGACGAGGAGGGTGACCGGCTGACCATCGTGCGGGTCGACGCCCGCCGGCCGCCCCGCAAGGGCGAGACCATCCAGCTGTCGATCCGCTCGGGCGAGGCGCACGTGTTCGCCGCCGGCGACGGCGCCCGGATCGCCGACGGCAACGAGAGCGCCGCTCCGAGCGGGTCCACCCGCGCGGCCAGCTGAGCGCAACGCCCGGCGACACCGCCGGGCCGCGGATGCAGCCCGGCGGCGCATCCGGGCCGCGGATTCAGCCCGTCGTCGACGTGGCGGTGGATCCGGACCGGGCCCGGGTGTACGAGCACGGCTGGCAGTCGTGGAGTCCGACGACGAGCTACCCGCCGGCGGCCGCGCCGTACCGTCCGGTGTCCGAGCTGTGCCGGCTGATGAACTACCGGCCGGACCGGGTCGCCCCGGCCGATGCGTTCTGGGGGGAAGGGCTGCTCGCAGTCGATCCCGGCGGCGGGCAGCCGGTCCATCTCTTGGCGGCCCGCGAGCCGCACCGGGTGCCCTCCATCCGGGCCGACGTCCGCGGCGAACGGCTGCGGTTGTCAGCCGAGGCTGACCTCGAACACGTGGTGGACGCCGGCCCCGGCGGGATCGACGGGGCACTGGCCCGCTGGGCCGAGGGGTTCGCCGCGGCCCACGCGGTGCCCCGACCCCGGCCGGCACCGACGCTGTGGTGCAGCTGGTACCACTACTTCACCGGTGTCACCGAGCCCGACATCGATGAGAACCTGCAGGCGATCGACGAGCTCGGACTCGGCATCGACGTGGTGCAGATCGACGACGGGTACCAGGCCGACATCGGGGACTGGTTGCTGCTGTCCGACCGGTTCCGCTCCCTGCCCGACCTCATCGCCCGGATCCACGGCCGGGGGCGGGCCGGGATCTGGGTGGCCCCCTTCCTGGTCGGCACCGGGTCCCGGCTGTACGCCGAGCATCCGGACTGGACCGTGCAGGGGGCGCAGGCCGGGCACGGCTGGGGGCAGGACCTGGCTGCGCTCGACCCGTCGGTGCCCGGTGCCGCGGCGTACCTGCGCGAGGTGTTCGGGTACTTCGCCGACCTCGGCATCGACTTCCTCAAGCTGGACTTCCTCTTCGCCGGCGCGGTGCCCGGGGCGCGCGCCGAGCCCGGGCTCGACCCGATCGCTGCCTACCGGCTGGGTCTGGAGGTCATCCGCGAGGCCGCGGGCGACTCGGCGTACCTGCTCGGGTGCGGCGCCCCGATCCTGCCGAGCGTCGGGCTGGTCGACGCGATGCGGGTCGGTCCGGACATCAGCCACCGCAGCGAGCCCGAGGACGAGGACCAGTCCCAGCCCTCGCAGCGCACCGCCACCCGGTGCACGGTGCACCGCGGGTGGCAGCACGGCCGGTTCTGGGTCAACGACTCCGACTGCCTGCTCGCCGGGCGAAGGACCGCCGACCGGGAGCGGTGGGCGGACACCGTCGAGCGGTACGGCGGTCTGCGGGCCAGCAGCGACCGGCTGCGCGAGCTCGACGAGTGGGGGCTGGCCACCACCCGGCGGCTGATCCGGCCGGTGCCGGCCGAACCGTTCCCCGGGTGAGCACGCCGTCGGGACGCCCGCCGGACGCCGACAGCTGCCCGGACCCCCGACGACCGAGCTCGCACGTGACGGTCCCCGTCGGCTGGTTGAACGACCCGTACGGCGTGACGTGGCTGTCGGACCGGGAGGAGTACGTGCTGTTCTTCCAGCACAACCCGCGGGCCGCCGGGTTCGACCCGCGGATGAGCTGGGCCTGCTGCCGGTCCCCCGACCTCGTGCGGTGGGGCAAGCCGGAGATCGTGCTGAGTCCCGGCCGGGGGGACGCGGGCTGCTGGTCCGGGTCGGCGGTGCTCACCCGGGACGGCCTCCGGCTGCTCTACACCGGGGTCGGCGGACCCTCCGGCGAGGAGTTCGACGTGGGCCGCGTCGTCCTGGTCGACCCGTGCCGGCCGGAGCAGGCCGAGGTGGTCCTGCCCGGGCCGCCGCCGGGCTTGGACGCGGTGCACTTCCGGGACCCTTTCCTGGTCGCCGACGCGGAAGCCGGCGGCTACCGGCTGCTGCTCGGTGCGGGCCAGCTCGGGGGGACCGGCGCCGTCCTGGCGTACTCGGGTCCGGACCTGCGGCACTGGCGGTACGACGGGATACTGAGCCGGCGCCGGGAGGACGCCGCTGCTGCGCAGGCCGCCGACTGGACCGGCTCGGTGTGGGAGTGCCCGCAGCTCATCGAGGTCGACGGGGCGTGGGCGCTGATCGTGTCCGTCGCCCACAACGGCGTACCGGCCCGCGTGATGTACACCGTCGGCGATCTCGCGTGGCCGAGGTTCAACGCCGGCCCGTGGCGGCCGCTGTGGTCCGGCGCGGCGGCGTACGCGACCACGGCGTTCCAGGACCGGGAGGGACACGCCTGCGTGCTGTCCTGGTGCCGGGAGGATCCCGAACTGCTGGCGCGGCCCGGTCCGCCGAGCCGGTGGGCCGGCGTGCTGGGCACCACCATGCGGCTGCGCCGGGACGCCGACCGGTTGGTCGCCGTGCCCCATCCGGACCTGAGCACCGGGCGGCGGCCGACCGGTGTCCGGTCCGTGGCGGTCACCGGGCAGCCCGGGCCGGTGGGCGAGCTGCCGCTCGCGGCGGATCTCACGGTGTCGGCGCGACTGCCGGGTGGATCCCGGCTGGACTGCGCACTGGGTTCACAGCTGTCCTGGCAGGCAACCGGCGATGCGCTGACTCTCCGGCGGCCGGGCACGACCGACGTGGTGGTTCCGCTCGGCCGTACCTCGGAGGACGGGATCGACGTCCGGGTCCTGCTGGACGGCAGCCTCGCCGAGATCTGCACGCCGGCGGCGACGGCCGCGGTCCGGGTGGCGGCACCGGAGGCGGCGACCGAGGTGCTGCTGGCGACCACGGGGCCGCCGCTTGTCGCCGACGTCGAGCTGTCCGCGCTGCCGCCCCGGGATCCGACCGAACCGGTCAGGGCACCGGTTGCCAGTCCGGGTCCACCCCGCCGGTGAAGTTGCGGAACGTCAGCTGGGTCGGGTTGGCGCCGTCGGCATCGATCCGCCACAGCTGGGTGAAGCCGGTGCGGTCGCTGCGGAAGACCAGCTGGCTCCCGTCCGGTGACCAGGCCGGGTTGGCGTCGATCCCATCGACGGCCGTCAGCCGCCGCACGTCGGAGCCGTCGGGCGCGGCCGAGACGATCTCGTAGTTCGGCGAGCCGGGGCACGGGAACGACGCGGACAGGCAGACGTCGTAGGCGATCCGGCCCCCATCGGGACGCCAGTTCGGATTGCCCTCCTGGACGGTCGGTGTGCGAGTGACCTGGCGCAGGTTGCGACCGTCCGGGCGGACCGACCACAGGTCGTGGCTGCCGCCGCGGTCGCTGGTGAACAGGATCGTGCGGCCGTCCGGTGCCCACGCTGGTTCGCTGTTCACGCTGTCGGCGGTGGTGATCTGATGCGCCCGGCCGGAGCCGTCGGAGCGGGTGACCCACAGCGCGCCGTCGGCAGAGAACGGCGTCTGCTGGGAGTACGCGATCCACCGCCCGTCCGGTGACCAGGCCGGGAACCGGTCGGCGTGCACGGGGTCGTTGGTCAGGTCCCGCTCGCCGGTCTTGTCGAGCACGTAGATGTCGACGTCGGTCGCGGTACTGGACTCGTAGGCCAGTGATCGGCCGTCCGGAGACCAGGCGGGGAAGGAGTCGTTGCGGTCGTTGTCGGTGAGCGTCTTCGAGCCCGACCCGTCCGGATTGATCGCGAAGATCTCGGAATCGGTGGTCAGGCTGACCGGGTGGCTCCACGCGATCACGCCGTTGCCGCCGGGGAAGCTCGCGTGGGCGGCCGCGCCTGGCAGCACCGCCACGGCCAGGGCGCCGGCCGCGGTCAGGCTCAGCAGGACTCGGGGACTGGTTCGATGCACGACGGCCTCCAAAGGTTGTTGGTGCGCGGTACACGCGCCGGAGGCGGCCGGGGTTGCACCGTCGCCCGGGCGGGTTGAGAGGGTAGGGGAATGCCGAACCGTCTTGCCGCCTCCACGTCGCCGTACCTGCTCCAGCACGCGGACAATCCGGTGGACTGGTGGGAGTGGACGCCGCAGGCGTTGCAGGCCGCGCGGGATCGCGACGTGCCGATCCTGCTGTCCGTCGGCTACTCGGCCTGCCACTGGTGCCATGTCATGGCGCACGAGTCCTTCGAGGACGACGCGACCGCGGAGGTGATGAACGAGCACTTCGTCTGCATCAAGGTCGACCGGGAGGAGCGGCCCGACGTCGACGCGGTGTACATGGAGGCCACCCAGGCGATGACCGGGCACGGCGGCTGGCCGATGACGGTGTTCCTCACTCCCGACGCGGAGCCGATCTACTGCGGGACGTACTTCCCGCCCGGCCCGCGGCAGGGGATGCCCTCCTTCGGCATGGTCCTCGACGCGGTGGACTCGGCCTGGCGGGAACGCCGGGCCGACGTCGTGCAGGCCGGGCGTCGGGTGGCCGCCCAACTGCGCGCTCCGCGCTCGTACGGCGACGCGGCCGCGCTGAGCGTGGAGGTGCTCGATGCCGCGGTGGACTCGCTACGGCGGTCCTACGACTCCGAGGCCGGAGGCTTCGACGGCGCGCCCAAGTTCCCGCCGTCGATGCTCCTGGAGTTCCTGCTGCGCTACCACGCGCGCACCGGCGCGGCGGACGCGCTGCGGATGGTCGAGCACACCTGCGAGCGGATGGCGCGCGGCGGGATGTACGACCAGCTCGCCGGCGGCTTCGCGCGGTACTCGGTGGACGGCCAGTGGGTGGTGCCGCACTTCGAGAAGATGCTGTACGACAACGCTTTGCTGCTTCGGGTGTACGTGCATCTGTGGCGGGCCACCGGGTCGTCGCTGGCCCGGCGGGTCGCGACCGAGACCGCGGACTTCCTGCTCCGTGACCTCGGGACCACCGACGGCGGGTTCGCCGCCGCGCTGGATGCCGACACCGACGGCGTCGAGGGCCTGACGTACGCCTGGACCCCCGCCCAGCTGACCGAGGTGCTGGGCGAGCCGGACGGCCGGTGGGCGGGCGAACTGCTCGGGGTCGGCGAGCAGGGGACGTTCGAGCATGGCAGCTCGGTCCTGCAGCTGCGCGCGGACCCGGACGATCCGCAGCGGTGGGCGGCGATCCGGGATCGGCTGCTGCTGGCGCGCCGGCGCCGGCCGCAGCCCGGCCTGGACGACAAGGTGGTGGCGGCCTGGAATGGCCTGGCGATCGCCGCGCTGTCCGAGGCCGGGGTGCTGCTGGACGTCCCGGCGTACGTCGAGGCCGCCACCCGGGCCGCGGAGCTGTTGCTGCGCCAGCACCTGGTGGACGGCCGGCTCCGGCGGGCCGCGCGGGTTGGCGCGGTGGGCGTGCACGCCGGAGTGCTGGAGGACTACGCCGACTGCGCGGACGGGTTGCTCGCGCTGCACCAGGCGACCGGACAGGGCCGGTGGCTCGCCGCGGCAACCGGCCTCCTGGACACCGCTCTGGAGCGCTTCGCCGGCCCGGACGGCCGGTTCTTCGACACCGCCGACGACGCGGAGCAGCTGCTGCGCCGCCCCGAGGACCCCGCCGACGGGCCGGCGCCCTCCGGTTCGGCGGCGCTGTGCGGTGCCCTCGTGACCAGCTCGGCGCTGACCGGCTCGTCGGCGCACCGGGCCGCCGCCGAGGCCGCGCTGACCCGGATCGCCCCGCTGCTGACGCGGGCACCGCGCGCGGCGGGGTGGGCCGCGGCGGTCGGTGAGGCACTGCTCGCCGGACCGCTGGAGGTGGCCGTCGCCGGTGCGCCGGGGCCAGCCCGGGCCGAGCTGGCGGCGCTGGCCCGGCACAGCACCGCGCCCGGGGCGGTGGTCGTCGTCGGCGAGCCCGACGCCACCGGCGTACCGCTGCTGGCCGGACGGCCTGAGATCGACGGGCGGCCGGCGGCGTACGTCTGCCGGAACTTCACCTGCCGGGCCCCGGTCACCGAACCCGCCGAGTTCGCCGAGCAGCTGCGGGCAGCCTGGGCGGGCTGACCGGGCGGCGTTCGCTCCCGGCGTAGCATTGCTGCGGCTTGCTTACCTAGTAACGGTGTAATCATTGTTCTCGTCAGAAGGAACTGAGGAGGACAGGATGAGCCCCACCCGAGGCCGCGGCGGACGCGGCGGATGGCAGCACGCAGAGGTACCGCCGGCGGATGACGCCGCGGCATGGTTCGCCGGGCGGCTGCCCGATGACTGGTTCACCGGGCCCGCGGAGGTCAGCGCGGACCGCGACGAGATCCTGGTCGTCGGGACGTTGCCCCCCGTCGACGTCCAGGGCGACGAGGCGGCGGTCGGCGCCGCGGAGTCCGGCCGGATCGACCGCTTCCGCGAGGACACCCGCGAGCAGCGGATGGCCATCGCGCGGCAGGCCCAGCACCGCTACGGGCGGGCGGTGTCCTGGGGCGCGGTGTGCGGCGGTAGCCGCGGCACGTTCACGACGCAGTCGGTGCCGGTGATGACCCGGCTCCGCCAGCCCGAGCGGCAGGTGCTCGACACCCTCGTCGACTCCGGGGTCGCCCGCAGCCGGTCCGAGGCGCTGGCGTGGTCGGTACGCCTGGTCGGCGAACACGCCGAGGACTGGCTCGGCCAGCTCAAGGGCGCGCTGACCGAGGTCGAACGGCTCCGGGCGCAGGGACCCGACCTGGGCTGAGCAGCGGCGAGCACGCGCCGGGGCGTGGCCGCCCGCAGGCTAAAGTCGGCGGACCAGCAGTCGGTCCGGCCGAGGAGAGTGGATGCGGGCGGCGATCTTCGAAGGACCCGGGAACGTCCGGGTCGAGCAGGTCCCGGACGCCGCGGTCGAGCTGGACACCGACGCCGTGGTGCGGGTCACCGCGGCGAGCATCGGCGGGTCGGACCTATGGGCCTACCGCGGCTACGGCCAGCGCCAGCCCGGCTCCCGGATCGGGCACGAGTTCGTCGGGGTGGTCGAGGACGTCGGCGCGGCGGTCCGTACGGTCCGCCGCGGCGACCTCGTCCTCGCACCGTTCCGCTGGTCCTGCGGAGTGTGCGAGTTCTGCCTGCGCGGGCTGACCAGCTCCTGCGTCGACGGCGGGTTCTTCTCCGAGCCCGGCCACGACGGGGGTCAGGGTGAGGCGGTCCGGGTCCCGCACGCCGACGGCACCCTCGTGGTCGTCCCGCAGTCCCTCCGGGGGTCGGAGACCCGGGTGTTGCCGCTGTGCGATGTGCTGGCCACCGGGCACCACGCGGCCGTCTCGGCCGGGGTCGACTTCCGGTCGTCGGTGGCCATCGTCGGCGACGGGGCGGTCGGTCTGTGCGCGGTGCTCGCCGCCCGGCGGCTCGGCGCCCGGCGGATCCTTGTCGTCGGCCACCACACCGACCGGCTGGCCCTGGCCCGGGACTTCGGTGCCACCGACATCGTGGAGGGTCGCGGCGAGGCCGCCGTCGAGGCGGTCATGGCGCAGACCGGCGGCGTGGAGTCGGTGCTGGAGTGCGTGGGCGCGCAGGGTGCGTGGGACACCGCCATCGCGATCGCCAAGGACGGCGCGACGATCGGCTACGTCGGCGTCCCGCACACCGTCGACGGAATCGACGTGGCGCTGCTGTTCGGCCGCAACGTGTCCATCCGCGGCGGGATGTGCCCGGCCCGGGCCTACATCCCGGGCCTGCTCTCCGACGTACTCGACGGCACCCTGGACGCCAGTCCGGTGCTGGACCTGACCGTCGGCCTGGAAGAGATCGTCGACGGCTACGCGATGATGGACGACCGGCTGGCGCTCAAGACGCACGTGAAGTTCTGAGCCGACCTCAGCTGTGGTAGAGCACGAAGTACACCGCTATGTAGTGGCAGATCGCCGCCACGACGGTGCACGCGTGGAACACCTCGTGGTAACCGAACAGCGCCGGCGAGGGGTTGGGCCAACCCACGGCGTAGGCCAGCGCCCCCACGCTGTACAGCACCCCGCCGACGAGTAGCAGGACGAGCGCGGTGACGCCGCTGTTGGCCAGGATCTCCGGCAGCACGAAGACCGCCATCCAGCCCAGCGCGAGGTAGATCGGGACACCCAGCCACCGCGGGCCGCCGGGCCAGAGCAGCTTGAGCAGGACACCGGCGACCGCGCCGGCCCAGACGGTGGACAGGATGACCGCGCTGGAGCCGGGGCCGAGCGCGAGCACGGCGAACGGCGTGTAGCTCCCCGCGATGAACACGAAGATCATCGAGT